>JAQBPE010000035.1 GCA_028287685.1 Cyanobacteria bacterium RYN_339 | reverse complement strand
GCCGCCAGCTGCCACACCGGCGGCCAGGGCCCGCGTTTCGCCCCGCCCCAGAAGCCATGGACGGCCAACTTGCCGCCCGTCATCCTCGGCTGGCACGTGCCTGCCCAACGGCCCGACGTCCCCGGTTACCGGGAGCGGGCCAGCCTGCGGGCGATCGCCCCGCCCTTGCGCCCACCCAGCCTCCTCGCCTGAGATCGCCCACCCTGGCGGCTGGTGCCGTCGCGATCCGCGAGGATGACAGATGAAACCGATTCACCGAACCGCGGCCCTGGCCGCCGCGGCCTGGCTCGGCCTTGCCGGCCCGGCCGCCGCCTGCCTCACATGTGGGTGCGGCGGCTCCGGGACCTCCGCGGACCTGGGCGCCGTCGGCGGGGCCGCCAGCCTGTTCTCGCTGGGCCACCGCTGGCTGATCCAGGAAGGCACCAACATGCGGGACATCACCGGCTCGTTCAACGAGCGCGGCGAGTGGAACCCGTCTCCGGTGGGCGGCTCCATCTACAGCCTCCAGAGCGCGTTGGGGGTCACGTTCTTCCCCACGCTGGGCTCCAGCATCGGGGTGCAGATCCCGGTCATCGCCAACCGCCTGAACAACGCCGCCTGGGGTCCCCTGGGCAGCGTGGCGCCAACCGATGCCGGTATGACCACGGGGTCCGCCATCGGCGATCTCTCGTTCCAGGGCACTTACAAGTTCTACGAGGCCGACGCCTGGGCGCTGGCCGCCTGGGCCGGCGCCAGCGCCCCGACCGGTCAATTGGGCACGGACGCGGCCGGCATCTACACCCCTGCCGGCATGACCGGCTCGGGCGTTTGGAGCGGGCAGGCCGGCTTGCTGGGCGTCACCCAGCTGGGCGACGTGGAGCTGACGGGCACGCTGGGCTACCAGCAGCCCTTCTCCAAGCCCACGCTCGCCGCGTCCACGTTCTACGTGGGCAACGCGGTGATCTACCAGTTGCAAGGCAACTACCGCCTGACCGACGCGTGGCGCGTCGGCCTCGGGCTCAACGGCTACCGCGGCAACGGCCAGTTCGGCGCCAGCGACACGGTGACGCCGATGTCGGCACTAAAATTAGTACCCAGCGTGCAATATAGCTGGGGCGGCGACAAGGGCATCCGCTTGGCAGCGGGCTTTGACCCGAGGGTCGGTGGCCAGAACGCCATGACCGACCTGTCCGGTTACGCCGTCTTCTACCAGTTTATCCAATAAGCCGGGCCCCCCCGCGCTTCTTCGAAAGGGATACCCATGCAGACCCGTCATATGGTCTCGGCGCTTTGCGCCGTGCTAACCCTTGGTTGCCAGGCCACGGCCGGACCGGCCGCGCCCGGCACCTCGACCGCACCCCTGGCCTTCCTCCAGCCGACCGCGCAAGCCGGCAAGTCGATTCCCGTCGGCAAGACCCCCCACGGCATGTGGGCGGTGCAAGGCTTCGTCTACAACTCCAACATTGGCGACAACACGATCTCCGTCATCGACACCAAAACGGACACCGTGGTGAAGACCATCCCGGTGGCCGGTGGCACGCCCGGCTACGCCCACGACTTCCGCGGCGGCAAGTACGTCATGATCGTAGACACCAAGCAGGGCAACTTGCTGATCTTCGACCCCTTGCAGGACCACAAGCTGCTGCAGACCATCCCCCTGGGCAAGGGCCCGGACCACACGCACGAGATAGACGACGACACCGTGATCGTCTCCCTGACGGGCGAGAGCAAGCTGGTGCAGCTGAAGTTCGGCGAGGACGTCAGCAAGCCGCCCGAGCGCAAGGACTTCGCCGTGGGCTCCAACCCCGGCGAGCACCGCGCCATCGATTCCAACGGCGGCTGGGCCATCACGCCCAACGCGGGTGACAACAACACAAGTTTGGTCAACCTGGCCGACGGCAAGGTGACGACCCTGACGGACGGCAACGCCCCCGCCCCGGTCGGCATCGGCACCATCGCCGGCACCGCGGTCTCCGCGATCGTGGGCAACACGGCGTCCAATACGATCACGCTCTTCGGCATCCCCGCCGGCGACAAGACCACCCTGACGGCCGTCGGCCTCGCGCCCACGGACATCCAGGTGGACCAGAACCTCCACCGCGCCTTCCTCAGCATGGCCGGCTCGAACGACCTGGCCGTGGTGGACTTCCAGAGCAAGACGCTGGTGGGTCGGGTGGGCCTGGGCGATCGCCCCGTCCATGTTTACAACGCCCCGAAGCTGGAGGCCGCCGGCAAGTACACGCTGACGCACGACGACGCCGACCAGTCCGGCGAGATCTGGATCGGCAACGACAACAGCGCCTCCGTGACGGTGGTGGACGGTGCGACGCTGCGCGTGAAGGCCACGATCGGTACCGGCGACGGCCACCACAAGATGGCCTTCTGGGGCTCCAAGGCCTACGTCAGCAACCTCAAGGCCAACACCGTGGCGGTCATCGACCGCACGTTGCTCAAGTAAGGGCTACAGCCGCAGCTCGGGCGGCCGCAGGCGCAAGTAGATCCGGAATGCCACCGGGTTGAAGCCATACGCGGCCGCCACTTCGGCATCTTGGGAGTACACGGTGGCGTCCGCGCCGAGGCCCACGTTGGGGACCAGGTCGCGGACGCCGCCCAGCGTCAGGGCGCCGATGCGGTGGTCCGGGGTGGGCAGGCCCAGCTCCGCCTTGTCCACCAGCTCGAAGCGACCGTAGAGGTGCGTGAGCAGGTCGCGATCGAGCTGCGCCTCCAGGCCATAGCTCTGGAGGGCACGCGCACTCTGGACGTTCTGGCCCCAGATCAGCGAGGTCGCCAGGCGGCCCCAGGCCGTCGCGTCGACGTGCATGACGGAGGCCGTGGTGCGGTCGATCGGGCCCGGCTCCAGGGCTTCCGGGCTGGCGAGGTGGCCGAAGGAGACCTGGGCCGTCCAGGCCGGGTCGGGCGCCCAGCTCAAGCGGGTAGACCAGGAGTCGAGCGGGCCCACGTCGAAGTTGAAACGGTTCTCGTCGGGCTCCTTGCCGTTGAACGCGGAGGCCTCCAACTGGAGCGCGTGCCAGCGCACGCCCGCCGTCGCCACGCCGAACGTGATGTGGGTGCTGTCCTGCAAGTGGTGCCCCAAGGGCGCCCAGTGGTTGTCCATGGCGGACGGGCGGTGCATGAACGCCTCCGGCCCCAGCGCTGGCTCGCCCGGGAAGCCGCCGTAGACGAACAGCGAGGTCTGGTCGGCCAGGGCCCAGCTGTACCGCGCCGCGAGTTCCATGAACAGGTCGTGCGGGTGCTGCTTGTCGCGCAGCGGCACGCCCTGGTAGCTCTCGCCGGTCTGGAACAGCTGGGGCGTGCCGCCAGGCGGCGTGGTCAGGGCTTCCAGGCTCGTCATCGCGCGCAGGTCCAGGATACCCGGGCCCAGGACGCGGGAGCCCATCGCCATCTGCCAGTTCTCGGCTACCCAGCTCTGGGCGCCGCGCGCGCCGCCCTGGTAGTCGTAGCCGCCCACGACGTCGCCGTGGAACATCCACATCCAGCCGTCGCGGTGAAGCATCCAGGCGCGCATGGGCGAGGTCAGTGGCTGGAGGCTGGTGCCGGAGCCCAGGGCCGGCATGCGCGCCATCAGCGGGTCTGCGGGCATGGCCATGGGCTCGTCCATGTGGGCGTGGTCCATGGGCATGTCATCCGGTGCCGAAGGGGCGGCCGAAGGGCTTGCCGAAGGCGGCGCCATGGGGCTCGGGCTGGGCTTGGGGGCCGGAGACGGCGTCGCCATCGGCATCCCGTGGTGGGAATGGTCGGCCGCCCAGGCCGGGCTGCCCAGGAGCAGCGTGCCGGCGAGCATGGTTACACTAAAGAGACGCATCGAAAACCTCAAAGACAGGCGGCTTGAAGCCGCGCAAGCGCAACGCATTCAGCACCACGCAGACAGAACTAAGTGCCATCGCGCCGCCCGCCAATGCAGGGGACAGCAGGATGTGGAAGGACGGGTAAAGCACCCCGGCCGCAATTGGGATGCTGGCGATGTTGTAGGCGAAGGCCCAGAACAAGTTCTGCTTCACGTTGCGGATCACGGCCCGCGACAGGGCGATCGCCGTGACCACGCCCTTCAACTCGCCCGCCAGCAACACCACGTCGGCGGCCTCGATGGCCACATCCGTGCCCGTGCCGATGGCCATGCCCACGTCGGCGCGCGCCAACGCCGGCGCGTCGTTCACGCCGTCGCCCACCATGATCACCCGGTGGCCCGCGGCCTGCAGCTTCGCCACTTCCTCGGCCTTTTGGTGCGGCAAGACCTCCGCCAACACCCGTTCGATGCCGAGCGTGCGCGCCACGGCCTCTGCCGTACGCCGGTTGTCGCCGGTCAGCATGACCACCTGCAACCCCAGCCCGCGCAGCCGCGCCACGGCCGCCCGCGCGTCGGGCAGCGGCGTGTCGGCGACGGCGATGATCCCCGCCAGGCGCCCGTCAACCGCAACCAGCACGGGCGTCTTGCCCTCGCCGGCGAGGCGGTCGAGCGCCGCGGCCGCGGGGGCGAGATCCACCCCGATGCCGGCCAGGATCCGGGCATTGCCGACGACGACGCGCACCCCCGCCACCGTAGCCGAGATCCCGGCGCCCGCGACGGCTTCGAAGCCCGCGGCGTTGGGCAGGGCCAGCTGCCTTTGTTGGGCCGCCTGCACGATGGCCGCCCCCAGCGCATGCTCGGAGCCCCGTTCCGCGGCCGCGGCCAGTGCCAGCAGCTCGTCCGCGTCGCGGTCAAACGGGACGACGTCCGTCACCACCGGCTCACCGCGCGTCAACGTGCCGGTCTTGTCGAAGACGACCACGTCGGCCAGTTGGGTGGCCTCCAGCGCGCCCGCGCTCTTGAACAGCACCCCGTGCTCCGCGCCCTTGCCGCTGCCCACCATCACGGAGGTAGGCGTTGCCAGGCCCATGGCGCAGGGGCACGCAATCACCAGCACCGCCACGGCGTTGACCAGGGCGAAGGTAAAGGCGGGCGCGGGGCCCAGCCACCACCACAGACCAAACGTCGCAAGCGCGATGCCAACCACCGCCGGCACGAAGTAACCGACGACGACGTCGGCCAGGCGCTGGATGGGGGCCTTGGACGCCTGGGCGTCTTCGACCAGCCGGACGATCCGTGCCAACGCCGTGGCCTGGCCAACGTGGCGCGCCTCCATCACGAAAGAGCCGGCCTTGTTGAGCGTCGCGCCGATTACCTCGTCGCCGGGCCCCTTGTCCACGGGCAGGCTCTCGCCCGTGAGCAGCGCTTGGTCCACGCTGCTCTGCCCTTCCAGCACCACGCCGTCGACGGGGACCTTCTCGCCGGGCCGCACGCGGAGGCGATCGCCCACGCGCACCTCGGCCAGCGGGACGTCGACCTCGGCGTCCCCGCGCACCACGCGCGCGGTCTTGGCCTGCAAGCCCAGCAGCGAGCGCATGGCGAGGGATGCCCGGCCGCGCGCGAGCGCCTCGAAGTGACGCCCCAGCAACAGCAACGTGATCACGACGACCACCGACTCGAAGTAGACGTGGGGCAGGCTCCCGCCCACCGCGAACCACGCCGGCATCACGGTTGCTGCCGCGGAATACAGGTAGGCGGCACCCACCCCCAGCGCCACCAGCGTGTCCATGGTGCTGGCCCGGTACCGCGCGGCCTTCCAGGCCCCTTGGAAGAACGGCGCACCCGCATAGGCCACCACCGGCGTGGCGAGCAGGAGCTGGGTCCAGGGGCTGGCCAGCCACGCCGGGCCCGCCATTCCCACCACCACGGGCACGCCGAAGCCGACGCCCACCCACAGCCGCCCCAGCTGGGGCGGAGCTTCGGGCGCCGCCACCGCCTCGGGAACCGGCAGGTTCGCCTCGTAACCAGCGGCCTCCACGATGCCCACCAGGGCGCTCGGCGAAGTCTCCGTCGGCAGGAAGGTGACCGCCGCGGACGCGGTCGCGAAGTTCACATGGGCTTCCACGACGCCGGTCGCCGCGCCCAGAGCCTTCTCCACCCGCGCAGCACAGGACGCGCAGCTCATGCCGCCCAACGCCAGCTGGGTTTCGGCGGTACCAGGGTTCTCCATGAATGATCTCCTTGCAACCAGCATAAACCTTCCCGTCGACAGGAAGGTCAAGCCCCGCTATGCTGGTGGGCAATGGAATTGAAAATCGGCGAGCTGGCCGGTCGGCTCGGCATCAACGCCAAGACCGTGCGGTATTACGAGGAGCTGGGCCTGCTGCCGGCCGCCCGGCGCAACGAAGCCGGCTACCGCCAGTATGGCGAGGCCGACGAGGAGCGGCTGCGCTTCGTGTTGGGCGCCAAGGCGCTGGGGCTGGGGCTGGCCGACATCCGCGAGATCGTGGCGGCTTGGGCCGAGGGCGCCCGGCCCTGCGGGCATGTGGCGCGGTTGCTGGAGCAGAAGCTGGCCGACTTGGACCAGCGCATCGTCGAGCTGACGCGCTTCCGCGACGACCTGGCGGCCTACAAGGCCCGCGTGGACGCCGAGGTGGTGGGGGAGGACGTGCCCTGCGCCCACATCCAGGGCGTGAAGACCGGCGCCTGGACCGCCGCGCTCCCCGACGGCCCAACGACCACCCGGGGTATGAAGCCCGTAAGACCTTGATCGGAGGGCGGGTGCCCAGGGTGTTCGACTTGAAGACCTACGTCGCGCTGCGTGGCCTGCTCGGCCCCATCGCCTTCGTGGTGCTGCTCGTCTCCGCCCTCTTCGGCACCCACACGCCGGGCGCCGGCTACGACGACGACGACCCGAACCGGCCCGCCCTGGTGGCGGACTTCCCCCGGCTGGCGCTCAACGGGCTGAACCTCCGGCGCAACGGCGAGGCCCCGCGCGCGGAGGCCGCACCCGCTCGCCCGCAAGCCCTGGGCAAGCCGCATGACGACGCCCGCCTGAACGCCGCGGGCTCCCAGCCTAATGACCCGCCGGGCGGCTACCCGCCGGGCTTGCGCCTTGCAGTTCCTCCCGCGTCCCCCCTGGCGAGCGCCCCCCTGCGCGCCCGGCCGACCTGCGCGCGTACGGCGCCCCAGCTCCCCAGGGCCCCGCCCCTCCTCGCCTGACGAGATCGCCCACCCGGGTTCCCCATCCCCCTGCCCAGCCCCCACCCGGGGCTGGCTGGCGCGCGTTGGGCCATCCGGGCGGATCCCTAGCGCGAGGACCTACCTTTGCACCAACCCCAGCTCATCCTGGAGCTGCTCTTCGCCGTGACCCTGGTAGGGGTCGTGGCACGGCGGTTCCACTTCCCTTACGCCACGGCGCTGGTGGTCGCCGGCCTGGTCCTGGAGGTGAGGCCATGAGGACGAAGCAAGCCTGGTTGGAGCTGCTCGCCCTGGACGTCTGGCCGGAAGAGCCCTTGTTCTTCGCGGGCTACGCGTTGATGGCCCTGCTGGTGGTCGCCGTGACGCGGGCGGTGGTCCGCGGTTAGTGCGGCTCCGCCAGCCAGCCGCCGGTGAAGCCCGCGCGCTCCAGCCCTCGTCGTAGATCGGGGTCGCGCTTCATGACGTCCCACACGAAGCCGGAGCGGAAGTTCTCCGTCATCAACACGATCGGGCCCTGGTCGATGCCCAGCCGGGTCGGGGCTACCCAGCCCGAGGGGCGGGTGCGGTCGAAGGTGGGGTTGAAGGCATCGGCGAAGCCGTCCCGGCCCCACAGTTCCGGCCGCGTGGCGCGCCAGTGGTGGAGCGTCGGCAGCACGATCTCGGGGGCGAAGGGCAGCGAGGCCGCGACGGCCGTGGGGGCCAGCGTGCCGTCGTCCTTGCCGCTCGGGGCGCCGCGGGCGAAGTAGCCCAGGAAGGCGCGCAGCTTGCCGTCCACCCACTTCGTGATCTTGCCCGGCCCCTCGCTCGCCGTGATGCCCCAGTCAAGGGGGCCGTAGCCCGCGAAGCCCTGGGGGTTGCGCACGGCGTAGGCATGCTGCGCGAGCGTGGCCCGGCGGGAGTTCTCGGCCCAGTCGAAGCCGCGGGCCTTGCTCGCGGCGTCGTTGATGCCGCGGAAGTCGACCCAGGCCTGTGAGTATTGGTGGCCGAACATCGGCCCGAACGGCACGCTGCCGTCCTTGGCCCGGCCATCGGAGCGGTGGTAGGCCTGCCAGGCGCTCGCCGGCAGCGGGTGGGTGGGCGAGCCCATGCCCAGCAGCACCATCAGCATGCCCTCGTTGTAGCCGCCCCAGCGGTACGGGATGAAGCCCGGATCCTGGCCCGGCACGGAGAAGAGCCGGGCCGCCTGGTCGAACAGGCCGGCGACGAGGCCCAGCTTGGGCTTGTCCGGCGACCAGCCCATCGAGAGCGTGTCCTTGCCGGCGAGCGCCCAGTTCCAATCCACGCCCTGGTAGAGCTTGGTCGAGAGCGCGCGGATCTCGCGCTCCTCGGGCGAGTCGGCGTCGAAGAAGTTGCGCGCGAACAACACCCCGCCCATCAGGAGGGCGGTGTCCACCGTCGAGACCTCGCTGGTGCCGGCGCGGGTGGCCGTGCGTGGGTCCATGAAGTGGTAGAAGAAGCCATGGTAGCCGGCGGCCCCGGCAGAGCGGCCCTGTGGCGCATTCGCCAACGTGCGCAGCGCCAACAGCGCGTCATGGGCGGCTTGCTCGCGGGGCAGCAGGCCGCGGTGGACGGCCACGCCATACGACGTCAGCGCGAAGCCCACGGCCGCCACGCTGGCAGGCGCCCCGGGCGCGGAGGAGTCCGCCACCAGGCCGGTCTTGAGGTTGCGGTGGTCCAGGAAGTATTGGAGGTGCGCGGCCGTCACCTGATCGAGCAGCTGGTGATCGGCTGTCGAGAGCGGACGGTCCCCGGCGGCGGCCAGGCGGCGATCTCCCTCCACCCGTGCAGGCTGGACCTGGGGCGGGCGGGCGGCAGGCACCGGCGGCGTGGCGCGCGGCGTCCCATCGATCGGTCGGACGTCCATACGGCCTTTGTACCACCCGGCAGCCCGTTCCTTGCTTGCCGACGGGCGAGGCTTAACGCCCGTCCGGCAGCGAGAACCAGAAGGTCGCACCGTGTCCCGGTGAGCTGGTGACGCCGATCTGCCCGCCATGCGCCTCCACGATCGCCTTCGCGATGCTCAACCCCAAGCCGGTGCCGCCCTTGGCCGCCGCGCCGGCCAGCTGGCTGAAGCGCTTGAAGAGGCGGGGCAGCTCGTCCGCCGGGATGCCCGGGCCCCGATCCGCCACCTCGCAACGCACCTGCCCGGCCTCCACCACGATGCCCAGCCGGATCGACGTGCCCCGCGGCGCGAACTTGATGGCATTGGACAGCAAGTTCGCGAGCACGCGCTCGATGCGGTCCGCGTCGATGTCCAGCATGATCGGCGTAGCCAGCCGGGGCGCGTCCAGGTGCAACCCGGCCTCCTCCAGCTGGGGCCGCATGCTCTCCGCCACCTCCTGGACGTGCTGGCCCAGGTCCGCCGGCAACCGCTTCAGGCGGAAGGTGCCCGCATCCACTTGGGCCAGGTCCAACAGGTCGTCCATCAGCCGCTCCAGGCGTCTGGCACCGCGCATGATCTGCACGATGTACCCGTGCTGGTCCGGGGAGCTGGCGTGGGCGAGGTCCTCCTCCAGGAACTCCGCGTAGCCCAGGATGCTGGTGAGCGGGGTGCGCAGATCGTGCGCCACGCCGTTCACGAAGTTGGTCTTCATCTGGTCCAGCGCCTGCGCGTAGTCCAGGGCGCGCGTGCGCTCCGCCACCAGCTGCTCCGCGCTCGCGCGGCGCGCCAACATGCTCCAGAGGTAGCCGCCGATCAGGGCGGTCGAGGCCAACCCGGCCACCAGCACCAGCCACTCCAGCCCGCGCAGGCCGGCCAGCACGTGCTCGTCGGCCAGGGCGAAGGCCAGCATCCACCGGCGCGTGCCCATGTCGATCGTCGCCTCATGATGGAAGGTCGACCTGGGCTCCGGATCGCCCACCAGCAGCCGGTTGCCCGGCGGCGCGGACTCGTCCGCCAGGACGACTTCCACGCCCAGCGCGCGAGCTTCCGCCTGCAGCGGCTTCAGCAACTCCGCCGGCTGGAACAGCCCTTCCACCAAGCCGCGCAGGTGCTTGCGGCGGTCGGCCGGTGAGGCGAGCGTCGCGCCTGGATCGTAGACCGGCACGAAGACCGCCACGCCCAGGCCGCCGTGGCTCGCCTGGACGATCGTGAAGGCCTGGGAAGCTGCCGGGCGGCCGGTGTCGCGCGCGCGGGCGATCGCCTCGTCGCGCTCCCGCATCAGCGGGGCAAAGCCCAGGGCGGCCTCGTTGCCGGCCACCGGCTCCACGTAGAAGACGGGGTAGAGGACGGCCCGCGGCGGGGCCGTCACCAGGGCGCCCTGGGGGGTACGGTCCGTGAACCGGAAGCCGGCGAGGCCGTCGCGGCGGGCGGCGGCCTCCATCGCCGCGCGGGCCGACGCCGGCACTTCCGGCACCCATTCCAAGGCCCGGATGCCGGGGTGGCGCTCTAGCTGGGCGCGGGCGAACACGCCGAAGGCCTGGCGCGTCAGCAGGCCCTCCGCGTCGAAGGCGTCGCGCAGGCTGTAGAGCACGTCCAGCTCGTTTTGCAGCCGTTGCCGGCCCACGCGCTCGAGGTTCACGGCCGTGCGGTCGAAGTGGAAGGCCAGCCGGTCGCGGTCGGCCGCGCGCACGCCCAGGAAGGCCGCGATCGTCACGCCCAGGCCGAACACGACCGTCAGCGCCACCGGCCACGGCCGGCGCTGGACAAGCGCACGTTGGAGAGGCTGGGTCATGGCCGCACCATCATAGCGGAGGGCGGGGCCGCAGGCCACGGGCCGGCAAGCGGATGTTGATACACCAACGACATTTCGGGACCATGGGGGCCGCGAAGGAGGTGGAACATGTCCAAGTCCCAGCACCGCATCGTCGCCCTCGCCGCCATCCTGGCGGCGTGG
>JAQBPE010000017.1 GCA_028287685.1 Cyanobacteria bacterium RYN_339 | reverse complement strand
GAAGCCGCCGCTGCCTCCGCCGCCGCCGCCCCCGGCGCCGCCCATGGGTTACCCGGTGACGGCCACCTTGCCCGACCAGACCGCCCAGATGCGGGCCGAACTGGCGGAGCTCCACGGCAAGCTCGATCGCGCCCTGAACGGCGTGAACCGCGTGCTGGCCCAACAGGCCGCGCAGCAAGCCGCCCAGCAGACCCAGCCGCGTCCGGTTCCGTCGCAGGTGGACATCACCACCTCCAACGCCGGCCCCGCGCCGGCCGCTACCGACGCCGCCGCCGACATGGCCCGCCAGCAGGCCGGTCTGGCTGCCGTCCAGAGCGTGCTGCGTCAGGTGAAGCCCGGTAGCTACTCCCCCGCGGAGCAGGCCACCATCAACGGCGCCGTCTCGCGCGTCCGTCAAATCGGCCAGGAGATCGCCGGCGGCGCCGACCCCGCCGAATTCAGCGCGGAGCTCTTCGCCCTCAAGCACACGATCGCGGACCCCGCGGGCGTGGGCAACCACCGCACCGCCACCAGCGGCGCCCAGGTGATCCAGCTGGCCGAAGAAGCCAAGGACAAGATTGCCGAGCAGCTCGACGCCCTCGATCAGCGCGCCCCGCTGTCGGCCCGCGACGCCGCCCGCAAGGAAGCCCTGACCGCCCAGTACGGCTCGCTTGTGAAAGTTGAGAAGGCCCTCGACACCGCGAAGCTGACCCAGCTGACGGCCAACGGCAACAAGGTGGCGGCGGACGCCGTCAACCGCCTGGGCGCCATCACGGAAGCCCTGGCCGGCGGCAAGGCCGACCCCAAGGCCGTTGACCCGGAAATCTACCGCCTGGGCCAGGTCCTGCGTGACCCCGACCACGCGCCCCGCCTCGAGGCCGTCGAGGCCGGCGCCAGCGTGCTCCGCCAGATCGACACGAACAGCCAGGACCTGAAGGCCAAGCTTTCCGCGATCGACACCAAGATCGCCGGCGGCGCGGCCCCCGAGCAGTTCGCCGCCCAGCGCGCCGACTTGCTGGGTCGCCTGGAAGCCCTCAACGAGCTCGGTGGCGTCGTGCGCGGCGCCCGCGCCGACCAGCGCGACCAGGCCTCCCGCCGCGACGTGGCCCTCGGGCTGCAGCAGGCGGCGGCGATCGCCGAGGCGATTGGTGCCGGTGACGGCCCCGCCGCCCACCGCTCGCAGGTCTTCGTGCTGAAGCAGACGTTCCAGGAGCCGCGCGCCTCGCGTGACAACCCCGCGATTCAGTCCGGCGCCGCCGCCCTGCAGTTGCTGGGCCGCGCGGAAGCCCGCATCCAGAAGCAGCGCGAAGCCATCCAGGCCGAAATCGCGGGTGGCGCCGAGCCGCGCGCGCTGGACGTCCAGTCCGCCAAGCTCAACCGCCGCGCGGAGGACATCGAGGCGATGCGCCACGCGATCGAGCTCGCCAACTTCGGCGGCCTGACGCCTGCTCAGGAGGCGCATGGCGCCGAACTGATCGACCAGATGCGCGACCTGTCCTTGAAGGTGGCGAACGGCGAGGACTTCGCGAAGGTCGAGAAGCCCTACAAGCAGCTTGCCAAGCAGCTGATGAACCTCAACAACTGGAAGGGTGCCCCCCGTCCGGCCGTCGATCCGCAGCCGATCGATCCCCGCCCGACGCGCCCGATCCTGCGCCCGCTGCCCACCGCGCCGCAGCCCGCCGAAGTCGGCGACGACGACGTGACCGGCCCTGCCAACGCCACGGACGACAAGCCCATCCCGGCGCCCGCGCCTGCCAAGCCTGCCCCCAAGCCGGCCGAAGCGACGACCAAGCCGGCGCCGGCCAAGACGGAGCTCTACACCGTCAAGGCCGACGACTACCTGACCAAGATCGCGCGCGAGCACCTGGGCGATGCGAACCGCTGGCCGGAGATCGTGGAGCTGAACAAGGCCAAGTACCCCAGCCTGGCCAAGAACCCCGACCTGATCTACGACGGCTGGGTCCTGCAGCTGCCGGCGGGCGGCGGCGCGAAGCCTGCCGAGAAGCCGGCCCCCAAGCCGCAGCCCACCAAGCCCGTCACCACCAAGCCCAAGCCGGTCAAGCCCAAGCCGCAGCCCCCCGTGGCCGTGGAGCCGGCGCCGACCGCGCCCACCAAGCCTAGCAACGGCGATGACCGCGAGGCCACCGCGTGGTTGAAGGCCAACATGAGCGACAAGGGCATCTCCCGCGCCGACGTGGAGCGCTGGATGCCTGAAGGCTCCGGCAAGAAGGCCGTCCTCAAGTACTTCGATGCCCTGATGTTCGGCTACATCGATCCGGGCGCGGAA
Organism: Cyanobacteria bacterium RYN_339; assembly: GCA_028287685.1. Lineage (GTDB taxonomy): Bacteria > Cyanobacteriota > Sericytochromatia > S15B-MN24 > JAQBPE01 > JAQBPE01. The sequence goes on along the minus strand of JAQBPE010000017.1, from coordinate 57,219 downwards.
GGCTGGAACAACCTGTTCGCGGGCGACATCGACCGCATGCAGAAGGCCGTCGACCACGACCACACGATCAAGGAGCTGGCGGATCGCCTGACGGAGGCCGTCTTGACCCAGCGCGAGGTCGGCGACGTCAACCAGGACGGCAAGATCGACGACGCCGACCTGAAGGCGTACGTGGCCCAGCTGCGCGGCATGACCGCTCCCACCAAGCCGACGCCGGTGCCGCCTACCCCCGTTACGCCGCCGGCGCCCAAGCCCAGCGAGACGGATCGCACGGCCCGCATGCAGCGCGAGCTTCAGACCTACCTGGATGACCCCAAGAACCAGGACGACAGCAACACCACGTTGTCGTTGCTCAAGGACCACCCCCAGTTCGCGGAGGCGGCCACCCCCGCCCAGAAGTCCAAGCTGATCCAGCTGGCCATCGACGGCCATGCCAACAAGGACGAGAAGGCCGCGGCCCTCAAGGTCTTGCAACTGGCGGCGACCCGCCACGAGCTCGATGACGTGCTGGATTCCATCAACGCCCGCAAGGGAGAGATGAAGGATCTGCTGAGCAAGCTCGACAGCACGGACTTCGCCAAGCTCTTGCTGGCCGACGGCAACGCTTACCGCGAGCCCGCCATCTACTCGAACATGGACGACAACGCGACGGCCACGCTCTGCAAGGCGCTGGGCTTCAAGCACCCGATGGTCGGCCAGTCGGACGAGCTGCTGGACCTCCCGGAAGAGGCCAAGTACAAGATGATCAAGGAACTGACCACCGGCAACGTCACCTGGACGGAGCTGTACATGGCCCAGTGGATCAACAGCCACAACGAGATCCCCTACCGGATCCCGGAGTACCTGACGACTCACGACAACCAGTAGCCGTTACGCCGCCCGCGCCTCCCCGGCGCGGCGCAAGCGGCCGAGCAACCGGAGGTTGGCCCTCACGTCCATGGCGTGGGGGTCTGCCAGCTTGGCCTGCTTCCACGCCATGGCGGCCTGCGGGTACAGCCGCAGCTGGAAGTACAGGTGCCCGAGGTTGAACAGCGCGTCCACATCTTCCGGCAGGCGCCTGTAAGTGCCGATGGCGTCCGTCACCCGGTGGGTGGCGGCCTGCAGCCGGGCCAAGTTGAAGAGCGCATGGCGGTGGTGCGGGTCGGCCACCAAGGCCTCCTGGTAGAACGTCTCGGCCTCGCGCCAACGGCCCAGGTGCTCGTAGCACAGCGCCAGGTGGTACGGCGTCCACGCGTCCAGCGGATCTGGCTCGACAACGGCCAAGAGGTGCAAGGCCTGCAGCCAGCGGCCGGCTTGGAGCGCGGCATGGGCGGGCTCGTTGCCCAGGGCGGCCAACTGGGGGCCTGCCATGGGGCGCGCCGGGTGCCAGACGGGCGCCGGGGCCACGTCCCGCTTGCGGCGCCACTCGTAGAACATCAGCCCGGCGCAGAACAGCACCAGGAGCGCCGGGAAGATCACCGGGCGGTAGACGGACGGATGGAAGGGCGGCAACGACGTGAGGTCCATACCACCAGCATAAGACCCGCCGCGCGGGCGGGCGTTGGCCGATCCGACCAGAAATTTGGTATGCTCCAGCCATGACCGAACCCACGCCCGGCAAGCCCCCCCGCGTCTCCCGCACGGAGATGGCCGAACATGTGTTGCCCAACGACACCAACCCACACGGCACCATCTTCGGCGGCCGCGTGATGGCGTTGATCGACATCGCCGCTACGATTGCCGCTTCGCGCCATTGCCGGAAGCCGGTGGTCACCGCCTCGATCGACGAGATGGTCTTCTTGCATCCGGTGAAGCTGGGGCACGTGGTCTTGCTGGAGGCGGTGGTGAACGAAGCCTTCACGACCAGCGTGGAGATCGGCGTGAACGTGTACTCCGAAAACCCTGTAACGGGGGATCGGCGCCACACGGGGACCTGCTATACCACCTTCGTGGCGCTTGATGACCTTGGCCAACCGTCCAAGGTGCCGCCGCTCCTGCCGGAGACGCCGGAGGAGTTCCAGCGCCAGGCGGACGCGCAAGAGCGGAAGTTGGAGCGCATGGCCCGCCGGGCCAAGGCGAAGGGGAAGTAGCCGAGGTCCCTAGAACTCCCGGTACTCGTAATGTAGGAACCCGGTAAACCACCAGGGCATCTTTTCCATGATCCGCCCGTCCAGCCCCCATGTGGTCCCTGCATAACCCAGGCCCAACGCGATCTGCACGGCGATGAACGTCAGGTTGGTCGCCATCCCCATCTGCCCCGCGGCGAACAGGAAGTTGACGTTCAAGAAGATCCCGAGGATGCAGGCCGGAGCCGTGAACAGCCCCAGCACGAGCAAGATGCCGGTGGTCAGCTCTCCCAAGATCACCATGTAAGCAAAAGTCCCGGCATTCGGAATCACGACATCCTTGAGGAAAGCCACATAGGCCGCCGGCGGATTCGTCGCCAGCATCTGGGTGATCGTCTTGGGGAAGTCAGCCACGAAGCCCGGGCTCAGCTTGCCGGAAACGGCATACAGGAAATAGAGGCCGAGGAAGATCCGCAAGATCGCCAGCGCCCGCTGCTGGTGGATCACGAGGCGGGGGTACTTGCTTTCCATTAGCGCCCTCCCAGGCGGTGCGCACGGTGGCGCGAGGGGGTGGGCGTCGCCGCCGGTGCCGCTGGGGCCACGCCGCCTGATTGCAGGCTGTCCCACAGGTTGTAGCCAGTCAGGATCTTCTTGATCTCACCGGCGTTCAAGAGATCGCCGATCGCCTTGTTCACGCTGGCCAGCAGCTGGGGGTTCCGCTTGCGCACCGCCGCAGCATAAGGCCGGGGCAGCAGCGGGAGGCCCGCCAGGCGGAACTTCTTGGGGTCGGCTTGCTGGCGGCGGCGCACCATGGCGCTCTCCAGCAGCACCGCGTCCGAATGGCCCGCGGCCAGGTCCTTGAACGGCGCCTGGGTGTCGGCGAACAGGCGCGTCGCGGCCGGCGGCTTGAGCTTGCCCAGGATGGCGGAGGCCACGCTGCCGTCGGTGGTGGCCACCTTCTTGCCGGCCAAATCCGACAGGCCGTAGATGCGCTGCTGGTCCGAGCGGACCAGGATGGCCTGGCTGGAGACGTAGTAAGGCGTCGTGAAGGCGGCTTCGCCGTCCGGGCGCACCTCCAGCGCGTTCAGGGCCACGTCGATCCGGCCGCCGGCCAGCGCGGGCAACAGGTCGCGCCAGCTGGTCGTGACGAAGACGGCCTTCACGCCCAGCTTCTTGGCGATCGCCTCCCCCAGCTCGGCCTCGAAGCCCTTGGGCTTGCCGGCCGCTAGCCAGTAGTAAGGCTCGCCCGCGGTGGGGTCGGCGCCGATGCGCAGCTCCCCGCGCGCCTTGACGGCGTCGAAGTCACCCACGGGCGGGGAAGGCGCCGCCGCCAGGGCAGGGCCGGCCGCCAGCATCATCAGGGCGATGCACCACCTGATCACGTCGTAACCTGGCTTTCCAGCTCGCGGATGACCTCGGCGAAGCCCGCCAGCGCCCCCGGCACGCGCTCCGCGTCGCCTCCGCCGCCCTGGGCGAAGTTGGCCTTGCCGCTGCCCTTGCCGCCGATCAGCGCCATGAACTTGCCCAGCACCTCGCCGGCCTTGAAGCCGCGGGTGACGAGGTCGTCGGACACGGAAGCGACCACCGCCACCTTGCCCTGGTTGATGGCGGCCATCAACACCACGCCGCTGCTCAGCGAGCTGCCCAGGTGCGTCGCCGCCGCGCGCAAGGCGTCGCCGCCCATGCCGACCGGCGAGGCCGCCAGGAACTTCACGCCGTTGACCTCCTGCACGTTCGCCAGCAGCTTCTCGGCCTGGGCCACGGCGAGCGCCGACTGCAGCGCCGCCACCTGCTTCTCGGCGGCGCGCAGGCCGTCCTGCAAGCGATCGAGGCGCTCCGGCGTGTCGGCGGGAGAGGCCTTCAAGCGTTCCGTGATGCCTTGCATGGCCTGGGAAAGCTCGCGCACGTAGCGGTAGGCGGCCAGGCCGGCCACGGCCTCGATGCGCCGAACGCCGGCGGCCACGCTGCTCTCGCTCGTGACCTTGACCAGGCCGATGTCGCCCGCCTGGCGGACGTGGGTGCCGCCGCACAGCTCCTTCGAGAAGCCGCCGATCGTCAGCACGCGCACGGTGTCGCCGTACTTCTCGTCGAAGAGCGCCATCGCGCCGGAGTCGCGGGCGGCTTCGAAGCCCATGATGTCGGTGTGGACCGGTGTATTGGCGAGTACTTGCTCGTTCACGATCTCCTCGACCCGCGCGAGCTCGGCAGGGGTCATGGCGCGCGCCAGCGAGAAGTCGAAGCTCAGCTTGTCCGGCGCCACGACGGAGCCAGCCTGGTTCACATGGGTGCCCAGCACCTGCTTCAAAGCCGCATGAAGCAAGTGGGTGGCGGTGTGGTGGCGGCGGATGTCCCAGCGGCGCTCCGTGTCGACCTTGGCCTCCACGGCGTCGCCGATCTGCAGCGCGGCGTCGCCGGCCACGACGTGCACGATGGCGCCATGCCGCTTCTGCGTATCCAGCACCGGGATTTCGTTGCCGTTGTGGACCAGCAGGCCAGCATCACCCACCTGGCCGCCGGACTCCGCGTAGAAGGGCGTGCGGTTGAGCACGATGCCCTTCTTGCCCTTGCCCAGGTCCATGATGTCGGCCACGGTGTCGCGCTCTTCGAGCAGGTCGTAGCCCAGGAACTCGCTGGTGGCATCGGTGGCGGCTTCGGCACTGAAGGCGATTTTCTGGCTGGCGCGGGCCTCGCGGGCGCGCTCGCGCTGCTCCGTCATCGAGGTTTCGAAACCTGCGAGGTCGACCTTGATGCCGCGCTCCTCGGCCACTTCGACCGTGAGCTCGACCGGGAAGCCGTAGGTGTCATACAGGTCGAAGGCGGTCTTGCCGTCCAGGATCTTGTGTTGGTCCACGCGCGCCACGGCCTCTTCCAGCAGCGCCATGCCGCGGTCGATCGTCTGGCCGAAGCGGCGCTCTTCCTCCAGCAACGTCTCCGCCACCAGGGCCTGGCGGTCCTTGAGGTCGGTGTAGAAGTCGCCGTACAGCGCCACCACCAACGGCACCAGGCCGTTCAGGAAGCTGCCCTCGATGCCCAACAGGCGGCCGTGGCGGTAGGCGCGGCGGATGATGCGGCGCAGCACGTAGCCGCGGCCTTCGTTGGACGGCACCACGCCGTCCGCGATCAGGAACGAGCTGGCGCGCAGGTGGTCCGTCATCAGCTTGAGCGAGACGTCGCTCTCCTCGCTGGCGCCGTAAGGCTTGCCGGCGAGGCCCGCCAGCGCGTCCATGACCGGACGCAGCATGTCGGTCTCGAAGTTGTTCTTCACGTTCTGGAGCACGCTGGCCAGCCGCTCCAGGCCCATGCCCGTGTCGATGTTCTTGGCGGGCAACGGCGTCAGCACGCCGGCTTCGTCTCGGTTGAACTCCATGAAGACGAGGTTCCAGACCTCCAGGAAGCGGTCGTCGTCCTCGCCCAGGCGGGCGTTGGGGTTGCCGTTGCCGTTCTCCGGGCCCATGTCGACGTAGATTTCGGAACAGGGGCCGCAGGGGCCGGTCGGACCGGCGGCCCAGAAGTTGTCTTCTTCGCCCATGCGCACGATCCGGTCGGCCGGAACGCCTACGACCTCGTGCCAGATCTTGAAGGCCTCGTCATCCGTGGTGAAGACGGAGACCCACAGCCGCTCCTTGGGCAGCCCCATGTTCACGGTCAGGAACTCCCAGGCCCAGGGGATCACGTCCGCCTTGAAGTAGTCGCCGAACGAGAAGTTGCCCAGCATCTGGAAGAAGGTGTGGTGGCGCGCGGTGCGGCCCACGTTGTCGAGGTCCGTGGTGCGGAAGCACTTCTGCACGGTGCAGATGCGCGTGCCTTGCGCGGGCTTCTCGACGCCCATGAAAATCGGTTTGAACTGAAGCATGCCCGCTGTCGTCAAAAGGACGGTTGGATCCTTCTTGGGCACCAAGCTGCTCGACGGCAGGTGCTTGTGTCCCTTGGCCTCGAAGAAATCGATGAACGCTTTACGGATCTCTCGAAAACCGGTCGGTGGCATGGGGCGCTCCTTGGTGTTGGTAACAGGCAATAGGTACTAGATTCTACCAGACGGGTACGTTAGGACCATCGTATCAGACAAGCAGCGAGGGTTTACGGGTGAAACGTCGTATTCCTACCATCGTATTACTGGCGGCCCTTGCCGTCGCGCCGACGGGCTGTAGCAGCGTCGTCACGGCCATCACGGGCAACCCTGCCCTGGTGGGGGCGCTCGTTGAGATTGCCGCGGGCCAACTGCTGCCGCCGCCCAAGAACGGCAACAAGAACCTGGCCCCGATCTTCCTGAAGGCCCTGTCCGGCCAGTCGCCGACGCTGGACCAGGTCTCGCAGATCCTCCAGCTCTGCAACGGCCTGTTGGTCGGCAAGCTGCCCGCCAAGCCGGGCATGACCACCGTGGGCATCACCACCGGCGGCGTTAGCGCGTTCGGGCTGCTGGGCACCGGCAGCCACTTCCACATCAAGGGCACGGGCACCTCGGAGCGCGTCGGCACCGGCGGCTACAGCCCCAAGGCGGAAGATGCCGTGGCCAAGGCCGCGCCCTCGCTCTTCGACAACGCACCGATCTTCGCCGCCCTGCTGGGCGCCGGCCAGTACCGCCTCGAAGGCGTGGCCGACGTGACGGACTTGCGCCCGCAAATGCCGCCGATCCGCAGCCAGGGCCAGCGCGGCACCTGTGTCTTCTTCGCCACCACCGGCATCGTCGACTACATGTATTCATCGAAGGGCTTGCCCATCAAGCATGCCTCGCCGCAGTTCATGGACTGGCTCTACCAGATGGAGGTCAAGTCCAAGGTCCCCGACATGCAGTCGGAGGCCTGGCAGGACACCGGCACCAGCCACGCGGCCTGGTTCCCCTTGCTGCACATCGACGGCAACCGCGAGGTCACAGAGAGCTCCCCGTACATCCCGCCCGAGCAGGGATACCTCTCGGAAGAGCAATGTCCGTATAACAAGGCCCTCAAGGACAACAAGCCGGACGTAAATCTGCTAACGGTCTCCAAGGCCCACCTGGGCGACGCCCTGGCCACCAAGATCGCCAACAAGGAAGGCTTCGCCTCCCAGGGCGCCTACTTCTTCCGCGTGAAGAACGACCAGCCCTCGTTCGAGGCCGCGTTGGCCGGCGGCCAGCCCATCCAGATCAGCTTCGCCATCTCCGGCGAAGACTGGGACGAGCCCACGGCCGACAACAACTTCCAGATCCCGGAGATGACGGAGGCCAAGGCCGCCGACGAGTCCTCGATTGGCTACCACTCCGTCGCAATCGTCGGCTACGAGCGGAACAGCAGCGCCCCTGGAGGCGGCTGGTACATCGTGCGCAACTCGTGGGGCACGAATTGGGGCGACCAGGGCTACTGCCGTGTGTCCTATAAGTCCACGCACGAGTTCGCCAGCTCCAGCTGGGTGGCCACCCCCTATGCCCGCAGCTTCAACGCGGCCTACGACCTGGCGCCCCCGCCAACCGTGGCCCCGCCGGCGGACCAGGTGCTCAAGGACCGGCCCCTGCCGGCTCCGGACGCCCAGTCGGAGTCGGGCGGCTACACCACGGACGACCGCAACAACAGCGAGAGCATCGACCAGCTCTTCGCCTCCTTCCTGACGGAGCTGGGCAAGCTCCTGAAATAGGGCTCGTTATGTTGAACAGGGTGCCGGGGAATGGTAGAATCGCGCCTTTCCCGGCACCCGAGCTATTTTGTGGGGTTTTGACACTATGTGCGGCATCGTAGGTTACATTGGGCAGCAGTCCGCTTCCGACATCCTGGTTGAAGGCCTGAAGCGCCTCGAGTACCGCGGCTATGACTCTGCGGGCATCGCCATTGCCGACGGTGGGGCGCTCGACCTTCGCCGCGAAGTGGGCAAGCTGCGCAACCTCGAGAACCAGGTCCTGGCGACGCCGCCCAAGGGCTCGATCGGCATCGGCCACACGCGCTGGGCCACGCACGGCCGCCCCACCACCTTCAACGCCCACCCCCACACGGACGCCAGCGGCGACCTGGTGGTGGTGCACAACGGCATCATCGAGAACTTCGTAGCGCTCAAGAGCGAGCTGCAAGGCGCCGGCGTGAAGTTCACGTCGGACACGGACACGGAGGTGTTGGCGCACCTGATCGCCAGCTACTATACGGGTGACCTGGTCGATGCCGTGTTCAAGGCGCTGGACCGCGTCGAGGGCACTTACGCCATCGCGGTGCTGCACCGCCGGAACGAAGACTTGCTGGTGGGCGCCCGCCGGGGCAGCCCGCTGATCGCCGGCATCGGCGAGGGCGAGAACTACCTGGCGTCGGACATCCCGGCCATCCTGGCCCACACCCGCCAAATCGTGTACCTGGAGGACGGCCAGGTGGCCGTCGTGACGCGCGAGGCCGTGAAGGTCTTCGACGAGAAGCGCCAGCCGGTCGACTACCACATCACGCGCATCGACTGGAACCTCGTGGCCGCCGAGAAGGCCGGCTTCGAGCACTTCATGCTCAAGGAGATCCACGAACAGCCCACCTCGCTCGCCAATGGCATGGCCGGCCGCATCGCCGAGCGCGAGGGCCGCATGTACCTCGACGAGATCGGCCTGACGCCCGAGCAACTGCGCGGCTTCAAGCGCATCACCATCATTGCCTGCGGCACGGCTTACTACGCGGGCCTGGTGGGCAAGTACCTGATCGAAGACCTGGCGCGCATCCCCGTCGAGGTGGACCTGGCTTCGGAGTTCCGCTACCGCAACCCCGTGATCGACGAAGAGACCCTGGTCATCACCGTCAGCCAGTCCGGCGAGACCGCCGACACGCTGGCGGCCGTGCGCGAGGCCAAGCGCCGGGGCGCCACGGTGTTGGGGCTGATCAACGTGATTGGCAGCGCGATCGCCCGCGAGGCGCACGGCAACCTGTACTTGCACGCCGGCCCGGAGATCTCCGTGTGCTCGACCAAGGCCTACACGTCGATGGTGGCGGGCTTCATGATGTTGTCCGTGCACCTGGCCCAGAGCGTGGGCAAGCTGGACGAGACGCAGGTGCAGCACTACATCGCGGAGATGAAGCGCATCCCCGCATTGGTGGCGCGCATCCTCGAGAACGATCGCGGCATCCGCGAGCTGGCGAGCCGCTTCACCTCGTACCGTGACTTCCTCTTCCTGGGGCGCGGCCTGAACTACCCTACCGCCCTCGAGGGCGCGCTCAAGCTCAAGGAAATCAGCTACATCCACGCCGAAGCCTACGCGGCGGGCGAGATGAAGCACGGCCCGATCGCGCTGATCACGAGCGAGATGCCCGTGGTGGCCGTGGCGACGGACAGCCCGGTCTACGACAAGGTCTTGTCCAACATCCAGGAGGTCAAGGCGCGCGAGGGCATCGTCATCGCGGTCGCGACCGAAGGCAATGTCGCCATCCAGGAGCACGTGGATTACACGCTCTACGTACCGGCTTGCAACACGTTCATCAGCCCTATCATCAACGTGATCCCGTTGCAATTGCTCGGTTACCACATCGCGCGCCTGCGCGGTCTGGACGTGGACCAGCCGCGCAACCTGGCCAAGAGCGTGACGGTCGAATAGATGGCGACCTTCCCGATCGTCCGGCCTCGCCGCCTGCGCGCCAGCAGCACGCTGCGCGACCTGGTGCGCGAGACGACGCTGCACGCGAGTGACTTCATCTACCCGATGTTCATCGTGCCGGGCGAGCAGCAGCGCCGCGCCGTCAGCTCCATGCCCGGCGTCTTCCAGCTCTCGATCGACGAGGCCGCCAAGGAAGCCGAGACGCTAGCCGCTATCGGCATCCGGGCCGTGATCCTGTTCGGGCTGCCGCCCGAGAAGGACCTCCGCGCCTCGGGCGCCTACGACGATCAGGGCATCGTGCAGCGGGCCATCCCGGCCATCCGGAGCGCCGTGCCGGAGATGCTGATCATCACGGACGTGTGCCTCTGCGAATACACGTCGCACGGGCATTGCGGGGTCATGAAAGGCGAGGTCCTCCTGAACGACCCCACGCTGGAACTGATTGCCCGCACGGCGTTGTCGCATGCCCGCGCGGGGGCCGACGTGGTCGCCCCCTCCGACATGATGGACGGGCGCGTGGCGGCCATCCGGGGCGTGCTCGACAAGGAAGGCTTCCAGGACGTGCCGATCATGAGCTACGCCGTGAAGTTCGCATCCGGCTTCTATGGGCCGTTCCGCGAGGCGGCCGACTCCGCGCCGGCGTTCGGCGATCGCCGCGCCTACCAGATGGATCCGGGCAACGCCCGCGAAGCCTTGAAGGAAGCCGCGCTGGATGAGGCCGAAGGCGCGGACATGCTGATCGTAAAGCCTGCCTTGCCTTACCTGGACCTGCTTTGGCGCGTTCGCGAGCGCACGAATTTGCCGCTGGTGGCGTACAACGTCTCGGGCGAGTACGCCATGGTCAAGGCGGCAGCCCAGAACGACTGGATCGACGAGCGCCGCGTCGTGCTGGAGGCGATGACCAGCATCCGGCGCGCCGGCGCGGACCTGATCATCAGCTATCACGCGCCCGACGTGGCGCGTTGGCTGGCCGAAGGGGCCTCGTAAGGCCCCTCCGGCAACCCCGTTACATCGCCAGGTCGTCGCGGCCGCCGATCACCTGGGGCATCGGCGTGCTCACCACCTCGGCGGTGGGGGTCTCCTCCAGGAAGGTCACGCTGCGGATCTGTTCGGCCACCAGGTGGCCGCGCTCCGTGACCATGGTGCCCATGGTGCGGGCGCGCTGGTCGACCATGTCGGCCAGCTGGGCCTGGTAGCCGCGCAGTTGGGTCTTGTAATCGTCTATAGCGCCCTTGGCCTGTTCGACCGGTCGGCTCTCGCCCACGGCCAGGTCCAGGCGCTCCTTGTTGATCACCCGGGACGCATACGCGGTGCCAGCCAGGGCCCCCAATGTGAACCACAAAATTCGAGACATGGTCGCTCCTCCTCTTTGCGAGGAGTGTAACCCCAGCGTCCGCTCCAATCACCAAGGTAGCAGGCCTTCCGGCGTCCGAACTTCTTGGGTCGAAATGGCCTAACGGCGGTCCATGCGCCAGATCAGCACGCAGCCGACCACCAAGAAGACCAGGTTGCTGGTCCAGGCCCCGAAGAAGGGCGGGATCTTGCCGAAGTTGCCCAGCGCCTCCGAGATTTGCAGGGTCACGTAGTAAACGAAGACCAGGATGATCGAGAAGGCCACGCCCACATAACCGCCCATGCGGCTGAAGATCAGCCCCAGCGGCGCCGCGATCAGCGCGGCGAAGAAGCTCGCTAGCGGCAGCGCCCACTTCTTGTAGAGCTGCACCTCCACCTGGTTGGTGGGGCCGCCGGTTTTCTTGAGGTCGGAAAGCTGGCCGGAGAGCTGCTTGGTGCTCATCTCCTGGGCGTTCAGGCCCTCCGGGATGAGATCCGCGGTGTTCAGGGTCAGCTGGATGTCCATGGTCTTGAAGGCCACCTCGTAGTCGATGTAGCCGTCACGGTCGTACTTGTAGTTGGTGCCGAACTCGAGGCGCCACACGTTGCCGATCCAGTGGGCCTGGTCGGCCTGGATCACTTGAGGCAGCCCTTCCTTGGTCTTGTCGAAGATGAAGATGTCCTTCATCAGGCCGTTCTTGCGCACCTCCTTCACGTAGAACCAACGCCCTTCCGTGCCCTGGAAGAAGGTGTTCTCCTTGATGGCGGGCTTGGAGAGGTTCTTCACGATCTCCTGGATCGTCTGGTTGATGCGCTTGTTGGCCATCGGCACCACGAACTCGTTCACGGCGAAGGCCGCCGCGCTGACGAAGAACGAGGTGATCATGATCGGCGTGATGATGCGCTTCATGCTCACGCCCGCGGAGCGCATGGCGATGATCTCGAAGTCCTTCGACATGCGGCCGATGGCCAGCAGCGTGGCGAACAGGAACGCCACGGGGAAGGCCAGCACCGTCAGGTATGGCAGGTTGAACATCAAGAGCTTGCCGACCGACTGCACGGAGGCGCCGGCCCGGATGATCAGGTCCGTGAGGTTGAACATCAGCGCCGGCAGCATGACGATCAAGAACCCCAGGATGCCGAAGATGAAGGGGCTGACCAGCTCTTTGAGGATGTATTGGTCCAGGATCTTCATAGGAGCCATCCTAACACGGGGCCGCGCTGCCGGCCCCGGTTGGGGCATGTTATAATCCCCCGGGCGCAAACCCGGTCAGCACCAAGCGGACGGCCGATTCCAGCGCCTAACTTCCGGAAAGATTCAGGGAACATCCCGCGAGATTCCCAGATGGTGGACCGGCGGCTGTTGCTATGATGGCGCCACGATGTCCCGCAGTGCAAGATAAGGCCCCGATGACCGAACCCGATGCGCCCGCCGAGCCGGTTGCCGGCTCCCACCCCGAAGGCACGAGTTGCGTGCCCCTGACGCGCGGCCACGTGGTCACGGCGCTCCTCAGCGGCATCGCACTCGCCCTGTCCTTCCCCGGCGTGGACCTCGGCTTCCTGGCCTGGTTCGCCCTGGTGCCCTTCTGCCTGGTGGCCTTCCGGCCGCGCCGGCGCCGCCACATGGTGGCGCTCTTCGCGGCCTTCGGCGCGGGGTTCTACCTGACCTTGCTCTACTGGTTCCTCATGATGCACCCGCTGACATGGCTGGGCTTCAGCTACGCGGAAAGCGTGGGCGTGGTGTTGTTCGCCTGGCTGGGCGCCTCCTTGGCGCTGGTCATCCAGCTCCTGGCCTTCGGCGCGCTCTTCGGCGAGGTGACGAAGCGTTGGGACAAGCCGGGCTGGGGTCACGTGGCCGCCTTGGCGCTGGGTTGGACCGGCCTGGAGTGGCTGGCCAGCCAGGGCCCCTTCGGCTTCACCTGGGGCAACATGGCCCTCACGCAGGTCCACTACCTGCCCATGATCCAGGTGCTGGACCTGGTCGGGCCCTTCCCGCTGGCGGGGCTGATTGTGGCCTTTAACGGCGCCGTGGCGATCGGCGCGCGGGCGCAGGCGGGGCACGCCTGGAACCTCAACCACTGGAAGCCGGTGATGGCGATGGTGGTGCCGATCGTGGCGGTGCTGGCCTACGGCTTCGCACGGCTTTCGCAACCGTTGCCGGCCACCACCTTCACGGTGGAGATCGTGCAAGGCAACATCGCGGGCGGCGACAAGTTCGACAAGAGCAAGGACGCCATCTACCACATGGCGGACCATTACTTGAAGTTGACGGACCAACACCCGAAGTCGGACCTCGTGTTGTGGCCGGAAACCGCCATGCCCGCCTGGATGAAGAGCGACATGCGCCTGATGGGCCAACTCGAGCACGCGGTGGCCTCGCAGCACCGTTACTTGATGACGGGCACGCTGGACTGGACCGGCGACCGGCCCAACCAGAAGTTCTACAACGCCGTGGCCCTCTTCGACCCGACCGGGCACATCGTGGGCTTCGACTACAAGCGCCACCTGGTGCCGTATGGCGAGTACCTGCCGGGCCGGGCCTTCATGCCCGCCTTCCTCGGCAGCATCAACATCCTTGCCATGGACTTCACGCCGGGCGACAAGCCCACGGTCTTCAACCTACCCTTCGGCAAGATAGGCGCCGGCGTGTGCTACGACGGCATCTTCCCGGACGCGATGCGCCCCGTGGTGCAGGCCGGCGCGGAGGTGCTGACGCTGGTGACGAACGACGCCTGGTACAAGGACACCACCGCCCCCCGCGTGCTCAACGCGCACGCCGCGCTGCGCGCCGTGGAGAACCATCGCTACGTGCTGCGGGCCGCCAACACCGGCATCAGCAGCATCATCGACGCGCACGGCCGCGTCGTCGCCTCCACCCCCGTATACCAGGACGCCACGCTGTTGGGCGGCGCCGTCCCGCTGACGGAAATCACGCTCTATACCCGCTTCGGTGACTGGGCCTCCCAGCTTGCCGGGCTGGCCTTCCTGGGGATGATCATATGGCCTTGGACCCAACGCCGCCGGCGCCACCTGCGCGTCGCCGCGTAAAGATGCCGGCCTGGCTGCGTGCCTGGCCGGTGTACCTGTTGGCCGTGGCTGCAGCCGGCGGCACCTACTACTTCGTGACCCACCGCCAGGCGGGTCAGGGAGACACGGTGCTGCCGCCCAGCGTGAAGCTGGAGTCGAACATCGAGATCGAGTTCGGCGACGTGACCATGCAAGGCCGCCAGAAGGGCATCCAGCGCTGGATGATCCAGGCGCCCAAGGTGAAGCTGAGCAAGGACGGGCGGTACACCTACTTCGAGCCCCGGCCCAACGGCAATTTCGTCAACCTCAAAGACTGGAACAAGACCGACGAGGCGGCCTCCGCACCGGCCCAACCGGATGCCAAGACCCGCACGCTGAACTGGGTCGCGGACAAGGCGCGCTTCGACAGCTTCACGGAAGATCTGAACATCGACGGCCACGCCCTCGTCACCACCGATGAGCACGACGTGATCAAGACCGAAAGCATCAACTACAAGAGCCGGACGAAGGCTATTGAGATGCCGAAGCCCGTCGACATCAGCATGAAGAAGGGCACGACCATGAAGGCGGACTCGCTCACCGCCAACTCCGACGCGGAGGTCATGGAGCTCAAGGGGCACGTGGTGCTCGATACCAAGGTCAACGAAGAGGAAAAACTGTGAAGTGGTCCGGGTTTAAGCGGGTGGGCGCAAGCACCGCGGTGTGCCTCGCCGCCTGGGGCGCGCTCCAGGAGGCTGGCCTCGGCGCGACCACGCCGGCCGCCACCGCCAAGCCGGTTGCGGCGCCGAGTGTGGCACCGAGCGCCAAGCCGTCGGCCACGGCCAGCCTCAAGCCATCCGCCGCGCCCAGCGTGAAGCCACCCGCAAAGCCCGGCGCCAAGCCTACGTTGAAGCCGGCCGCCAAGCCTTCCGCCAAGCCCACCGCGCCGCCCAAGCCGGTGATCGGCAAGGACGAGCGCATCCACATCACCTCCGACTACATGAAGTACGACCGCAAGGGCAAGACCGCTTTCTGCAGCGGCAACGTGGTGATCGTGCAGGTCGAAACCACGATCAACACCGAAGAGGTCCAGTTCGACCAGGGCCGCAAGATCTCCTACATGAACAAGCCCGTCCACGTGCTGCAACACAAGGAAAAGGAGCCGCCCACCACGCTCGACTCCGGCCGTATGACCGTCTTCCACAAGGAGAAGCGGCTGATCGCGGAGGGCGGCGCCAAGATGATCCGTCAGAAGGACCCGAACGCCCGACCCAAAAGCAGTTCGGACAAGTCCAAGATGGAGGCGGCCATCAAGAAGGAGGACACCATCATCACCTCCGACAACCTCGAGTACTGGACCCAGCGCAAGGACGCCAAGTTCAACAAGGACGTGGTGATCATCAACAAGGAGAAGAAGGCCTGGGGCGACACGGCCTTCATGGACAACGGCAAGAACGTGATCACGCTGGATGGCCATGTGAAGGTGGTCCAGATCAACGGCAACTGGCTGGTCAAGGAAGGCATCGTCAAGGCGGACACGCCCGACGAGAGCCGCGACGAGGCCCTGCGCGAGCGCTCGACGCTGCTCTGCGACCACCTCGTGATGGATCAGAACACCAACGACGCCGTCGCCACCGGCGCCCTGGTGCGCGTGGAGCAAAAGGGCAAGGTGGCGACCGGCAAGCGCGCCGTGTTCTCCGACAAGGAGCACACCATCACGATGACGGAGAACGTCCGCGTGCAGCAAGCCAACGGCGATTGGCTGACGGCCACCAAGGCGGTCTTCCACACCAAGGACGAGGTCTTCGAGGCCTTCAGCGGGGGGCCCACGCAGGTGCAGACGGAGTTCGAGGTGCCGGACAAGAACAAGCCCTCGCCCAAGCCGTCCGGCCAGCGCGTGGACATGGACTTCAACCTGAACGAGACGAACAAGTAACCGGTATCACATCCGGTTTCTCGTTCCGGAGGCTAGCATGGGCCGGGTTCCCCGCACCATTGCTGCCCCGGGAGGCATAACACATGGCCAGCTCCAAGGACGAGGCTGTACAGCGCTTGAAGGAAATTCTCCAGAAGGATCGGGAGGCCGTCAAGCATGCCGCGGCGCCGTCGAAGACCGACAAAGCAAGTTAGGCCGGATCCGGCGCTCGCGCCGGAGCAACTTCAAGTTCTCGGCCACCGCCAGGTCGCGCGGCGCCAGTTGCCGCGCGGCGGCCCAGTGCACTTCCGCCTTTTGGGGCAGCCCCAGCTCCCGGTTGAGGTGGCCCAGGTTGAACAGCGCGTCCGCGTCCGTGGGACAGGCTTCTAGCAGCCGCCGGTAAGCGATCGCGGCCTGCGGTCCCAGGCCCTGCCGGTCCAGCAACGTGCCCAAGTTATAGCCGGCCGCCGCGTAGCCGGGGTCGGCGGCCACCGCCGTACGGTAGGCCGCCTCGGCCTCCAGGTCGTGCCCCATGTGCTCGTAGGCCAGGCCGAGGTGGTAGTACACCCACGGGCTCGCCGGTTGGCAGGCCCACAGCAAGCGGGCCGCGGTGGCCCAGTCCTCCGCGCGCAAGGCGGCCCAGGCATCTGCCGGGGCGTTATCGGCCTCGTCGGTCGGCGTGATCACGTCCCGGCGAGGACGCCGGCCATGCCACTCGGAAGGCCCTTGCAGGCGCTGCGCCACCAGGCCGACCAGGCCGCCCACCAGGGAGCCCAGCAACGTGAGCCACCCCAGGTCGGCCCAGCTGCGCGCGTCGAGCCCCAGCATCCCAACGCTGGCAGGGCCGGGCACCGAGGCGGGCGCGGGCACCGGGGGGGCCGGCACGGCGGGGGTGGGAGCCGGCGGCGGTAGCAAGCCATCCGTTGCGCTCACGGGCACCGGCACGGGCATCGCGAAGGCGGGCGCCGGCAAGGGCATCGGCAACGCCTCGACCACGGGAGGCGCAGCCGCGGAAGCCTGGCGCACCCGGGCGGCGTAACCATGCGGTTTTGCGTGGACCACCCGCCGAGGTGCCGGGCGGTGGCTCACCCGGACCGGGGCGTGGGCCGGCGTGAGGCGCAGGCGCGGTGTGAGCTTGGTGCGGGCATACGGTAACAACCGCAGGGTGCGCGTGACGGCCCGGCCGTTCTGGACTTTCACCGCGAAGTGCTGGGCCGCCCAGCCTGGCGCGGCCACCTTCACGGCATGCGACCCGGCCGTCAGGTCGATCGTGGTAGGCACGCCGCCCGCAGGCGCGCCATCCACCCAAACGCGGGCGGAACGCGGGTGCGCCGTCAGGTCCAATTGGCCGTAGCCCCAGGCGGGCGCGGCGAGCAGCAGCAACAGGGGGAGCGCGGCGAACGCGCAGCGCTTACCAGGCACGGACCCGGTATCCCGGCTTGATGGGCTCCATGGTCTGGAGGATCACGGCCACCGCCCGGCCCTGCTCGCCCAAGGTCTCGATGCGGGCCCTGGCCACCTTGATGGTGATGCCTTCTTCTACGTAGATCAGCACGTCACGGCCCTCCGGTAGCGGTAGGTTGGGCGGCAGCTGAAGCGCGAGGCGATCGCCGATGACGCCCTCTACCGTGCCGGCCAGGGCCTCGCCGCCGCCGCCGCCGCCGGCGGGAGCCTGGGCGCGCGCGTTGGCGCGCCAGCTCCAGAAGGGCAGGTCGCCCAAGGTGTCGAAGGCGGTGCCCAGGCGCATCTGCACGCCGTAATCCGTCACGTTGCCCACGCGGCCGCCGCCATACCCCAGCTCGACGGTCAGCCCGTCGTTGATCAGCATGCCCAGGCCGGCGGAACCGGCGTAGCCCATGCCGAAGCGCGGCGTGGAGTCCGCCAACATGCCCATGAAGGTCGCGCCGGCCCCCACCGTGACGTACGGCAGCATCTGGGCCGGGTTGCCGAAGGGCAGGCCGGCGCGATACTTCAGCTGCACGGGGTTCACGCTCAGGAAGTAGCCGACGCCGTCGAAGTTCTTGTAGAGTGCCACGCTGTCCAGACCGACGGCAAAGCCACTTCCGATGTTATAGTCGCAGCCCAGCGAAATGCCCTGCCGGCCGGCGAAGAGCGCCGCGGTCTGGGCATCCTGGAACTGGGTAAGCCCAAACCTCAGGTTGTCGACGTTGCCCCATTGGAAGCCATGGCGCAAGGTGGACCCGAACGCCGGGGGTGCCTCACCAGTTCCGAGGGCGTTCACCGCCGCTGCGGCGGCGGGCCCTCGGCAAGGAAGGGCCGAAGCCAGGACGAGGATGGCGGCCACGAGCCAGGCGCGCATCTCAATGCCTCCCGGACGGGGTCGGCGGCGCCGGCAGCTCTTCGAGCGGCGCGCAACCGGTGACGGCCAACAGGGCTACGAGGAGCCCGATCTTCAAAACCCGCATCGCCCCATCCTCCCTGCTGAGATGATGGTAGCAAGCCGGTGCCCGGCGCCCTTAGGTGGATCGGCCCAAGGTTTATTGTCAGTCGCTCCGGCCGCCCTCTTCGGGCGCGAGGTCCTCCGTGTTCCAGTTGCGCTCCCGGCGGCGCAGGCCCTGGGACCATTGCGTGAACCAGACGCCCGGACCCTTGGGCAGGGACTGTTCGTCCAGGCGCACGACCTCCACGCCGAGCTCGTTGCCGAGGTGGTTGCGCAGTTCCTCGCTGGCAATGGCGTCGTGGCCGGTGGAGATGAAGATGCGGTGCAGCTTGCGCGTCTTGGCATACTCCGGCAGCACCTCGATCAGGTTGCCGGGCAAGACCTTGGCACCCAGGATCAGATCGCGGTTCTCGTAGAAATCCTCGAGCTGCTGCGAGATGAGCCGCTCCAATCCTTCCGAAATCATGCCGCGCGCTTCCGATTGGTCCTCCGCATGGAAGACCAGGATTTCGATGTTCTCTCCAAAGGTTCGCATCAAGTAACTGATGTGCGTGACCAGGCTGTTGCCGTGTGCGCCGGTCATGCAAAGCACGTAGACGGGCAGGCTTGGCAGGATGTCCATGTTGCGGTACTTGCCCAGCCCCAGCCGCAAATCCGGGATCAGCACCATGCGCTGCTCGACCTGGCCTAGCCGGTAATACACCATGACCAGCAAGACGATCAGGAACAGCTGGACGCCGAGGTCGCGCGCCTCGCGATCATGCAGGAGTTGGGTGACTTCCGCCGTCAACAGCAGCCCGGCGCCAATCAGCGGCGCGATGGGCAGGTGTTTGCCGTTGATCTGGACGGTCATCTTGCTGACCCAGGGCGCGCGTCCCACCTTCACCGGCTGGTGCAGCCGCAGCAGCACGACGCCGACGCAGTAGCTGGACATGACGCCGAGGAAGGCCATCCCGTAAATGGCGCCGAGCTTTTCCACGGCGCCCGGGAAGGCCAGCAGCATCAACACACAGAGCCCGGCGAAGGGCAGCGACACGAAGGGGAAGCCCTTGAACAAGGGCGAGCGGTGCAGCCAGCGCTTCAACACGATGCCCGGCAAGTTGCCCTGCTTGCCCATGGTGGTCATCAAGCCGGTGGCGCCGGCGAAGGCGGTGTTCACGGCTGCGAAAAGCGTCAAGCAGGCGTTGGCCACCAGCAAGGTGCGCATGGTGTTGCCGCCCTCGGCGTAGGCCAGCGCGGACAACAGGCTGTCCTTTTGGCCTTCGATGATGGCGGGATCCAACATCAGCAGCGCGAGCAACGAGGAGATGGGGGAGGTGAAGGTCACGAGGGCCACGATGCTGAGGTAGATCTTCTGGACGGAGCGCCAGTTGGGCGCCTCGATTTCCTCGATGATCTGCGCGGCGCTCTCGAAGCCCGTGATGCCCAGGAAGGCGAAGGCGAAGCCCAGCACGACGCCTTTCCAATCCAGCGACGCCAGGCCCTTGAAGCCCGATGCGCCGTGGATCAGCCGATCCCAAGGAATGGGGTGCTGCATGATCATCCAGATGCCCCACACGTCCATCACGATCAGCATGCCGAAGTGGAAGAAGGCGATGGCGAAGACGAGCTTGGTCGACTCCTGCAGGCCGAACACATTCAGCGCGGCGAAGAGCAGGATCGGGACGGCGGCCACGATCACCACCAGCCACATCGGCCAGGGGGTGCTCCAGAGCGTGGCGAGGTAGAGCGCCCCGGAGAGCGCGCTCACCACCGCGGTGGCAAGGTAGGACAGGATCGTCATGGAGCCCACGACCAAGGCAGCGCGGCGGCCGACGGTCTGCAGCACCATGGTGTAGGCGCCGCCGTTCAGCGGCGAAACCGCGCACCCTTCCTGGTAGGTGGTCTTGAACAGCCACATGCACAGGCACACGGCCAGGATGAAGAAGGGACCGGCGAAGCCCACATGGGGCCAGAGCACGCCGGTGCTGTAGAAGACGGAGGTGCCGATGTCAGCCCCGACCAGGCCCGCAGCCAACCACCATGTCAGGCTGGCGTGGCTCGCCTTGGGGACGGGGGCCGTGGGCGCCTGGGCGGTGGTCGTGGTCATCGGCTAGTCCGCCCCGACCAAGCTCGTGCGCAGTTCTTCTTCGTGGCCGCGCAAGGTGATGGCGAAGACCTCGTCACCCTCCTGCAAGACCGTATTGCCGTCCGGGATCAGCGCTTCGCCCTTGCGCCACAGCGCGGCCAGGAGCGAATTCGGCGGCAAGTCCAATTTACGTAAGGCCAGGCCCACCACCGGCGCATCGGCCGGCAGGTCCACTTCCACCACGCTCATGCGCTCGTGCCAGGTGAAGATGGTCATGGCCTCGTGCGGGATGATTTCGTATTCGATGGCGCGCGAGACCATGGAGGTCACGCTGATGACCAGGTCGACGCCGGCGAGCCGGAAGAGGTCCTCGTTGCGGGGGTCGTTGACGCGGGCCAGCGTGCGCTTCACGCCGAACAGGTCCTTGGCCATCTTGCAGATCATGTAGTTGTCCTGGTCGCGCCCGGCGACCGCGACCATGACGTCGGCCTTCTCGATGCCCGCGCGCACCAAGAGCTCTGGATTCGTGCCGTCGCCGGCGATGACGGCAACTTCCTCGTACTCACGGTAGACGGCTTCACACACGCGGCGATCGCGCTCGATCAGCGCGACTTCGTGGTTCTGGGCCAGCAGGGCGCGGATCAGGTGCAGGCCGATCTTGCCGCCGCCGGCGATGATGATGAACATTAGCCTTCCTCGGGACGGGCGAGCGCCCGTTCCAGGGCCAGCGTGCCCTCCACGATGGGGCTGATCACCTCGAACCCCTCGCGGCGGTACAGCTCGGCCATGCGCGGCTCGTCGATGCGGACGACGATGCGCGGGACCTTGAAGATGCGGCGGCCGACGTCGGCCGCCATCATATTCGTGCTCTCGTCGCGCGCCACGGCGGCCAAGGCGGTGGCCTTCTCGATGCCGGCTCGCTTCAGCACGTCGTTGTCGATTTCCATCCCCTCCACCGTGCGGCCGCGGAAGCCGCGGGGCAAGTTGGCGTCGAAGTTCCGACGATCGTGGTCGAGGATCGTGACTTCCTGGCCAGCCGCGGCGAGCCGGGTGGCAAGGCTTCCGCCCAACCGGCCGCAACCGATGATGAGTATCATAGGGGGTGCAAATGCTCCGTAAACGTTGACGTGGAGCGGCGTCCAGGCAGTTTTCGCATGGCCGTCGGTGTCATGGCGGTGTCCACTATACTCTCGTGCAGCAGGCCCGGCAAGGGGGGGGAGCTAACCAAGCAAGCCGGCAATTGCCGCGCTCATGCACGAAGCAAGCGCGCCGGCGCACATCGCGCGGATCCCGAGCCGCGCCAGGTCGCCGCGGCGGGAGGGCGCCATGGCGCCGACGCCGCCCACGTTCTGGGCAATCGAGCTGAAGTTGGCGAAGCCGCAGAGCGCGAAGGTGGCGATGCGCGCCGCGGTGGGCGAAATCTGGTGGGCCTTGATCATGGTGCTGAGGTCGTTGTAGGCCACGAACTCGTTCAGGACGAGCTTCTTGCCGATCATGTTGCCCACGGCCGCCGCGTCCGCGGGCGGCACGCCGATCAGGTAAGCCAGGGGGTAGAAGATGGTGCCCAGGATCTTCTCCAACGAAAGCGTGGGGAAGCCCACGAAGCCGCCCAGCAATCCGATGCCGGCGTTCATCATCGCCACCAGCGAGATGAAGGCAATCAACATCGCGGCCACGCTGAAGGCCAGGTGCATGCCGTCGCCGGCGCCCTTGGCGGCCGCCTCGATCACGGAGGACTCCGTGCGCTCGACGCGCAGGACCACGGGCCCTCCGGCGTCGGACTCCGGGCCGGTTTCCATGTCCTGGTGCGGATGGCCGGGGGCCGGGCCCGTCGTTGTGCCGCTGGTGACCGGCGTCTCGGTTTCCGGAACGATGATCTTGGCCATCACCAGGCCGGCCGGCGCCCCCATGATTGACGCCGCCAGCAGGTGGGGCGCCCAGTCGGCGCCCAGCATGCCGATGTAAGCGGCCATGACGCCGCCGGCGATGGTGGACATGCCGCCCGTCATCAGCGCCATCAGCTCCGACTTGGTCATCGTCTCGATGTAGGGCCGCACCATCAACGGGCCCTCCACCTGACCCACGAACACGCAGGCCGCGCTGGAGAGGCTCTCGGCGCCGGAGACGCCCATGGTCTTGGCCATGAGCCAGGCCAGGCCGCTGACGACGCGCTGGATGATGCCCAGGTAGTAGAGGATCGAAATCAGGCTAGCCATGAAGATGATCGTGGGCAACACCTGGAAGGCAAAGACGAAGCCGAAGGTGTTGAAGTCCGTCACGATCTTGCCGAAGACGAAGCTGCTGCCGACCTTCGAGAAGTCCAACAGGCGGGTGATGCCGGTGCCCAGCCACTGGAAGAGCAACTCGCCGGGCGTGGTCTTGAGGATGAAGACCGCGAGCAGGAACTGGATCAGCAGCCCCCAGCCCACGGTGCGCCACTTGATGGCCTTGCGGTCGGTGGACAGGGCGAAGGCGATCGCCAGGATCGCCAGCATGCCCAGGATCGAAATCGGGTTCATGGCGGATTCCTTAACTAAGCAGGCCGGCGATGGTCGCCGTCAGGCAGGAGGCCAGGGCGCCGCCCAGCATCGCGCGCAGGCCCAGCTTGGCCAGGTCGCCGCGGCGCTCGGGGGCGATGCCGCCGATGCAGCCGATGTTGATGGCGATCGAGCTGAAGTTGGCGAAGCCGCACAGCGCGTAGGTGGCGATGGTCTTGCCCTGGGGCGTCAGCGTCACGCCGGCGACCTTGCCCTGGATGATGTCCGACAGCTGGGAGTATGCCACGAACTCGTTCAAGACGATCTTCTGGCCGAGCAGCCCGCCTACGGTGTTCATGTCCTCGGCGGGCACGCCCATCACGAAGGCCAGCGGGCCGAAGAGCTTGCCCAGGATCCACTGCAGCGAGAGGTCCGGGAAGTGGAACCAGGAGCCCACCAACCCGATGCCGCCGTTGATCATCGCCAGCAGCGAGATGAAGGCCACCAGCATCGCGCCGACCACGAAAGCCAGGTGCATGCCGTCGCCGGCGCCCTTGGCGGCGGCCTCGATGATCGAAGACTCCGTCTTCTCGACCTCGAGCTTCACGGAGCCGCGCGTCTTGGGCTCTTCGGTCTCCGGCACCAGGATCTTGGCCAGCACGAGGCCGGCCGGCGCGCCCATGATCGAAGCCGCCAGCAAGTGGGGCGCCCAGGAAGGTCCGAGCATGCCGATGTAAGCGGCCATGACGGAGCCGGCGATGGTGGCCATGCCGCTGGTCATGATCGTGTTGAGCTCCGAGCGCGTCATCTCCGCGATGTAGGGCCGGATCAGCAGCGGCGCCTCGCTTTGGCCTACGAAGACCGTGCCGACGGCGTTCAGGCTCTCGGCGCCGGAGGTGCCCATCGTCGCGACCATCACCTTGGCGATGGCGGAGACGATGATCTGCATCAGGCCCACGTAGTAGGCGATGCCCATCAGGCTGCCCACGAAGATGATGGCGGGCAACACCTGGAACGCGAAGATGAAGCCGAAGCTGTCCATCTTGGTGACCAGGCTGCCGAAGACGAAGCCGCTGCCCACCTTGGCGAAGTCCAGCAGCTTGGTGATGGCGTCGCCCAGGCTCTGGAAGATTTGGTGGCCGAGCGGCAGCTTCAGGATGAACAACGCGAGCGCCAGTTGGAGGCCCAGGCCCCACCCCACGACGCGGTAGCTGATCGCACGACGGTCGGTGGACAACGCGAACGCGATCCCCAGGATCACCACGATCCCGAGCAGGCCGATGAGCTTCATTGCGGCGGCATCCCTTTCGACGACTAGGCTACGTTTGGCTCGTTATTCTAGCACGCTCGCTTGGCGGCGGTGGCGTAGGTACTCGATTAGCCCCGGCAGGAGCGACACGCCGATTACGGCGAAGATCACCAACGTGAAGTTGTGCTTGACCGCCGGGATGTTGCCGAAGAAGTAGCCCGCCCAGACGAACAAGCTCATCCACAAGCCGCCGCCCGCGACGCTGATGGCCAGGAACTTGAAGTAGCGCATCTTGCCGATGCCGGCCACGAAGGGCGCGAAGGTGCGCACGATGGGCACGAAGCGCGCGATCACCAGGGTCTTGGCGCCGTACTTGTCGTAGTAGGCCTGGGTGCGGTCGAGGTGCTCGCGGTTGAACAGCTTGCTGCTTTCCGACGAGAAGACGCGCGGGCCGACCACCACGCCGATCCAGTAGTTGAGGTTGTCACCCAACACGGCGGCGAACCAGAGCAGGCCGAAGACCACCCAGGCATCCAGGCTGCCCTTGGCCGCGAACGCGCCGGCGGCGAACAGCAGCGAGTCACCGGGCAGGAACGGCGTGATCACCAGGCCGGTCTCGCAGAAGATGATCATGAACAGCAAGAGGTACGTGAGCGTACCGTATTGCTGGATCACGACGTCCAGGTGCTTGTCGAGGTGCAGGAACAGGTCGACGAATTGGTGCAAGAGGTCCATGGCGGGGAATTCTAGCATCCCCCGCCCTGATTGACGATTACTTCGCCGACGGCGTGGGCGTCGGGGTCGGCAGCTTCTGGTACTCCGGCGCCGACGGGCCGAACGGCGCCACGTAGATCTTCATGCCGTGGTTCAGCGTGTCATGCGCGAAGTTCTCCACGTCCTTCGAGGTCACGGAGTTCACCTTGTCCAACAGCGGGTCGACCTTGCCCATCGTCGCCGTGGCGCCCGTCGTCAGCGTGTTCATGTTGTCGAGCGTCTTGGGCACCTTCACCAGCGCGGCGTTCGCGTTCGCCATGGTGTCCTTGACGCCCTTCGTCAGGCCCGGGGCCTCCTTGTTCAGGTGCTTGGCAATGCCGTCGACGTTGGTCGCGATGCGTTGGCCCTTGGCCACCAACGAGGGCGTCTCGCGGTCCAGCACGCCGGATAGGTGGTCCACGCGGGCCATGGTGCTGTCTACCCGGCCGCGGTTGGCCTTGAGCATCGCGTCGCCGTTTGAGGCCAGCGAGGCCACGCTGACGGCGGCCTTGTCGAGGTTGCCGCGGTTGTTCTTCAAGAACCCGTTGATCTGCTCCGTGATGGCGTTGGCGTTCTGCACCGTCTTCTGGATGTTGACCTCCTGGCCTTCCAGGGCCCGGGCGGCCACGTGGATCACGGTGGCGATGTCATCCGGGTTGACCTTCTTGATCAACGGGCCCATCGCGGCCAGGACTTCGTCCACTTCCACGGAGGGGCGCGTCACGGCGATCTGATCGCCTTCCTTCATGGTCGCGGCATCGCGCGATTGCGGCCGCAACTCCATGTACTTCTCGCCCAACAGGCTCTTGGCGCGGATGGTCGCCTCCACGTCCTTGCGGATGTTGGCGTCGCGGTTGATGAAGATGTGCACGATCGCCTGGTCGTGGTCCACCTCGAGCTTCTCGATCTTGCCTACCTGCACGCCCGCCACGGACACGACCGCGTCCTTGACCAGGCCGGAAGCGTTGGTGAAGCGCGCCGTTACGTGGATGCCGGCGTTCATGTTCAAGCCGCCCACGGCCACGGACATATAGGCCAACAGGCCACCAGCGACGACGATGAAGCCGCCCAGAAGTACTTCGTTGTTGATCTTCTTGCTCATGATGACCTTCTTATACGACCTGGATAGGGCCTTCGGAACTGCGGCTAAAGAACTGCTTGAGGATGGGGTTGTCGGAGTTGCGGATCTCGGCGGCCTCGCCGACCGCGATCAGCTTGCTCTTGTACAACATCGCGATGCGGTCCGCGATCTGGAAGGTGCCGTCGAGGTCGTGGGAAATCACGATGAACGTGAGCCCCAACTCCTTCTGCATCCTCAAAATCAGCTTGTCGATGGCATCCGACATGACGGGGTCGAGGCCGGAGTTCGGCTCGTCGAACAGCACGATTTCCGGCTCCAGGGCCAGGGCGCGGGCAATGCCCACGCGCTTGCGCATGCCGCCGGACAACTCGCCCGGGTACTTGTACTCGACGCCCGGCAGGCCCACCTGGGCGAGCTTCATGGCGACGATTTCCTTGATTTCCTTGTCTTTCTTCTTGGTGTGGCGTTGCAGCGGGAACGCGATGTTCTCGCCCACGGTCATCGAGTCGAAGAGCGCGCCGTCCTGGAACAGCATGCCGAACTTCTTACGCACCTCGTAGAGGTCGCGCTCGCGCAGCTTCGTGATGTCCTGGCCATGGATGAAGATCTCGCCTTGGTCGGGCTTCAACAGCCCCACCAGCAGCTTGATGAAGACGGACTTGCCGGTGCCCGAGGGCCCGATGATCACGCTGGTGCGCCCCTGGGGGATTTCCAGCGTGACGTCGTCGAGGACCTTCTGCTTGCCGAAGCTCTTGTGAACGCCGCGAAACTCGATCATCTCAGTACATCATCTCCGTCAGGAAGTAGTTGATCACGATGATCGAGGTCGAGCTCACGACCACCGCCAGGTTGATGGCACGGCTGACGCCGGCGGGGCCCGGGGCGGAGTAGTAGCCGTAGAAGCAGGAAACCAGGCAGGTCACGACGGCGAACACCTCCGCGCGGATCATGCCCTTCCAGAGGTCGGCCACGGTCAGGAACCGGACCAGATCGGCCAGGAAGGTGCCCGGGTTGTTGTGCAGCTGGTAGACACCCGCGAAATAGCCCCCGGCGCAGCTCGCCAGGATCGCGAAGACCACCAGCGGCGGCGTGACCAGCAGGTACGCCAGCATGCGGGGCACGATCAGGTACCAGAACGGGTTGACGGCCATCACCTCCAGCGCGTCGATTTGCTCCTTCACCCGCATCGAGGCGATCGTCGCGGCGATTTCCGTGCCGGGCTTGGCGCCCAACATCGCGCCTACGATCAGCGGTGCCAGGCCAATCACGCAGGAAAGGCCCACGTAGATGCCGATCATGTTCTGGCCGCCGAATTGGCGGAAGATCGTGTGCCCGACCAGCGCCACGTTGGCGCCGATGAAGAAGAGGATCAGGCAGATGATGCCAGCGGAGTGCAGGCCCACGCGGGCGCACTGGCGGATGGTCTCCCCCACGTACGGCCGGCTGGTGGCCAGCCAGACCGCGAGCACCGCGCTGAACTTGCCGAAGCGGCCCAGCAGGCCCAACAGGGCGATCGCCCCACGGCCGAGGCCACCCAGCACGTCGAAGACGGCCGTCATCCGAACACCCCCAACAGGATGGTCGTGAGCAGGTAGTTCAGGATGGCAACGGCCACGATCGAGTACACGACGGTGTTGTTGGCCGCCTTGCCCACGCCCACCGCGCCGCCCTTGACGTGGTAGCCGTAGTAACAGGCGATCAGCCCCACGGCGATGCCGAAGATCGAGCTCTTGAGCATGCCGGCCCAGATGTCGCCCACGGTGACGAAGTTGAGCAAGTTCGCGATGAAGACGCCACTGTTCTGGCCTTTGACGTAGACGGCCACCAGGTAGCCGCCGGCCATGCCGGAGACGGTCGCCACCACGCAAATCAGCGGGCAAACGAAGGCCAGCGCGAACAGGCGCGGGATGACCAGGTAGCGGATGGGGTTGATCGACATGACGCCGAGGGCATCGATCTCCTCCTTCACCCGCATGGTGCCGATTTCGCCGGCGATCGCGCTGCCGGCTTGGGCGGCCATCATGATGCCGGCCAACGACGGGGCCATCTCCTTGACCACGCCCTGGGCGAGCAGGCTGCTGAGCATGCGCTCCGTGCCGAACAGGGCCATGATCTTCAGGCCCATCAAGCTCGAAATCATGCCGGTCGGGAAGAGGATCGCGACGACGGGCAGGAAGCACTGGTACGCGACGCGCGTGGCGTTCGCCGTGGCCTCGCTCCAATAGAACGGCCGCTGGACGAGTCCATGGAGGATTTCGCCCAGGAACGCGACCACTTCATTGAAGGTCGCCGACAGGTTGGAAACGGACTTCACCACGCCTCCCAATGTACCCGGTTGCCCAGCACGCAAACCCGGCGGCAAGCGGGGGTCAGCGCTCCCGCTCCACCGCGAAGATGTCGACGGACTGGGCACGGCCCTTTACCTTGACGTTGGCCAGGAAGCGGCACTCGAAGCCCTCCCCCAGCAGGTCGCGGGTGCGGGCGCTCACAATGATCGCCCCGCCATACTCCTTCGTCAGGCCCTCCAGACGGCTGGCAACGTTGACGGAGTCTCCGATGACGCCGAACTCCAGGCGCTCGGGGCTACCGATGTTACCCACGACCGCTTCGCCGGTGTTCACGCCGATGCCGATGTCGATGTGGGGAAAGCCCTGGGCCTGCCAGCGCGGTTGCAGCTCGTTGACCCGAGCCTTCATGGCGAGCGCGGTGCGGACGGCATGGCGGGCGGCGGCCTCCGGGGGGAGTGGCTTCACGTTGCCCCACAGCGCCAGGATCGCGTCGCCGATGTACTTGTCGATCGAGCCATGGTGCCGGTGGATCACCTCCGCCATGGCCGTGAGGTAGGCGTTGAGGAACTCCACCACCTGCTCGGGCGTCCGCTCCTCGGAGATGGTCGTAAAGCTGCGGATGTCCGAGAAGAGCACCGTGACCTCGCGCCGCTCACCGCCCAGCTTGGGGGCCAGCCCGGGGTTGAGCAACAGCTCGTTCACGATGTCCTTGGCCACGTAGCGCTCGAACGTGCGGCGGTAGAAGCGCCGGGCCCGCTCCGCGCGCACGAAGCTCGCCCCCACGCCGCCGACGAACAATGACCAGAGCGCGCCCAGCGGGGCGACGGGGTCGATCCACATGCCGGCGCGGCTGAACGCCAGGTGCGACAGCAGCGCGAGCGCCACGCTGGTGCCCAGGGCCAGCAGGAAGCTCAGCCAGGGCGCCAGCGTCAAGCAAGCCAACCCGGCCGCCAGCGCGGTTCCCAACAGGATCGGCACGTTGGAGGCCTGTTGAATGCGCCGCTGGTGGACCAGCGTGTGCACCACGTTCGCGTGGATCTCCACGCCGGGCATGTAGGTGGCGCTGCCGCCGCCCATCGCCGTGGCGGAGAAGGGGGTGGGGTATTGGTCTTGGAGCCGCAAGGACGTAGCGCCCACCAACACGGCCTTGCCGGCCACGCCCGCGAGCAGCGATTTGTTGCCCTCCTTGACCGCGTCCAGCACGGAGATCATCGACAGGGTCTGGAACGAGCCGGGCGGCCCGACGTAGTCGATCAGCCCTTCGTTCGGGAAGGCCGTCGGCTTCGTGGTCAGCCGGGTGGCCGTTTCCAGGTCGAAGCTGGGGTAGCGGCGCGTGCGGCGCGGGTCGTCCAGGTCTACGCCTTCGTGCAGGGCCTGGAAGCGGTGGATGCCGCCGTCCGCGTCGAAGGCCAGGTCCACGAAGCCGAAGGCGGCTTCCTTGCGGAAGGATTTGATCGGCAAGACCAGCTTGCGGCTCTCCTGGTGCTGGTCTTGTCCAGGTTGGAAGTTCGCGGCCAGCACCACCTGGCCCTGGTGGCGCGCCAGGGCCGCCTCCAGGGCTGCGTCCGTCTCCGGACGCTGGGCCTGCGGGAAGGTGACATCGAGGGCCACCACCTTGGCGCCCGCGGCGAACAGCCCGTCGATCAGTTCGGCGTAAACCGTGCGCGGCAGCGGCCAGACGGCCAGCTCCTCCATGGTGGGCTCGTCGAGGGCCACCAGCAGGATGTCGGTCGGTCGAGGCTCGGGCCCCCGCCACTCGAAGAGCAGGTGGTACCCGACCCATTGGGGCCGTTCCAGCAAGCCGACCCAGGACAGGCCCCACCAAATGATGGCGGCCAGCAAGCCGAAAGCCGCCGCGCGCAATGCGCCGGCGGCTTTCTCGCCCAAGGGGCTCACGCTTGCTGTTTGGCGGGGGCGCCGGGACGGAGGACGCTGTTGTGCACGCCGTATACGAAGTACACGATGATGCCCAACACGGTCCAGACGGCGAAGTACTTCCAGGTCAGCGCGTCGAGGGCCCACATCATCCAGCTGCAGGAGACGATCGTGATCAAGGCGGTGACGGGCAGCAGCGGGGCCGTGAAGCCACGCTTCATTTCAGGGCTGCGCACGCGCAGGATCCACACGCCGATGGCCACCACGATGAAGGCGGACAGCGTGCCGATGTTCGTCATTTCCGCGATTTC
Source organism: Cyanobacteria bacterium RYN_339 (assembly GCA_028287685.1). Taxonomy (GTDB): domain Bacteria; phylum Cyanobacteriota; class Sericytochromatia; order S15B-MN24; family JAQBPE01; genus JAQBPE01. Next base: position 26,896 of record JAQBPE010000017.1, on the reverse strand, counting down.
GTTGAGGCGCAGCAGGCCGGTCACGGCCGCCACGAACACGCCGTTGATGATGGTGGCGATCCAGGGCGTGCGGAACTTCGGGTGGATCGCACCCAGCACGGGAGGCAGCAGGCCGTCGCGCGCCATGGCGAACCAGATGCGCGGCATGCCCATCATCAACACCATGATCACGCTTGAGAGGCCGAAGATGGCGCCCACCGAAATCAGGGCGGCGAACTGGTCCTTGCCAATCAAGGACAGGGCCTTGGCCAGCGGGGCGGGGTCGTCCAGTTGGGCGAACGGCACCATGCCGGTCATGACGGCGGCCACGATGATGTAGAAGACGGTGCAGACTCCCAGCGAGCCCAGGATGCCGATGGGCAGGTCACGCTGGGGGTTCTTGCATTCCTCGGCCGTCGTAGCGACGGCATCAAAGCCGATGTAGGCGAAGAAGATCATGGCGCCGCCCTTGACCACGCCGGGCCAACCGAACGGCAGGAAGGGATCCCAGTTGCCGGGCTTCACGTAGGGCAAGGCGACCACGATGAAGACCACCAGGACGGCGATTTTCAGGGCGACGAAAAGCGCGTTCACGCGCGCACTTTCGCGGACGCCCAGCACCAACAACACCGTCACCGCGAGCACGATGCAGATGGCCGGCAGGTTCATCATGCCGGGCGTCGTGGTGTCGAGCGGGCTGTGCGTCAGGCTGTCAGGGAGGGCCGCCCCCAACATGTGGAGGATTTTATTGAAGTAGCCGCTCCAGCCACTCGCCACGGCCGCGGAGGCCACGGAGTACTCCAACACCAGGAACCAGCCGATCAGCCAGGCCGGGAACTCGCCCAAGGTGGCGTAAGTGTATGCGTAGGCGCTGCCCGCCGCGGGGATCATCGAGGCCAGTTCGGCGTAGCACAGCGCGGCGCAGAGGCAGGCGATGCCCACCAGCACGAAGGACAACATGATGCCGGGCCCGGCAGCCTGGGCACCGCGGCCGGCGATCACGAAGATACCCGCGCCGATGATGGCGCCGATGCCGAGCACCGTCAGGTCCAGGGCGCCAAGCGTGCGCTTGAGGCCTCCCTCCTTCTCCTCCATGGCCGCCTCGAACGGCTTGCGGTTGAGCAATTGGTTGATCACCTGGTGGGTCCTCTTCGTCGTCAAAAATAAGTCTGCCGAACGCTCATCATAGCTTGCCTGGTTCCGGGTGCAAATCACAGCCGAGCGCGGCATGCGTTATGTTATACTTTGATGATCGCGGAGGTTATGTGATGCAGACCGAATCCCTCGTCTACCAGGTCAGCCTGCACTGGAGCGACGCCGAGCGTTGCCTGGTCCGCCTGAAGCAGCAGGGCGGGAGCCTGGGCAACCGCGACCGTCGCGCCCTGCGCACCGCCATCACCACCTGCCAGGCGCTGACCCAGTGCCTGCGCGGCCCGTCCGACGACCTGGCCATGGTCCGGGTGGCGGCGGCGCTGGTGGAAGTGGTACAACCCATGGTGAGCCGGCCGCTGCTGGTGGAGCACCTCGTGCGGGCGCAGGAGCTGATGGAGCACCTGTTGGTAGCGGAACCGGAACTGGAGACCATCGCCGTGGGCCCTGCCCAGCTGGCCTGGCTCCAGGAGTTCCTCTCGGATTGCTGCCTGATGCTTTTGCGCGACCTCGCCACGCGCCAGCTGAGGCGCGAGGCCCTCGCCGTAGGAAGCTGAACATGGATCAAGACCCCATCGAGACCCCCGAAGCCGTAGCCGTGGACGCCCTGGAAGCACCCGAAGGCCATCAGGTGCCCACGGGCGCCGATGCCCCGGCCGACCTGGGCGAGGCCATCGCGGGCGACGGGCAGGCGCCGGAACATCCGGAGCATACGGGCGAGGCCACGCCGGATGTAACGCCTGCGCGGCCGCGCGAGGTGATCAAGGGCATCCACCCGCTGCTGCTGTGCAACTGCGAGGAATGCGAGCCCGATCACGTGGAGCTGCAATGGTTCTCCGTGGACGAGCTGCGCAAGGTCAAGGGCACGGCGATGCTCTTCTGCGCCCACAGCAGCCGGAAGTACTTCTCGCCGGTGGAGGATCTTCAGAAGTGGCTGACGGCCAACCCGCTTGCCGTCGTGAAGGGGCGCAAGAGCGCGAGTTAAGGCTTCGGTGCCATCACCACGAGGGCCATCAGGTCGTCGGGGCCGTCGTTGCGGATGCCGTGGGGCTGCCCCGAGCGCGCCATCACGGCGGTGCCGGGGCCGTAAGTGGCCTCCTGGTCGCCGATCGTGAAGTGGCCGGACCCCGACAGCACGTAGTACACCTTGTCGGACCCGTAGTGGACATGCACCTTCTGGGCCTGGCCCGGCTTGAGGCAGTACACGTCGAAGAACATGTGGGGCGACTCGAAGAGCGGGTTCTTCGCCATTTTGTCCGGGTTGAAGCTGCAGGCAGAAGTCACGACGCGGGCTTCCATCGGGCACCTCCTGTCGGGTGGGAGCGCCCTATCTTACCAGAGGTCCGATCATGATCGAGGTCCGTCGCGCCACGTCCGATGCCGACTGGCAGGCTTGCAAGGCCATCCGTTTCGCCGTGTTCGTGGACGAACAACAGGTGCCGTCCGCCCTCGAACTGGACGCGTTGGACGCTGGCGCCCGCCACTGGCTGGCCATGGACGGCGAGCGCCCCGTCGGCACCGCGCGCGCCGTCACCCTGCCCGATGGCTGGAAGGTCGGCCGCGTGGCCGTCCTTGGGGAGCTGCGTGGGCAGGGCGTGGGCAACGCCCTGATGCGCGTCATCGCCTCCGAAGCCCGGCTGGCGGGCGCGCGCAAGCTCATGCTCGAAAGCCAGGTCCACGCCATGCCGTTCTACGCCAAGCTGGGCTACGTCCCGGAGGGCGACGAGTTCCTGGAGGCAGGTATCCCCCACCGGAAGATGGTACTAGCCCTCGATTAGGATCTTCAACGGCCCGCCCACCTTGCTCAGCACGCGGCACGTCGTGACCCCGTTCATCTGCATGAACTGGAGGTCCACCGTCACCTTGCCGATGCGCAGCCCTCTCAGATATACGTTCTCGAGCCAGGGCGGCAGCAACGGCTGCTTGATCATCAGCTGCCCCTTGGCGGCGTCCGGGTCCAGGCCCAGGATCGACTGGAGCAGCAAGAAGGATGCGCCGGCGGCCCAGGCCTGCGGCGAGCAGGCCACCGGGTAAGGCACCGGCTTGTCCATGTCTCCGCCCTTGTCGAAGCCGCAGAAGAGCTCCGGCAGGCGGTAATACGGGAATTGCAGCGATGCCTGGTACAGCGAGTTCATAACCGTCAGGGCCTCGGTGGCGTACCCCTGGCAGGCCAGCCCCTTGGCGATCAGGCTGTTGTCGTGCGGCCAGATCGATCCGTTGTGGTAGCTGAGTGGATTATAGGGCGGCATGGCAGCGCTGAGCGTGCGGATGCCCCAACCGCTGAACATATCCGGCGCCAGCATCTGCTTGGCCACCAACGGCACACGGTCATCCTGGATGATGCCGCTCCACAGCGCGTGGCCGACGTTGGAGGCCAGCGTCCTCACCTGCTTCTTGTCCTTGTCCAGCGCCATCACGTAGAAGCCATCCTGTTCGGACCAGAAGGCGCGGTTGAAGTTCACCTTCAGGTCGTTTGCCTCCCGATCGAGGCGATCGCCCATGACGCGCAGGTCCATCGCGTAACAGAGTTCGGCCATGCGCTTCTTGGCGTCATACACGTAGCCCTGCACCTCGGCCACGGCCACGGGGGGCTGGGCCAGCGAGAAGTCCGGGTTGATGTTGCTGATGCTGGAATCCTTCCAGCACTGGTTGAACAGGCCGAGGGGCGAGCGCGTGGCGTACTCGAGGAAGCCATCCCCATCCTGGTCGCCGTAGGCGTCGATCCACATCAGCGCCTGCTCCACGGGCTCCCACATCTCGCGGACGAAGTCCAGGTCGCCCGTCCAGCGGTACGTTTCGGAAATCAGGATCAAGAACAGCGGCGTGGCGTCGATCGAGCCGTAGTACGGCGAGTGCGGCACCTGGCCCAGGTTCGCCAGCTCGCCGTAGCGCACCTCATGCAGGATCTTGCCCGGCTCTTCGTCGCGGTAGTCGTTGGTGTCCTTGCCCTGCAGCTTGGCCAGGTAGCGCAGCGTGCCCATCGCCAGTTCCGGCCCCAGGATCAGGCTCTGGTAGGCGGCAATCAGCGCGTCCCGACCGAACGGGCAGGCGTACCAGGGGAGGCCGGCGCAGATGTAGAGGCCCGTGTCCGGCATCATCGATGTCAGGGTCTGGAGATCCAGCACGCTGCGGTCTAATACCAAGTTGTAGATCTCGTTGTCGCTGGAGAGGCGCGTGAGGCGGGCCCGCCGCCGCGCCTGCTCCACGGCGAGGCGCTCGCTTTCGCCCTGGAAATCGGCCACCGGCGTGGGCGGCGGCGGCGGAAGCTCGTCGCGCGAGACCGCCGGCTCGATCAACGGCTCGATCATGAACTCCAAGGTGGTGCGGCCTCCGCCGCCCTCGACGAGGACGGTGAACTCCACGCGCACGCCGGTGGAGTGCGGCAGCGGCGTCGGCACCACGGCGGCCGGCGTCTGCATCAGCGTGATGCGCGTGCGGCGCAGCTGCTGGTCGGCGCCCAGGTAGGCGAGCACGATTTGGCCGGCGGTCGTCTTGGGCTGGAAGAACACGCCGCGATCGCCGTGGTACGCGCCGCGCACCTCGAACATGTCGGAGAAATCGGCGCTGAACGTCATCGCCAGGCGCAGGGTCACGGGGAAGTGGTTGTAGTTCACCAGCTCCAGGCGTTCGTGGATGATCGCCTCGATCAGACGGTTCGAGGCCACGTAGAGCGATTCTTGGGGCACCTGCGTGCCGTCCGCCAGGATCATCGCCGCGTTCATGAACTCGATCCGGCTCAAGTAGTTCTTTTCGGTGGAGCTGGAGAGTAGGGTGGGCTCCGCCCCTTCGATTTCCAGCTCCAGGCCATTCAGGAACCGCGTGTCGAGGTAGTACAGCCCGGTGCCGCAGTTGCAGCCGTTGTAGATGCCGCCGTTGCTGTCCGAGATCAGGAAGAGCGTGTCCTGCTTGATCACCTGGCGCGTGTGCCTGCAAGCCTCCAACACGGCCGGGACGCCTTCGCGCAGGATCTTGTTGAGATCCTCGTCCAACTCGAAGACCTCGCCCGCAATCTCGAAACCGGGCTTCTTATCTTCATGGATGGACAACGTACACCTCCTGGCCCGCAACGCTCGTGACATTGTAAAGATATTTAAACGCGGGAACAACCGGCAAGCCTGCATCGGCCGGCCGCAACTTTAAATCTTGGTTTACGTGGTTTTAACCGTGTCTCCATCCCGATAGGGCGATAAGGTCTCCAACGAGTTGTCCGTGGAGGTTCCGATGCCCGATCCCGTTTTGAACGCCAAGCCCGGCCTGGTCGGCGATTACCGCCGTCTGCAGCGCCCGATGGCCGGTGGCGCCCAGCCCGCGGCCCCCGCCGCCGGCCAATTCGGCGTGATTGGCGACGCGTGGACCTCCTCCCAGCCCCAGGTGGCGCCGCCGGCCGCGATGATCGCCGAGGTCCCGCCCAAGAAGGGCCTGGTCCGTCGGTTCATCGATTGGGTCATGAGCCTGATCAGCCCCACGCCGGCGCCGCAGCCGCCCGTGACGCCCCCGGCCCAGCCCCCCGTGCAACCTCCCGTCACGCCGCCTGTCCAGCCGCCCGTGACGCCGCCTGCCGGCCCCACGCCCGGCATCCAGGCCTACTTCAACAACACCTACGCCGGCGAGATCAACGGCAAGACCAAGGCCCAGGCCAACGCCGAGAACAAGGCCACCTCCGAGGCCGACGCGAACAACCCGGACAAGCAGCTGACGGCCCTGATCGACAGCGTCCAGGCCGGCGGCACGCTGGACGGCGCCTTCTTCGACATCGGCATCCCCAACGTGGTCGATGCCCTGATCCGCGCGAAGCAGCGCGGCGTGACCGTCCGTCTGGTCACGGAGAACGACTACTACGTGCACTCCGAGAAGGACCAGACCCTGCGCGACCCGATCATCAAGCTGCAGGCCGCCGGCATCCCCGTGATCCCGGACGACAACAAGGCCGGCCTGATGCACGACAAGTTCCTGGTGGTGAACGGCGGCACGGTTTGGACCGGCTCCTTCAACATCACCGACACCGGCGCCCACGGCGACAACAACAACGCCCTTCAGATCCAGTCCACGGACCTGGCCGCGATCTACGAGGCCGAGTTCAAGAAGATGTTCGAGGGCCGCAACTTCAAGACCGACAAGCCGGGCGCCGAGCACCCGCAAGCGCAGACGGTCAACGTCGGCGGCGCGCAGATCACCCCGTACTTCTCGCCCAGCGCCGCGGCCCAGGGCGGCGCCCAGCGCGCCATCCTCAACGAGTTGCAGAACGCGAAGAAGGTCGAGTTCATGGCCTTCTCCTTCGCTGACACGGAGATCGCCGCTTCGATGCAGGCCGTGATCGACCGCGGCGGCACGGTGTCCGGCGTCTTCGAGAAGAGCCAGGCCGCTTCCCGCTACAGCGTGATCCACCAGATGCAGGCCAACGTCCCCGCGAGCCAGGGCCGCCTCGACGTCCGCGTCGACACCAACCCCGCCCTGATGCACCACAAGGTCATCATCGTGGACGACAGCACCCTGATCATGGGCTCGTTCAACTTCTCCAAGAGCGCGCAGTCGGACAACGACGAGAACATGCTCGTGATCAAGAACGCCCCGGAGCTGGTGGCCCGCTACAAGGAAGAGTTCAAGCGGATGCAGGCGCTGTCGAAGGTCCCAAGTTAGGCTCGAGGAATTCCTCGAACACCTCGTTCCCGAGCGGCAAACCTCCCTTCGAGAGCGTGAGCCGCTCGTTTTCCCATGTGACGAGATCGCCCAACTTCGTGATGCGATCGCCATACACGTCCAGCAAGCCTACGCCGAAGCGCTGCCGGAAGCGGGCGTCCGTGACGCCCTCGCGGGTAAGCCGCAGGCCCATGAACATGGTCTCTTCGAGCTCGGCCGTCAGGTCCTGCGGGGCCTCCGGCATGGGCGTGGGCCCGCCTTCGATGTAGGCCTTGATCGTGGTCGCATTGGCCCAGCGCCGGCGCTGGTAGTAGCTGTGGGAACCCGACCCCAGGCCCAACCAGGGCTCGTTTAGCCAGTAGACCGTGTTGTGGCGGCTCTCGAAGCCGGGCTGGGCCCAGTTCGAGATCTCGTATTGCGCGTAACCTGCGCTGCCCAACACCTCTTCGGCGACCGCCGCCATGCCGCGCTCCTGGTCTTCGGACGGCAGCTTCAGCTTGCCCTGGCGCTCCAGCGCGTCGAAGGGCGTATGCGGCTCGACGATCAGGCTGTAGGCCGATAGGTGCGGCAGGCCCAGGGCCACGGCCTGCTGAAGCGTCGAGCGCCAGGTCTCGACCGACTGTCCGGGCAAGCCGTACATGAGATCGATGCTGGCGGAGTCGAAGCCGGCGGCCTGCACGGCGGCCACGGTCTCCAGCGCCTCGCCGGGCGAGTGGATCCGGCCCAGCGCCTGCAAAATGGCCGGGTCGAAGGACTGCACGCCCATGCTGATGCGCGTGATGCCCATCGCCCGGTAACGGCGCCACTCCTCGTTCTGGTGCAGCCGCTCGTTGCCCGGGTTGGCCTCCATCGTGACTTCGGCCCCGGGCAGCAGGTCGAAACGGGCGTGGATGGCCGCCATGATCCGTTCCATCCAGGGCCCGGGCACGTAGCTGGGCGTGCCGCCGCCCAGGAAGACCGTGCGTACATGCCGACGCGGCGCGGCGGCGATTTCGCGTTCCAGGGCGCCCAGGTAGGCGTCCATTTGGTCGTCTTGGCCCGCGAAGGACGGGAAGTCGCAGTAGCTGCACTTCTTGGCGCAGAATGGGAAGTGGACGTAGAGGCCGATGGCGGGGAAGAGCGCGTCGTGGTCGGGGAGGCGGATCATGGGGCGATCCCCACGGCGTCGCCGAGCGGGCAGGGCCGCACCGCCGGCAACAAGGCTTCGATCTGGGCTCGAGTGCAGGCCGCGGCCCCCGGCACGGCCGCGTTGGCGGACCCCGCCGCCACGGCCCAGGCGCCGGCGTCGGCCAGGGGCAGGCCATGGAGCAGCGACGCGATCAACGAGGCCAGGAACGAGTCGCCGGAGCCGATCGGGTTGATGGCGTCGACCCGCGGCGCGGCCAGGAACCAGGCCTCGTCGCGGGTGGCGATCGCCGCGCCCGCGGCCCCCAACGACAGGGCGACGACGCGCGCGCCCATCCCCAGCAACCGTTCCAGCGAGGCCGCCAGGTTGGTTTCATCCACGCGCCAGCCAAGCAAAGCCTCCGCCTCCCCCTGGTTCGGCTTGAAGACATCTGGGCGGCCGGTCAGGGCCAGCGGCAGCGCCGGCCCACTGGTGTCGAGCGACAGCGGCTTGCCCGCGGCCCGCGCCATGTTCATCAGCTCCAGGCAGGCCGCGCCGTCCAACCCGGGCGGCATGCTGCCCGATAGCGCCACCCAGCTGGCGCGGGGGAGCAACTCCGCGAAGCGCGTGCGGAAGCGCTCGAACTCCGTTGCGGAGACGAACGCGCCGGCCTCGTTGATTTCGGTCTGGATGCCCTGCTCCGGGTGCACGATGGCAAGGCAGGTACGGCTTTCGCCATCCGCCAGCCGGTGGAAGGCATGGATGATGCCCTCGCGGTCCAGGCAGCTCTCGACGTACGCGCCGGTATGGCCGGCCACCACGCCGGTGGCAACGACCGGCTCGCCGAGCGCATGCAGCACCCGCGCGACGTTGATGCCCTTGCCGCCCGCCAGCGCCAGCACCTGCTGCGGCAGGTTAACCGCGCCCAGCCTGAAGTCACCCAACAGGTGGGTCTTGTCCAGCGCGGCGTTGAGGGTGACCGTGACGATCATGGCGCCATTGTCCCTCCCCGGAGGGGGGTGACGCAAGCCACCGCGCGGGGCCGGCGCTTGGGGCTACGCTGGGAGGCCATGTCGCGCCCGCTTGCCTCCCTCCTTGCGCTTTGCCTCGTGCTGGCCGCCCCGGCCGCCAGCGCGGAGACGATTTACCTCCGCAACGGCACCCACGTGACCGGCAAGATCACGCGCGAAGACAAGGCCGCCTTCACGGTGGACACCAGCACCGGGCGGCGCAAGATCCCGAAGGCGGACGTGGAATTGCTGCCGACGCCAGACCCCGTGATCACGTTCCTGGTGGGCCTGCTGCTGGCCGGCGGCGGCCAGGTCTATATCAACCAATACGACCGCGCCCTGATCTTCGCGGCGCTCGGCGGCGGCGCCGCGGCGGCCGGCTGGTTCGCCACCCGCCAGATCCGTCCGACCTCGCCCAGCACAGCGGCCGTGACCGCGATCGTCTGTTACGAGATCCCCGCGTTGATCGGGGCCTTCGACGCCTTCGGCAACGCCGGGCGCATGAGCGCCGAGCCGCGCTACCACGTGGAGTACGACGCCCAATAGCGCAAGGGCACCGGGTCGCTGGTATAATCGGGAGCTTTGCCCCGCAGCCACCCCGAGGCCCCCATGTCCACCGAGGTCAAGATCACCAAGTCCGGCGCGGTCGCCACCCTGACGCTGACCAGCGCCGATGGGCTACACGTGCTGACGGAGGACGCCCTGGATGCCGTGCGCAGCGGCCTTGACACGCTCTCGCAGGACGGAGAGCTGCTGGCCGCGATCCTGACGGCCGAAGGCACCCGCACCTTCTCCGCCGGCGCAGATCTTCGCAGAATGGCGGACCTGGACCCGGAGCGCGCCCGCGCTTACTCCTCCCACGGCCAGGGCGTGGCCCAAGCCATCTCGCGCTTCCCGGTCGTGACGATCGCCGCGCTCAACGCGCCCGTTTACGGCGGCGGCATCGAGCTCGCGCTGGCCTGCGACTTCCGCGTGGCCGCCCAGGGCTGCATCTTCCACTACCAAGCCGCGCGTCTGGGCCTTTTGCCAGGCTGGGGCGGCACACAGCGCCTGCCGCAGCTGGTGGGCCGCGCGCGCGCCAAGGCCATGATGCTGATGTGCCGCCCGGTAGGCGCGGACGAGGCCCTGGACTGGGGCCTGGTGGATGATGTGGCGCACGGCTCCGACCTCGGCAGCACCGTGAAGCGCTGGACCGATGAGCTGGACGGCCTGGAGCGCCACTCCGTGATCCAAATCAAGCGGGCGCTGGAGCTCGGGCAAGGCGGCGACTACGCCGGCGAGCGCGAGGCCTTCGCGGCCTGCTTCTCCGGCGGTCGCACCCAGACCGCCATCCGCGAGTGGCTCGCCAAGGGCCGCCGCACCGTCTCGACGCCTTCGACTTAGGCTAGCAATAGGAGCACTTCCATGGGCAGAACCGTCATCGTTAGCGCCGTCCGCACGCCTTTCGGCAAGATGGGCGGGGCCCTCGCCAGCTTGTCGGCCATCCAGCTCGGCAGCATGGTGATCAAGGAAGCCATCGCCCGCGCCGGCATCGACCCCGCGATCGTCGACAACGTGCTGATGGGCACGGTCGTCCAGGCAGGCCTGGGCCAGATCCCGGCCCGGCAGGCCGCCATCGCCGCGGGCCTGCCCGTGACCACGTCGGCGCTCACGATCAACAAGGTCTGCGCTTCCGGCCTGCGCGCCTGCACGCTGGCAGACACCTTCCAGCGCGGCGGCGAAGGCGAAGTCTTCGTGGCGGGTGGCATGGAAAGCATGTCCAACGCGCCTTACCTCTTGAAGAAGGCCCGCTTCGGCTACCGCATGGGCAACGGCGAAATCATCGACAGCATGATCCATGACGGCCTCTGGTGCGCCTTCGACGACGTCCACATGGGGGTGCACGGCTCCACCGTCGCCAAGGAGTATGGCATCACGCGCGAGGCCCAAGACGCGTGGGCTGCTCGCTCGCATCAGATGGCCCATGCCGCCTACGAGTCCGGCCGCTTCCAGGAGGAAGTGATGACGGTCGAGGTGCCGCAAGGCAAGGGCGATCCCTTGAAAGTCGCGCGCGACGAGAGCATCCGCCCGGACACCACCGCCGAGAAGCTGGCCAAGCTGAAGCCCGCCTTCGGCGCCGACGGTACCATCACCGCGGGCAACGCCCCCGGCGTCAACGACGGCGCCTCGGCGCTCATCTTGATGAGCGAGGAGCGCGCGGAGAAGCTGGGCCTCAAGCCCCTCGCCGCGGTGATCTCCCACGCGATGGTGGCCGAGCGCACGCCCTACCTCCACACCGTGCCGGCACTGGCCATCCAGAAGGCCCTGGCCAAGATCGGCAAGAAGGTCGACGACATCGACGTCTTCGAGATCAACGAGGCTTTCGCGGCCGTGACGTTGACCTCCTTGAAGCTGTTGGACGCCGACCCGGCCAAGATGAACGTCAAGGGCGGCGCGGTGGCGATCGGCCACCCGATCGGCGCCTCGGGCGGGCGCCTGGTGACCACGCTGCTATACGAGCTGCTGGCCTCCAAGCAGAAGTACGGCGCCGCCGCCATCTGTTCCGGCGCGGCCCAGGGCGACGCGATCATCCTCGAAAACCTGCAGGTGTAGCATGAAGATCCAACACGTAGGCATCATCGGAGCTGGCCAGATGGGCGCCGGCATCGCCCAGGTCTTCGCGACCAAGGGCTACGCCGTCACCCTGCACGACGCCAACGGCGCCATGCTCGAGAAGGCCAAGGCCGGCATCGGCGGCAGCCTGGCCAGGTTCGTCGAGAAGGGCAAGCTGACCGCGGAGGACCGGGACGCCACGCTCGCGCGCCTGGGCACCGCCCATGACCTGGCCGGGCTGGCCGGTTGCGATCTGGTCATCGAGGCGATCGTCGAGAACCTCGAGGTCAAGACGACTGTCTTCAAGGAGCTAAGCTCTTATGTTCGGCCGGACGCGATCCTGGCCTCCAACACCAGCTCGCTGCCCATCACCCAGCTCGCCGCCGCGGTCACCAACCCCGAGCGCTTCATCGGGATGCACTTCATGAACCCCGTGCCGTTGATGCAGCTCGTGGAGATCATCCGCGGCCTGAAGACGGACGAGGCGACCTACCAGGCCGTCTTCGCGGCCGCCAAGGACCTGGGCAAGACGCCCGTGACCGTCAACGACGCCGCGGGCTTCGTCAGCAACCGCATCTTGCTGCCCATGATCAACGAGGCGATCTTCACGTTGGCCGAAGGCGTGGCTTCCGCCGAAGATATCGACACCGTGATGAAACTCGGCATGAACCACCCGATGGGCCCGCTCGCGCTGGCCGATTTCATTGGCTTGGATACCTGCCTGTCCATCATGGAGGTGCTGCACGCCGAACTGGGCGACAGCAAATACCGCCCGGCGCCCTTGTTGCGCAAGTACGTGCGGGCCGGGCTGTTGGGCAAGAAGACCGGCGAAGGCTTCTTCAAGTACGAGGCGACGAGGCAACCCGCCAGGGTTTAGAACCGCTGCTTGGTGGCATGATATACCTGCGCGTATCCGTTTCGGGGGGGGCAGGACCTTGGGCATCGATTACAACGTCGGCTACGATCCGGCAATCGCTGCCTATTGGCAACCCACTGTGGATGTGCCCACAGTGGAAGCGCCCGCCGCGCCGGACGTTCAGCAGCCCGCCGAGGCCGCACCGGCCCCGAGCGAAAACGCGACCATCGTCCAAGACGCGGCGGCCCTGGACTTCGGCGACATGCCCTGGCTCGCTCCGGTTGCTCCGGCCCCGCCGCCCCCGCCGCTGGTCGCCGCCAGCGACGTCCTGACCGCCAGCTACAAGGCCGGCGGCTTCGGCTACACCAACCCGCTCGCGGAGATGACCTACGTCGACCCGGACCAGGTGGCGCGGGTGGTCTCGGACCTCCTGACCACGGGCCACGCCACCCTGCACGCCAGCATCGACTCCGTTGACCCGGAGACCGGCAAGATCACGACGCTGACCAGCGCCGAGCTGACGCTGGATCCGCAGACCCTTGCCAACATCAAGAAGGCGAGCAAGAAGGATACGCCCGCACAAGAGGGGGCCGCGGCGTTCAGCGCCGCCTGGAACCAGTTCGCGGCCGCAAACTACGTCACGGGGGTGCCCAAGGCCTACGGCGTGCACCTCGACGCCGGCCCGATCGAGCGCGACGATCCCGTCAAGCTCAGGGAAATCCAGCAGTTCCGTGGCCAGGACACCTGCGAAGCCGCGGCCATCCAGAAGCAGCTGGCCCGCACCAACCCGGAGGAATACAACCGGGTCATGACGGATTTGCTCACGCAGGGCTACGCGGCCATCCCTGGCTACACCAAGGGCGTGATCCAGCTGGACGAGGCCAATAAGAAGTGGATCAACGATCCCACCAACCACCTGTCCGATGCCGAGAAGAAGAACGCCGCCTTCCAGTCGGCCATGACCAGCGCGTTGAACAACGACGCCCAGTCGAGCAACAACAACCAGTACTCGTCCACCTGGGCCAACTACAGCCTGGCCAACGGCAGCACCACGCTGACCACGGCCACCTATACCGATAGCTACGACGAGTATGGGTACGGCGGTTCGATGCAGACGGGCAGCTCCGACGCGGTGGTCCAGGGCGGCCCCGTGCGCCAGGGCGAGGACTTGATCAAGGCCCAGGGCGGCGTCTACTTCAGCTTGCCCCAGGCGGACCAGGCCCTGCAAGGAGACTTCCTGCGCACCGACACGGAGCTGCGCACCACCGAGGACGACCAGACGCGTGTGGCCGCGCAGTCCAAGCTGGATTCCTGGGACCATGGCGCCCGCCGCGAGGCGATGCTCCAGTCCAGCCTGGACGGTGCCCTGGCTGGCGGCCAGGACGGCGTCTGGATTTGCGTGCGCACGAGCGGCGACGCGCCGGCCGACCCGGCTGGCAGCTACGTCGCGAACGGGGACGGCCAGGCGCTGGCGGCCCAGTACACCTCGAAGACCGGCGCCCCGCCGCCGCAGGACCCCGACGCCAAGTACCACTGGACCCAGCTGACGGATATCAAGGACGGCGTGGCCACGTTGTCGGATGGTGGCGACGAGCCCCTGACGATCCCGGTCTCCGCCTTGATGACGGCCATGGCCAAGTCCGACGACATCAACGCCGGCGCGGGCGGCGGCGCGGCGTCGGTGCAGGGCGCGGTTCGCGTCCGAGGCTAGGGCTTGAGGCCGATGACGCTAGCGATGTAGGCGACCAGGCGAGGCGTCACCCACTCACCTGATACACCGTGGTCTTGTTGCGGCCGTTCTGCTTGGACATGTACAGGGCCTGGTCGGCTCTCTCGAAGAGCTGGGTGCCGGTCTCGCCCATGGCGGGGAACGTGGCCACGCCGATGGAGATCGTCACGCGCAAGGGCTCGCCGTTAGGCCCTGTCAGGCCGCCGGTTTCCACCTGGGTGCGGATGCGCTCTGCCACCACCACCGCGCCTTCAAGGTTGGTTTCCGGCAGCATGCACACCAGTTCCTCGCCGCCATAACGCCCAGGGATGTCCACGCCGCCGCGGATGGCACGCTTGATCACCTGCGCGACCAGCTTGATCACCTCGTCGCCGGTCTGGTGGCCGTAGGAGTCGTTGAAGCGCTTGAAGTGGTCGATGTCCATGACCAGCAGCGAGAAGATGCGGCCGAAGCGGCCGGCGCGCATCGCCTCTTCTTCCATGCGGACCATGAAGAACGAACGGACATAGAGGCCCGTCAGGCCGTCCTGGGTGGCCTGGCGGTAGAGCCGCGCGTTGTCCACGGCCAGGCTCGCCACGTTGGCGATGTTGGTCAGGATGGCCAGCTCCTTCTCCAGCGCCGTGAGCGACTGGGTCTTGGAGTCGATGTAGATCAGCCCGCTGAGGCCTTGCTGGCCCTTCAAGGGCACCGCAACCACGGAGTTGAGCTTCAAGTTCACCACGCTGAGCTTGGCCGAGAACTCCGCGTCACTCGACGTATCGAACACGTAGACGCCTTCTTGGGTCTTGAGCACCTTTTGGCAGACGGAGCGGCTGAGCTCGCGGCTGGCCTGCGGGGGCAACGGGCCGCCCTGGTCGCGGCCGCCGCCGAACCGCAGCTGGCCGCCGTTCATCAGAAGAATAAAGGCGCGCTCGGCCTTCGTGACCTCCAGGGTGATCTGGGTGATCTGGTCGAGCAGTTGATCGAGCTCGAGCGTGCGCGAGATGGCGGAGTAGAGCTTGTTCAGCATCTCGAGGTGCTGGCGCCGGGCCGTCTGTTCCGCGATCACCTGGGCGTTGACCACGGCGCGCGAGGCGATCGAGGCGATCGCCCGCACGATCTTCAGCTCGCCGGCCCCAAACGGCTCGGCGCCGGTGCGGCGATCCAAGTACAGGGCGCCGAGCAACTTATCGCCCTCGCGCATGGGCAGGCACACCAGCGGCCCGAGATCCACGTCGTAGGCTTCGGCGTCATCGCCCAGCTGGGCGTCGGCGCGCACGTTGGCCATCTGCACGGCTTCTTCCGCGTCGCGGACACGGTCCACGCAGGCGCGGGCGATCTTCTCCGCGGCCCAGGCATTGCTGTCCGGCTTGGCCGTGCGCATCTTCTCCAACACGCTCTTGTCGGACTCGCGGACGTGCAGGAAGGCGCGGTCGGCCCCGGCCATCTTCAAGGCCATCAACAGCGTGCGGTCGATGACCTTTTCCAGGTCCTGCGCGGAGACGATGCCCGCGGCGAACTCCGCCAGCTGCTCTAGACGCTGATCGGAGGCGCCATCGGCCGGCACCACCTGCGTCAGGCCATTGATCATGGCGCCCGGCGCCATGCGCGCGAGCTTCTCGTCCAGATGTTTAACCAGGGCCCGCACTTCAGCCAGGCTCACGGCTTTCCCCAATTCGGACGTCATGGCGCGCTGCCAGCTTTCATATGTCGCCTCGTTCACTGAACATTATACGAGCAACAGGCCCAAACCTAACGTCCCGAGGTCCGCTATAATGGGGCCGTCCCGCCAGAAAGGATTCCGTGCCATGGCCACCGCCGTCGAAAGCCACTCCGCCGCCCTCCTCGATATGGTCCGCGGCTTCGCGGAGCGCGAGCTCGCCCCGAACGCCTCCCGTTGGGACAAGGAGGCCGTCTTCCCGGTCGAGACCTTCCGCCGCATGGGTGCCCAGGGCCTGCTGGGCATCCCGCTGCCCGAACAATACGGCGGCGGCGGCGGCTCGGTCGGCGACTACATCTTGGCCGTTGAAGAAATCGCGAAGGCCGACGCCGGTGTGGGCTGCGCCTACTCCGTGCATGTGTCGGCCGTCGCTCTGACGGTGCTGGCCTTCGGCACCGACGAGCAGAAGCGTGACATCCTGCCCAAGATGGCGGCGGGCGACTGGATCGGCGCCTACGCCCTGACGGAGCCCGGCCACGGCTCCGATGCCGGCCACCTCCAAATGAAAGCCGTCAAGGACGGCGAGGATTGGGTGCTCTCGGGCACCAAGCAGTGGATCACCAACGCGGGCTACGCCGACGTATTCCTCGTCTTCGCGCGCACCAACCCCGATGACGGCGGCCCCAAGGGCATCACCTGCTTCATCGTGCCCGGCGGCGCGCCTGGCCTGACGATCGGCCGCATCACCCACAAGATGGGCGTGCGCTCCAGCGACACCCGCGACCTCGTGCTGGAAAACGTGCGCGTGCCGGCCCGCCAAATCCTGGGCGCCGTCGGCGAGGGCTTCACCGTCGCGATGAAGGCGCTGGATTCCGGCCGCATCGGCATCGCCGCCCAGGCCGTGGGCATCGCCTCCGCCGCGATGGACGAGGCGCGTACCTTCGCCCTGCAACGCGAAGCGTTCGGCCAGGTGATTGCCAAGTTCCAGGCCATCCAGTGGAAGTTCGCCGACATGGCGACCAAGCTCCAGGCGGCGCGCCTGCTGGTGAAGCGCGCGGCGGACCTCCGCAACGACGGCCGTCCGCACACGCTGGCCGGTTCGATGGCCAAGCTGTATGCCTCGCGCGTTTGCCGCGAAATTTGCAACGAAGCCCTGCAGGTGCACGGCGGGTACGGCTACACCGACGAGTTCAACGCGGAGCGCCACTACCGCGACGCCAAGATCACGGAGCTCTACGAGGGCACCAGCGAAATCCAGAAGATCGTGATCTGGCGCCATATCCAGAAGATGACGGACAACTACGAGAAGCTCGGCGACGCCTACCTGACGGACGACCAGCGCATGGCCATGGACCTCATGAAGGAACTGGCCTACGGCAAGTTCGCCGGCCGCGCCGCGGAAATCGACCAGACGGAAGAGATCCCCTACGACAACATCGAGGCGATGAAGGAAGCCGGCGTGCTGGGCCTGCCCATCGAGGAGAAGTACGGCGGCGGCGGCAGCGACTACGTGTCCTTTGCCATCATGAGCGAGGTCTTCGCCGAGACCTGCGCCTCGACCTGCGTGATCATGGACGCGCACATCTCCCTCGCGGAGAAGCCCATCGCCCTCTTCGGTACCGAAGAGCAGAAAATGCAGTGGCTGCCCAAGATGTGCAGCGGCGAGTGGATCGGCGGCTTCGGCTTGACGGAGCCGTCCAGCGGTTCCGACGCGGGCTCCCTGCGCACCACCGCCAAGCTGGAAGGCGATCACTACGTGCTGAACGGCCAGAAGGTCTTCATCACGAACGGCAGCTTCGCCAAGGTGATGATCGTCTTCGCCTCCACGGACCCCAGCAAGGGCAACAAGGGCATCACCGCCTTCATCGTGGACACCGCCACCCCCGGCTTCATCGTCGGCAAGAAGGAAGACAAGCTGGGCATCCGCGCCTCGGACACCCGTCAGCTGTACTTCGAGAACATGAAGGTGCCCGTGGCGAACCGGCTCGGTGACGAGGGCCAGGGCTTCAAGGTCGCGTTGGCGACCCTCGATGGCGGTCGCATCGGCATCGGCGCCCAGGCGGTAGGCATCGCGCACGGCGCCTTCATCCACGCCCTCAAGTACACCCAGGAGCGCGAGCAGTTCAAGCAGAAGATCGCAGACTTCCAGGGCGTCCAGTTCATGTTGGCGGAGATGGCCACGGAAATCGAGGCCGCGCGCCTGGTGGTGCGCCACGGCGCGGAGCTCAAGGATGCCGGCGAGAAGTTCAACATGGTGGCCTCGATGGGCAAGCTGTTGGCCTCCGAAACCGCCATGTGGGCCACGACCAGGGCCGTGCAGCTCTTCGGCGGCTACGGCTATATCAAGGAGTACCCGGTCGAGCGCTACATGCGCGACGCCAAGATCACGGAGCTCTACGAGGGCACCAGCGAGATCCAGCGGCTCGTGATCGGCACCAACACCCTCGGGGTGCGGTGAGCCTCTCCGATCCCGCCAGCCTCGCGGCCGGTGTCCTGGCCGGGCAAGCGCGGGCGATCGCCCGCGCCATCTCGTGGATCGAGGACGAGGAGGCCGGCGCGGCGACCGTGGTGGCCGCCCTCTACCCCTCGACCGGCCGTGCGCTGACGGTGGGCATCACGGGGCCTCCCGGCGCCGGCAAGAGCACCTTCGTCGACCGGCTGGTGGCGCGCGCCCGCGCGGCCGGCCGCAAGGTCGGCGTGATCGCCGTTGACCCCGCCAGCCCCTTCACGGGCGGCGCGATCCTGGGCGACCGGGTGCGCGTGCGCGTTGAAGCCGCCGATCCAGGCGTATACTTCCGCTCCATGAGCAGCCGGGGGCACCTGGGCGGCATCGCGCTGGCCACGGAGGCCGCCGTGAACGTCCTGGACGCCGCCGGCTTCGACCTCGTGATCGTCGAAACCGTGGGCGTGGGCCAATCTGAGATCGAGGTCGCTCAGCTAGCCGATACCACGATCCTCGTCCAGCCGCCCGGCCTGGGCGACGGCGTGCAGGCCGTGAAGGCCGGCATCATGGAGGTCCCGGCGCTCTTCGTGATCAACAAGGCCGACCTGCCGGGCGCCAAACAGGCCGCGGAGGAGATCCGCCAGTACCTGGGCCTGGTCGACCCCGTGCCAGACGCCTGGCAAGCGCCCGTCTTGCTGGTTTCCGCTACCACGGAGCGCGAGAATGGCGTGGACGCTGTGTGGGACGCCCTGGAGCGCCACTGGCTATATTTGCAGAACCACGATCGGCTGAATTCCGCTCGCGCCGCCCGCGCCCGCGGCTTGCTCTGGCGGGAGGCCGACCGCCAGCTGGCCGCCGCCCTGCGGGCCACGGCTCCGTCCGCGGTCGCGGGCGACCTCGCGACGGCCGTGGCCGAGCGGCGGCTTTCGCCCGCCCAGGCGGCATCAGAGCTGGTGCGTCACCTGCTGCCTTGATCAGGGCTTGGGCGTGGCCGCACCGCTGGCCGCCGCCGTAGCGGTGCTGCCCGCATCGGCGACGGGGGTGGCCGTCGGCGACGGTGTAGGCGTGGACTCCCCGAAGGTAAAGCGCAGGACATGGCTGCCGTTCGCCACGAACAAGGTCTTGCCGTCGCCGGTCAGCGCCAACCCGCCCAAGGCCGAAAGCCGCTCCGGCGTGCCTGCCCCGCATTGGACCGCGGCCAGCGTCGTCACGGTGCCGCCTTTGATCACGCGGATGGCCTGGTTGCCGAGATCGGCCACGTACAGCGAGCCATCGGGCCCCAACGCCAACCCGGCGGGCTGGATGAAGCGCGCCGTCGCAGCGGGCTCCGTTGCCGCCTTGGGCTCGCCCGGCTGGCCCGCCGCGCCCGCGAACACGGCCACCTTGCCGTCCGGCGAGATTTGCTTGATGCAGTGGTTGAAGGTGTCCGCTACGAAGACGTTCCCGGCAGCATCCACCGCCAGGCCGCCCGGCGAGCGGAACGTCTCGGCGGCGGCCAGGCGCGTGGGTGTGCCCGTCCCGTCCGCGCCGATCTCGACCTTGAAGGCGCGGCCCTTGTTGGCGTCGGCCAGGTAGAGCTGGCCCTCGCTGCCGGCGGCCAGGGCCGCCGGGTCCACCGCGCCGCCCATGACCTCGGGCGTGAAAGGTTGTCCGCCCGTCAGCAAGGACGCGGTCTTGCCGTTCAGGTACCGCATCACGGAGCTGGAACGGGGCGCCGCCACGAACAGCGCCGCCTTGAACGTGGCAAGCACCGTCGCCCCGGCCTCGGTCGTCACGGGCTCCGCGGCGCCTCCCAGGAACGGGAAGCGCTGGACCGTGCCGAACCGGTCCGCCACCACGAGCTTGGCGTCGGCATCCAAGGCCAGGCCGCTCGCCGCGACGAACTCTACCGGCTTTTTCGCCTCGTCCAGCAACAGGGTCGGCGCTGTTCCCGCCGCGCAGAACGGGTTGGACGTCGCAAAGCTGCCAGGCGGAGCGCTTGAAGCCCCGGTAGAAGGTTGTTCTTCCGGCTCCGGCTCGGGTTCCTTGGTCTGAGCCACCTGCTCGCTGAGGGCGGTGGACTCGATCGCGTTCTGGTCCAGTTTCGCGGACACGGAGTCCAGCGTGCGGCCCAGGTCCGGGTTGGCCTTCTCGACCTGGGCCATGCGCTCCCCGACTTTGGCGTCATCCGTGAGATCCACCAGGGGATCCGTTTCCAACGCCTTCTTGGTGGCCAGGATCGCCGCGCCAAGCGAGGCCAGGTCCAGGTCACCCAACTTCGACTTGTTCTTGACCGCGCGCCCCGTGACCAGTGTGGACGCCGGCGAGACGTCCGCCACGGCGCCTTCGGCCGAAGCGCGCGCCAGCGCCTTGAGCCTGGCTGGCTTGCCGCCTTCCGTGGCCGCCAGCACGATCACCTGGAACGTGACGCCCACGGGCAGGTTCTGGAAGCGGTAGACGCCACCGGCGCCGGTGCGGACCACCAGTGGCTTCCCGTTCCGCTTGAGCAACTGGCCGTTCGGAAGCAGCAGGGCCACCTGCGTGTTGGCGAGTGGGACGTCCTTGCGCGTGGCCATGAGCGCATAGGTACCGCCGTTGGGGCTGATCAGGCTGCCGCCCGTGATGTTGCCGTTGGGGTCGATGAAGTTGCCGCCGCCCTGGGCGACGATGTTGCCACCGCCCTGCGCCACGATGTTGCCGCCACCCTGGGCCACGATGTTGCCTCCGCCTTGCGCCACGATCGCCGCCGGGACGGTGACCGCCCCGGTCAGCAGTGTCGTGGCCGCCGGCGACGTCAGCTGGGCGGCCCCGCTGGGGCCACTATCGCCGGCCTTGGCTGACGACTTGGTCGGCGCGGCCGCGGGTCCGGAACAGGACGCGATGCCACAAGCAAGCGCCAGCGCCACGGAACAAGCGACGGAAAACCTCATCAACGACTCCTCACCTAATTAACAGCTCCCTTGCTCGTATACCCCGATGGTAATCGTAGAACATTTGTTCTATAATGGGTCCATCGACCAGCCAGAAGGAGGCCAGCATGAAAATCCTGCTCACCGGATCGGTTCAGAGCTTCGCGGACAAGAAGGGCACCGTCGTCCTGGAGGCCTTGCGGAAGGCCAAGGACGGTCCCGCCGTGGAGACTTTTTACCTCAAGTTCCACTCCGACGAGTCCTACCAGGCGTTCAAGGGCCGCTATGCGCTGGGCGACGGCGTGCAGGTGATCGGCCTGTTGAGACAGGTTCCGGTGCCAATCGTGGACCGCGTCACGAAGAAGCCCATCCAGGGCAGCAACGGGCGCGACCTCCGCAACAGCCTTTTGGCCGTGGAGGTGAAGGAGCACAAGGCAGTCCAGCGCGACGAGCTCGACACGCTCTACGCCCACGGCATCGTTTCGATCGTGGAGAAGCGCGAGTTGGCGAAGAGCGCGAGCGGCCTGTCTTATCTTAAGGCGCGCGTGGCCTATAACCACTACAAGCGCCCCGACGAGGAGCAAGGCCAGGCGGACTTCTACAACCTGGTCTGCTTCGGCGGCCAGGCGGAGAGCCTGGACAACCTCGAGAAAGGCCAACGCTTCGTGATCGACTACGCCGTCCCGAGCCTGGACAGCTACGACATGCGCGACGTCGCCCACTCGGACGGCACACCGATCTCGCGCAATGGGCTGGAATTACTCGTCCGCGAGTTCTCCTTCCTCCCCCGCAGCGCGCAGTCCCCGGACGTCCCCATGTCCGCCCGCGCCCCGGAGGAGATCCCGTTCTAGGCTCTGGAACTCGCCAGGCCGGTCCCGGAGGGGGCCGGCCTTGTGGTGGCGCCAGCACCCGCCCTTGGGCGGGCTTCAATGGCAAAGCCGACATACCGGAGAGCGGTCGACCGGCGGGTATATGGGATCTGTCGGGACATCCCGTCGGAACCAGAGGATCGCCATCTTGCGGAACCCGTCGAGGCGCCTGCACCTGTCGCTGCTGCTTGCCGCACTGGCCCTGACGGCCTGTCAGCGCAGCGTTCCTCGGGCGGCCCTGCTGACGGCTGCCGCCGGCCCCGCCACCGTGGCTGGCGTGCCTGCCCGTGGCATCGATCCGGCATCTGGTCAGCCGTCCAACCAACCTGGCAACGTTGCCAAGCCCCAGCCTGGCGACCTACCTGCCGTTGCGCCGGGACCGAAGCCCGAGCTGCCGCCTACCCCCACGTCAACGTCAGGAGGCGGTTCCAATGGCGCCGCCGATCCGGCCAATCCGCTGGAGCGCGTCCTCGCCGGCACCGTCAATCTGCCGACCACGATCATCAGCGACCACGGCAACGGCATCATCAGCAACAACGGCAGCACGCTGCTGGGCGACGCCGGCGCAGGCCTGATCTCGAACAACGGCAGCGGCCTGATCGGCAAGGTCAAGCTGGACACCTACCACGTGATGCTGGCGTCTGGTCCGGAAGGCTTCCTCGCGAACGCCTTCATGTACCTGACCAACCGCGACGAGAAGTTCTTCCTGGACAAGGACACCAACCAGATTTTCGCCACCAGCTCGGATGGAGGGGGCCATTACGGCTTCCGGATCACGGATACCAACGGCTTCCCGGCGGGCAAGGACGTGGTGGTCAACGCGCTGGTGAACGGCAACCTGCGCCTGACGGGCTACTTGGTGCCGGACCCGTCCGGCACCACGCTGAAGATAAATCTGGCCACCACCACCAGCAGCGAGTACTTACGCGGCGAGGCCTTCCGGCAGGGCAAAGCCATGGGCGCCTTCGACCTCGCCACCTACCAGCAGGTGGTGACGCTGACGGACCAGGCCATCACCAGCGGCGATATCGCCGCGTTGGTGACCGCGCCTCGCCCGCAAGGCGGCACGGCCACGGTCAACGCCTTCGACCTGCGCATCGACCACGTGGCGGATCTGAGAAACCAATATGCCGTCGCCATCTCCGCGGTGGACAAGGGCAACACCCTGATCAAGCAAATCTCCGATGCCTGGAAGCAACTGCTCGGCTACCGACCGGCCGTTGTGACCAGCGTGCTCGGCAATGGGCGGCTGCCCGCGGTGCAGACGACCTTCCTGACCCATGGCTTCGTGGAAGGCGATCAGCGCGGCGGGCCCGCGCTGCCGGCATTGCAGATCCCACAAGGTTACCCGTACGGTGTCGCCACCTCCGCGCGTGGCGACGTGTTCGTGGCGAGCTATACCGACAGCGCGGACAGCGCGAACATCCGGTGGATCAAGCCGGACGGCACGGTGACGTCCCTCTGGTTGCCCAATTACCCCCTCAATGCGCCCCAGCACATCGTGGTCGAGCGCCAGCCCGTGGACGATTTCGCGACCAACCCGCCCGGCACGCTGTTGGTGTCCGACGTGGGCTACCACCGCGTCTATCGCGTGCCCATCGTGGACGTCGCCCTGACGGACGGCATCACCGGCCTCGAGAAGTACCCGATGGAAATTGTGGCCGGCGAGAATACCCCCGATTTCCCCACCGGCCCGCGCGCGGCGTCCGATGCGGAACACCCCCAGGTGGTGGATGGAGCCGGCGGCTACCCGGCGGTAGACAGCAGCACGCAGGCCACGTCCCGCTGGCGGCTGACGGACGAGGGCCAGCGCACCTACCAGACGGGCGCGCATGCCCCCGTCCCCAACGCGGCGCGTTACGCCTTGCTCTACCAACCCTTCGGCATGACCGTGGACGAGCAAGGCAACATCTACATCGCCGACCTGGGCAACCAGCGCGTGCGCATGATCCCCAAGGCCGACGGCTCGTACTTCGGCTATTGCCAACCGCTCGACGCCAACATGGACGGCGAAGTGGATGGGTTTGGCGCTCCCACGCCCATGAAGGCCGGCTGCATCTACACCATCGTGGGCGATCCGCGGTGGGACACCGTGCGCACCCTGGACGACGGGGCCGGCCGCTGGTTCGGGGAGTTCGCGGGCGATGGCGGGCCCGCCCAGCAGGCCAAGCTAGATTTGCCGATTGACCTGGCCTTCCAGGGCGGCACGCTGTACATCTGCGAATACGACAACCAGCGCGTGCGGACGGTCTCCCGCGCCACAGGCGTAATCGGCACCGTGGTGGGCAGTCCGCCGAGCGGTCAGCGCGAGACCTCGCCAGGCAACTTCGACTTCCCACCCGGCCAGGCCGGAGACGGGGGCCTGGCCACCGCGGCGCAGCTCTCCTACCCGCGCTCCATCAGCGTGGACGCGACCGGTCGCATCTACATTGCCGACACGGACAGCGGCCGGATCCGCCTGGTGGACCCGGCCACGGGCAACATCAGCACGATCGCCGGCCGTGCGCACGACCTTGCGTTGGCCACCACCGACAACTTCACGGATGGCGACGCGCTGGGCTGGTGCGACCTGTTCGACAACCAACAGGTCGCGCTCGATCCGAACGGCAACGTCCTCTTCACGGACGCACGCCACCTGCGGGTCCGCAAGCTCTGGCGCCAGTGGGAGTAAGAGTTATGCCGTCCATGCCGCGCCGCCTTCCCGCCCTGACCTTGTTCTCCGCCTTGCTGGTGGCGAGCTGTGCCCCGCCTCCTGCCGCCCGGGCTCCCATCGCGACCACCGCCGCGCCCGGCAAAGCGTCCCCACAGACCGTTCCCCAGGTGCACGCCCCGCGCTTCGTGGACACGACCGGCGGCGCGCGGCTGGCCGGCAACGTGCGGCTGCGCGCCGTGGATCATGCCTTCTTCGAGGACAACCTGGCCGCCTTCCGCCTGACAGCCTTGCCGTTGGCCAGCCGCAATGCCCTGGTCACGCTCACCACCTTGGAGGAAGACCTCTACGCCACCGGCGGTGCGACGATCACCGCTCGAACCGGTGCGGACGGCCTCTTCGACCTCGCTACCAAGGCGCCGTTGCAAGGCCCCTTCGTGGTAGCGGCCGGATTGGCCCAGGGCCACCGCCTGACGACGTTGGCGTTGCCGGGCGAGACCTCGCTGGTGGTGGACGAGGCCTCCAGCTTGATCGCGGAAATGGCCCGCTGGCAAATTCGCAGCAGCCCGGCCGCGCCCGGCCAGCGCAGCCTACAGGACCTGGACGCGACGGCGCTGGCAACGCTGCGAGGTGCCACGAACACGCTCTTCGATCCCCAGCCTTTCACCCCCACCGGCGACGCCGTCCCCTACGTGGCCGCGTTGCAAACGGGTGCTGGCAACGTGCTGCGCAACCTCTACGTGCAGGGCTTCGGCAAGCAGGTGGCGCCGCTGGGCACCAACGACACCGACCCATCAAACGTGCTTTCCGACGCCTGGAAGCAACTGTTGGGCTTCCGCCCGCTGGCCCTGACGCGCGTGGTCGGCAACGGTGCCTTCTCCTTTGGCGCCGGTGACGGCCAGCTCGCGGCGGATACGCCTTTGCTAGGGCCTGTCGACGCCGTGTCGGATGCCGCGGGCAACCTCTACATCACGGAAGAGGCATCGAACCTCATCCGATATGTGCCTGTGGCGGATCAGGCCGGTCCGTTGCTGGCCCGCGCCGCCGATATGCAGGGCGGTTGCGCCTTCACGCTGGCCGGACAGCCGCAAGGCACCCAGGACCTCGATACGTTCAACACGCAGTACGCCGTCGCCTCGGCCGCCAGCCCGGATGGTGCGCCCGCGGTGACGACCGATCTCGCCCTTTTCCGGCCGCAAAAGCTGGTGCTGGAGCCGGCTGCCGGTGGCCTGAGCCACCTGTACTTCACCACCGGCCAGGGGCAGCGCCTCATGATGATCCCGGCGGAGGACGTCACGCGCTGCGGCCGCGCGCTCAAGGCCGGCTTGTTGTATACGCTGGCGGGCACCGGCGTGGCGCGGGCGGCGGGTCCTCTTGGCAATGGGGCCGCCGCTACGGCGGCCAACCTGGCGGCACCGCGAGGTCTGGCACGCGACGCCCAGGGCAATTTCTACATGCTGGAGAAGGACGCCGGCCTGGTTCGGTTCCTCCGCAACGCCGACGGCCTGATCTTCACGCTGCCGCTGACGAGCGCGGCCGCGCCCTTCACGGCCCCCGGGGCCGCCGATCTCCGGCTTTCCCCGGACGGCTTGCGCCTGGTGGTGGCCGACACGACGCGCCATTTCGTATTCTCGGCCCCCACGCCCTCCATCGCAGAAATCGCCGCCTTCGCCGTGGCAGCGCCGCCGGCGACCCGCGCCATCACCCGCGTGTTGGGCAACCCGGGCGTGGGTGGCTTCCTCGACATCGACCTGCCGGGCGTCAAGGTGCCCGAGCCCGCCGACCTGGGCCGGGGCATCGCGGAGTCGGGCGCGGGCGGCGTACAGGTGCTGTTGGAGTCGCCCGTGAGCCTGGACTTCGATGCGGCAGGCAACATGCTGGTGGCGGACCGCTACCGCGTCCGCTTGCTGGCCGCCGCGGACCAGCAGGTCTATACGCTCGCCGGGGGCTTCGATACGCGTTACCTCGAAGGTGACTCGCGTCTGGCGTTCCTGCCGCAGACCAGCTTCCTGAACTACCACGCGGCCAGCGGCACCTTCCTGCTCACCGATCTGCGGGAGAACCTGGTCCGCAGGCTCTGGACCACGCGCGGCGCGCTCTGACGCGAAAGGGCCCCCGGCGATGGTTCGCCGGGGGCCCCTTATTATTGGTTAACCGTGGCCGGTGGTGGTGGTGGTCGTCGTGACGGGTTTCGGGGGCGGCGGCTTGATGCCCACCGGGCCGCCCGATGCCTTGCCGTTGGCGCGACCGGCGGCGTCCACCACGGACGACAGCGACATCACCTCGCCCTTGCCGGTGGCAGGGTTGATCACGTTCACCGCCTGGTAGCTGTACGGCACCGGCGGCGTGC
>JAQBPE010000006.1 GCA_028287685.1 Cyanobacteria bacterium RYN_339 | reverse complement strand
GGCCGAACCAGCCGTCGTTCTCCGCGCAGGAACTGGTGCGCGTGAAGGCGGGCGTGAAGCGAGGCTTCAAGCTGGCGTACATGGACGCGGGACCGCAACTGAGCGGCGTGGCGGAGGTGCCGTTCGCGGGGATGCCGCGGGGCACGACCGATGACGGTGGGTCGTACCTGGATTGGTTCTACGCGGGCGTGGCGCAGCGCCGGGGGCGTGGCGAGGACATCCCCGTGGCCATGGGGGTGGCCTACCCGGGGTCGTTGACGGTGCCGCGCACGATCGAAGGGCAGAACACCTTTGGCCGAACCTGGGGCCACGTGCTGTCGTTCAACCAGGCGCACCCGGAAGCCCCGATCACCTGGATGCAGACGATGAGTTGGAACGACTGGCCCGGCGGCACGGAAATCGAGCCGGGGGTGGAGCGCGAGACGTCGGACTACGAGGAAGCGGCCCGTTGGAACCAGCGGTTCTGTGGGGTGCAAAACGCGCCCTTGGATGCGTTGGCGGTGGCGCAGGCGTACATGAAGGCGCGGCGCGCGGGGAAGCCGGATGCGGAGTTCGGCAAGGTCTTTGACTTGTTCGCGGCGGGGGATGTGACGGGCGCGCGGGCAGCGCTGGGGGGGAAATGATGGGTTGGCGGAGTTTGGTCCTGGTTGGGTTGTTGGTTGCGGGCTGTGATCACGGCCAGGAACGGCAGGCCGAGCGTGCGAGCGCTGCGCCGGTTGTGAGTGCGGTCCAGAACAAGGATGCGCATCCGGTCATCGCCCCGCTAGGTGCGCCAAAGGCGCAGCTGGCACAGCTGGCCAACACGTTTGGGGTGGTTGTCTCCTCCTACCGGACCGATGACCAAGGCAAGCTGACCTACGAGGCGTTCGAGGCGCCGCCGGCTCACTGGAGCATGGCCAAGGCGGACGAGCTGCGGGCGGTGTTGGTGGGCGGCGATCGCACGATCGAGCCGGTCATGGACGAGGCCGACCTTGTGTACACGTATCCGGGTGACGTGACCGTGACGTACCGAACGTTCAAGGGCCAGGTGGTCAACGTGCGGGCCTGGGTCGGCAAAGAACCGTAGCGATCGGGTTCGCGCTTAACCGCAACTTCAAGATCGTTGTGACATAACAGATCGACGCTTGCCTGGCGCTGCTTGGCAGGGCGTCAAGGGGGTTTGCCGAAATATAACCCCAAGACTTTTTGCACTCGCGACGTCGGATTTACCTCTTTGTAGACTATACTAATTTTGTTAGCGTAGTTTATCTAAATAGAGGTGCCCAATGCTCGCCAAAGTTGCCAGCGGTGCGGTCCTGGGGATCGAGGCGTTCCACATCGAGGTCGAGGTCGACATCCAAATGGGCGTGCCCGGGATGTCGATCGTCGGGCTCGGCGGGACGGCGATCCAGGAAGCCAAGGAGCGCGTCCGCAGCGCCATCCGCAATTCCGGCTACGAGTTCGCCCCGCGCAAGGTCACGATTAACTTGGCGCCGGCGAACTTGAAGAAGGAAGGCCCGATGTTCGACCTGGCGATCGCCGCGGCCATCTTGGTGGCGTCCGAGCAGCTCAACGGCGCCCGGCTGGGCAACTACATGATCGTCGGCGAGCTTTCCCTGGATGGCCGCGTGCGGCCCATCAGCGGGGTCCTGCCCATCGCGCTGGCGGCCCGGGCGGCCGGGTTCAAAGGGATCCTGGTGCCGGAGCTGAACGCGCAGGAAGCCGCGTTGGTCGAGGGGCTCGAGGTCCACCCGGTCGAGAACCTGGCCCACGCGGTGGCCATCCTCGATTCGCCCGCAACCCACGTGCCGCTGGAGCTGGACCGGGAGCGGGTGTGGGACCGGGCGCCGCGGCTGGAGGCCGACTTCAGCGAGGTGCAAGGTCAGGTCGTCGCCAAGCGAGGCCTGGAGCTGAGCGCGGCCGGCGGGCACAACGTGGTCCTGGTGGGGCCGCCCGGGTCCGGCAAGACCATGTTGGCGCGGCGCCTGCCCGGGATCTTGCCCGACCTCACCTTCGAAGAGGCCATCGAAATCACCAAGCTCTACAGCGTGGCCGGCCTGTTAGGGGCCAAGGGGAGCCTGATCGCGGAGCGTCCGTTCCGCTCGCCCCACCACTCGGTCTCCAATGCGGGGTTGGTGGGGGGAACTGCGAGCCCCCGGCCCGGGGAGATTTCTCTGGCCCATCGCGGCGTACTTTTTTTGGATGAGCTAGCGGAGTTCAGGCGCGACGTCGTCGAACAGCTGCGCCAGCCCCTGGAAGAAGGCTGCATCACGATCAGCCGGGCCCAGGCCACCGTGACCTATCCGGCCGACATCTCCCTGGTCGCCGCCCTCAACCCTTGTCCCTGCGGCTACCGCGGTGACAGCACGCGAAATTGCTCTTGCACGCCGGCGATGGCCGCCCGGTACTGGTCCAAGCTGTCCGGGCCCCTGCTCGACCGCATCGACCTCCACATCGAGGTGCCACGCCTCTCTCCGGATGAACTGCTCTCCGTCGTGCCGGCCGAGTCTTCGGCCACCATCCGGGCCCGCGTGATGCGGGCGCGGCTGGTGCAGGCGCACCGGTTCCGCCATATCAAGCACGTCTATTGCAACGCCCAGATGGGCAGCCGGCAGCTACGCGAGCACTGCCGCCTGGACGCGGAAAGCCAACAGCTGCTGCGTCTTGCCATCAACCAACTCGGCCTTTCGGGCCGTTCACATAACCGGATTCTCAAACTTAGCAGAACGATCGCTGACCTGGATGGGTCCGAAAGCCTCACCGCGACTCACGTTTCGGAAGCCATCCAGTTCCGCACCCTTGACCGCAGCGTCCTCCGTTAGAAAGGAGCCCCCCCATGTCCAAGCCCATCAAGACCATCCTGCAGGCCGTCCAGAAGCACCCGCTGATGATGTCCCCGGTCCTGCTCGAATACCTCCTGCGCGGCGAGATCATCGGCCGCATGTCCGAAAAGGGGCTCCTCGAGAGCCCGTTCCACGCGGCCCTGGTCGACGAAAAGTCCCACGAGATCACCGCGGCCGTGGCGCACTGCCTGGAACAAGGCTGGCTGGCCCGCACCAGCGGCTTCTACCCCGCGCTGATCCTGACGTCGGCCGGCGAGCTGCGGCTCGCGGCGGCCACCAACCCGGCGGTGGAAGCCTCGCCGGAGCAGGCGTACAGGCTTTACTACAAGTGGCGGCAGAACACCGCGCGCACAATGAGGAAGCCACCGTACAGGATTTTCCCGAACATCACGGTTAACCACCTGGCCGTCATCTGCCCCACCACCTTGGAAGAGCTTTTGGGCGTGCCCGGCCTCGGCAAGCGGCGCGCGCTGCGCTACCAGAACGAGCTCCTCGCGGTCGGCCGCGAGCTGAACCGGAAGGTGGGTGGCTAGCCATGGACAACTACACCCCCTCCAACAACTTCGAGATGACGGAGAAGGAAGCCATCGGCCTCTATGGCCGGCTGCGCGGCGACATGCTTCGTGCCACCCAGCACCACCGCCGGTCGTCGTCCCACCCGGGCTTCAGCACCGACATCCACCGCTCCCACCTGCGCACCTGCCAGCGCCAGCTGGGCGCCCTGCGCCAGGCTTACCGCCGGACCCAGGAGGCGATCGCGTGGCAGCAGTATGCGAACACCTGGTACGACGCCCAGTAACCACCAACCGAGCCCCGGCCGCGGGGCTCTTCCGAGGAGCCGACCATGTCCACCCGCCGCTCGCCTTCCCCCTACGCCCAGCGCGCCCAACGCCCGTACCGCCACCGCGCCCCGGTGGCGATCGGGGGACGGCGGGTGCCGCCTTCGCGAGAGCTGTTCCCGGCGATGGGGGAGATGGACGACGAGGACTTCCTGGTGGCCGGCTGGATCCTGGCGATGGCGGCGGTGGCCGCCGTGGCGGACCTGGTCGCGATGTTCATCCTGCCGGCGCTGGCCTTGCCCATCTACACGCTGGTGGTCGCCAGTTGCGTGCTGGTCATCGTCTTGGCGGTCCTCGCGGAGCCGGAAGAGGCCGAAGAGGTGCACCTCCCCGCCCCGGAGCCGGTTGGCACCGGCCCGTTGTTCCCCCAGCGCTCCCGCACGGGAACGCTCATCCACCATTGAGAGGAACCCCGCCATGCAAGCTCCCCGCCCCCAGACCCCGCCCCGGCCGCGCGTCGAGCCCTACTGGCAGCGCCCCAACTTCGATCCCTACCAGGGCTGCACGGGCGTCCGCCCGGCTCCCACGCCGTGCCTGGCCCGGCGGGCCAGCCGGACGAGCGCGGGTTGAGCCGAGCGATGCGGCGGTATAATAGCGGTACCGGCCTTCTGGGTCCTGGAGGATTGATGTCGCCCAAAGAAAACCTGCGCCAGCTCATCGAGAAGTTGACCGACGACCAAGCCGAAGAACTCGAGCGGATCGCGATTTCGATGCTGCCTGCAGAACTGCCGAAGGGCAAGCGCTGTGAGCCCAAGAGCTTCGAAGCCGCCACGGAAGCCGTGTTCACGAAGTTCGACGTAGCCTTGCGGAACTTGGCCAAGTAGCACCCGCCGTGACCAACTTCCTGACGACGGACCTTGCGCTGCGGCTGCATGATATTGCCCTCGAACGGCACGGCGGCATGGCTGGCCTGCGAGACCGGGGCGCTTTTGAATCCGCCATCGCGCAACCCGAGGCGACCTTTGGCGGTGATTTGCTACACCCCGGGATCTTTGAACAAGCTGCCGCGTATCTGTTCCATCTCGCGAAGAACCATGCCTTCCTGGACGGGAACAAGCGGGTGGCGCTTGCCTGTGCGACAGTGTTCCTCGAAATGAACGGCTACGAACTACCGGCAGAAGCCAATGATGCGTTGGAGCGACTGACCCTGGCGGTAGCCGAAGGAAGAGCGGACAAGGCCACCATCGCGCAAGAATTCGCTTCGTACTTCTGAATCGGGCCTTTCATATCCCATACGTGGAAACCACTTGCCCCCAGACCCCGCCCCGGCCCTGCGTCGTGCCCTTCTGGCACCGCCTCGACTTCGACCACTTCGAGGGCCGCGGTAGAAGCGGTACATACCGGAGTGCAGCCAATTGCGCTAAACTGAAGGGCTGTCGATCCGACCCGGCAAGCCGCCAACAACACGTCGAAAGGAACCGCCAAATGACACCCCACGAGCCACAAGAGGGCCAGGCCCTTTCGTTCGAGGCAATCTCATGAGGCGGGAACCGCCCGCCCCGTACGTCGAAGGGGACCTGGTAAAAATCTTGGACACGCCGGCCGCGAAGAAGTTCGGCACGCCTGGCGTGGCTGGGAAGGTGCTGGGCTCCAACGGGAGCAGCACCTGGATTCTCTTCAAGCGCGCCCGCGAGGACAAGGATACGTGGGTCCCCAACGAGCACTTGGAACGGGCCGAGACGCCTCCTGCGAGCGACTAATGCCGTCCGGGTGACGGCCTGCGGGGCCTCACCAGTTACTTATCAGCCAGCGCCCATCCTGTTGCTGTTCCAGCGTGGCGGTGAACCGCACGGGTTCTCCGCCGCCCGGGCTGTCGGGCCGGAGGGTGAAGCTCACCGCCACCTTGGCCTCGTCACCGGAGACGTCTAGCACCGTCGCCTCGGGCACGGTGGAGCTGACGCCGTGCGCGCCGTTTTTCTGGCCATCACGCCACACAAAGTCGAGGATCTTGAACATCTCGGGCGTCAACCAACGCCTTGGGAGAAACGGGGAGTCCTTGTCGTCGTCGCGGATGGCCCGCAAGTCCGCGTAGAAAGCCTTCACCACCTCCGCGGGATCGAGGGGGGGCGGCGCTGGCGTCGGCGCAGCGGTTGGCGCGGCCGTTGGCGCGGCCTCCGCCACGGGCGGCACGGTGGGAGGCGGGCTCGGGGCAACGGCCCGGGCCGACCTCTTTGGCCGGGGCGTGGCGAAGTAGTTCCGTGCAGCAAACGCGGCGACGGGGCCGCATTCCTGCTCGATGGATCTGGCTTGTTGCTCTGCTTGCCCGGACGGCGGGCGCAGCCCCAAGCCCGCCGAGTACAAGTGCGACAAGGCCCCACGGGCGCCAGGATGGCGCTTGTAGGACGCCGACAGGAACCAGCCGGCGGCCAGTTGCTTCTCGCCCCGGGCTTCCATGATCCGGCCGAGGCAGAATTGGGACGAGGCGTCACCCTCGTTGGCCGCCTGCACCAAGCCGTAGGGGTAGCGCGAGCCCTCCTGCCCGGAGGCTGCCTCGGCAACGTGGAAGGTGCCTTCACCCGATAGCGCGATCGCCGTGGCAATGTACGCGAGCCCAAGCACGCAGGCTCGGGTGCCAGGAAGGTTGTGCTTGCGACCCATCGCCCCCTTGTACCATAGCAGGCAAGCAAAACGCCGACCGCCATGCCACAATTCCCGATGAACCTCATGGACGGAAGGCAGCGCGATGGAACCGAATTTCTGGCATCGGAAGTGGGAGAAGGCGGAGATCGGCTTCCACCAAAGTGAAGCGAACCCGCTCCTCGTGAAACACTTCCAGCAGCTTGGCTTGGCGCCAGGCCAACGGGTGTTCCTCCCCTTGTGCGGGAAGACGCTGGACCTTCATTGGCTGCTCTCCCACGGTTGCCGCGTCGCCGGAGCGGAATTGAGCAAGCTCGCCATCGACCAGCTGTTCGCCGAACTCGGTGTAACGCCGGAAATCTCTCGTGAAGCGGATTTAGAGCACTACCACGCGCCTCAAAT
The DNA here is from genome assembly GCA_028287685.1 of Cyanobacteria bacterium RYN_339. Lineage (GTDB taxonomy): Bacteria > Cyanobacteriota > Sericytochromatia > S15B-MN24 > JAQBPE01 > JAQBPE01. The sequence goes on along the minus strand of JAQBPE010000006.1, from coordinate 30,723 downwards.
CGACATCTTCGTCGGCGACATCTTCGCGTTGACCCGCGACCTCCTGGGCCCCGTCGACGCGACCTACGACCGCGCCGCCTTGGTGGCGCTGCCCCAAGACCTGCGAAATCGTTACACGGCCCACCTCGCGGCGATCACGAACAAGGCCCCGCAGTTGCTGATTTGCTTCGAGTACGACCAAAGCTTGATGGACGGTCCGCCTTTCTCCGTCGCCATCGACGAGGTGAAGCGGCAGTATGGGGGTGCTTACCGCCTCGATCACCTGGAAAGCGTGGAGGTACCAGGCGGGATGAAGGGGAAGGTTGCGGCAACGGAAAGTGTCTGGCACCTGGCCTGACGCGATGACCGCCGCCGAAGCCCAGGCCCGCTACACGCTCGGCCGCCTGCCCATCGAGGACGTGGCGGCCTTCGCCACCGCCATGCTGAGCAAGGGCCACGACGGCCGGGCCCTGAGCGAGCTGGCGTACAGCCATGACAGCTGGCGCGACGTCGAAGGGCTGTTCGAGCAGGCGCTCCGCGAGCTGGGGCGGCCGTTCATGGACCGGGATACTGCCGGGTGGATCCTGGCGCGGGCCATGGCGCAAGCCATCGTGGACGGTCGCATCGCGCCCCTGGAAGGGGCCTCGCGGATCTACTGGGAGTGGTCGGACCACTTCGAGGACCGGCCTGCCGGTATCCGCGAGTTCTACATGCTGGCGCAGAACATCGAGGACGCCTGGAACCCCGGCGCGGCCCTGATCGCGGAGATGGAGGCGGAAGCACGCGAGCTGGCGGAGCGCATGCTCGAGCGGGGACCCGGGGCCGAAAGCGACCTGGAACCGACGATCTCGCGCGGGGACGGCCCGACGGGACTGGAGCCGACGCTCTAGCCGCTACTTCGGCTTGCGCTTGCCGGGCTTGCCCGGCCGCGGGTGGTTGGGGTTGCCGGGGCTGCCGGGCTTGGGCTTCGGGGGTTTGGCGGGCTGGGTGGCAGGGCTCATGGTGGATCTCCCGGGAAGCTGCTACCTTGGTAGCATACCCGGAGGGTGCCGATGAAAGCCGCGATTTACGTCTCCACTTACGCAGGACCGGCTTACGACGAACAGCTGGCGCGGGCGCACGCGTTCTGCGAGGCCCACGGGATGGTGCCGGGCACCGTCTACCCGGCCGACGTGCTGCGCGACAAGCGCCAGGTCGAGCAGCTGCTGGCCGCCGCGAAGGCCGGGCGCTTCGAGGTGCTGGTGGCGCCTTTTCCCGATTGCTTCCCGACGGCGTTCCTCAAGCGCCTGGTGGCGGCGGGCGCCGGGCTGGCTTGTCACAACGCGAGATAAGGGGGTTGTCCATGCTCAAGCAACTGGGGATGGCCGCGGCGGCGCTGGCGATGCTGGCCCAACCGGGGTTGGCGGATTCACAGCAAGTGATGACCGGCTTCCGGTACGCCTACGCCCACCCGCATTGCGCGCCCTGGGACGGGGCGGCCACCCGCATCGTCATCCAGGACGTCCCGTACAAGGTCCCGGGCCCCGACAAGCTGCCGGTCGAGCACTTCCCGCAGTACAGCGTGGCGCTCTGGACCGGCCACCCCGAGGTGGGGCGCTGGATCGAGGTTGGTCCCGACTTCGCCAAGCACGGTGGCGGGTCGATCAGCGTATGCCCGGCGCAAGGCAAGTGCGACTGGCGGAGCGGCCGCGTGCGCATCACCAAGCTCACGCCGGACAGCATGACCGGCGAGCTGCGCATCGACGCGCCAGGCCATACAGGGCGCGACCAGGTCTTCACCTTCACGGCGCCGATCATCCACCTGCGCATGTTCTGCGGCTGAAGACCTCAGCCTAGCCGGTCGCGGATCAGCTTGGCGAGGCCTTTCGCCACCGCGGGCCCGATGGGGTCGGAGTCTACGCGATGGGCGTCCACGATATTCAAGATCCAGAGCAGGATGAGCGGTGGGAAGGCGCCGAAGAGCAGGCCCAGCAACGCGATCACGGCGAGGATGGCGAAGCCCTTCTCCGCCTGCCCCTTCAACACCTGGCCGAGGCCGGGAATCACCAGGCTACATACGACGGCCTGGGTGGGCGTGAGGCGCGGCGCCTCGGGTTCCGCCAGGGAGACAGCCTCGAAGGGCGCGAGAACGGGGGGCGGGGATGGCGCCGGCCGCGCGCTCGCCACGACCTCCACCGGCGGCGCGAAGGACGCCACGGACTTCTTCTTCGTCAGTTCGGCCGTCGCCCAGCCCGGGGCTTGCACGGCGCCTACGGCCTGGGCCTGGGCCATCGGCACGCCGGCATCCACCGTGACCGCGCTGTAGAGCGAGGCTTCGAAGTCCGGCGCGGCGACCGGGTTGCCGAGCGCGCGCTTGCAGTAAGTACAGACTTCTGGCTGGCCCAGGTTGGTCATTTGGCAGTGTGGGCAGGTGGTCATGGCGGCATTATACCGAATTGTCGTCACTACTTCGCTTGCCACCAGGCCAGCGCCTGGGCTTGCGCTGCGCGGACGTCCGTTGGCGCGAGCCGAGCAGCCAATGCGTCGCGCTCCGCGGCGCCTTTCCCCAACGTGGCTGCCTGACAGTACCAACGGTAGGCTTCCACAAGGTCTGCGTGACAGCCCCGACCGGCTGCCAGGGCGGTCCCCAACCCAACCATCAAATCGGCGTCGCCTAGCTCCGCGCCCTTCAAAAGCGCCTGGTAACGAGCCTCCGGGCTGGGCTCCAACCGGGCCAATTGGGACCAGCGGACGACGTTCATCTGGCGTCTGGCCTCGGAGAGTGAAACATGCCACTCCGCCGCGATGTCCGGCAGGTTCTCGTAGTCATCGGGCAGCAGGGGCTCCGATGGAACGGGAGCCGGCGTCGCGTCTTCTGCGGGCGGTTCGAGGGCTAGCTGGAGGGCGTCCCGGGCGTGTTGGAAATCGGCCTGAACGGGGCCGTGGGTGTCCCGACCGACCAGGGAGCTGGCCAGGGCTTCGGCGCGCGCGAGGTTCCGGTTCCACGTCGCTGATTGGCCATCCCATGGGCCTGCGAGGGCCACTTCCAACCGAGCAGATGGGTAAGCTTGGGCCAGTGCGCGCTGGAGCCACTCCTCTGCGAGCGAGTCATTCCGGGGCACGGCCAAGCCGTGGCGGTAAAGCAACGCCAGCTCGTACTGGGCCGGAGCGTAGCCGGCCTCCGCGCTGGCGGCCAGGGAAGTCACCACTGCTCTTGGGGCCTTGTCGAAGATCGGCGTGGTCGCGCGGAAATCGTTATAACAGCGTTGAAGGGCCGCGCGCAGGAACTTGTCCGGCGTCCAGCTAGTTTCCTTGCCCAGGAGACCGGATGCACGCAGCTTGCCGAGCTGGCAAGCGGCGAGGAGGGTCTCGCCAGAGCTTTGGTCGTGCCACATCGCGCTGTCCAGCCAACTGGCCGCCAAGCGCGGACTCTTCGGCACGCCGTCGCCCCGGACAAGGGCGCCTGCCAGGGCCATTTCCGCCGCCGCGAGGCTGCGGTATTGTCGGAGGATGCCGACGGCACCCGGCTTGCCGAAGGCGCGGGGGCCGGGCACCGCGGAGGAGTCGTGCTCATGCGCGCACAGATACCAATATAGGGCCCGGTTGCCATCCGGGGAACCCGGTGGCGCGGCCCTGAGCAGGCGTGCCAGGTCATCGCCCCTCTCGCGGCTGCCCCGATCGAACGCCCGGGTATACAGGCGGATGGCGGTGCGCCGGGATGGCGCGACCCCTAGCCCTTCTTCGAAGGCACGCGCGAGCTGGACGAGCGAGCCGCTATCGCCGGCACGGGCGCCCCGCTCGGCCCAGAGGTAGGCCTGGTGGAGATCACGGGGGACGCACCGGCCCTCTTCATAGTATCCGGCGAGCACTCCATAGGCAGACTTCTCGCCATGGCGCAGCGCCTTGAGCGCCCATGCCACGGCCGCGGGACCGTTGCGCTCGGTCACCCCCCCTTCGGCGAACAAGGAGGAGAGGTACAACTCGGCCTCGGGAAGGCCCCGCCCGGCCGCTACCGTTGCAAGTCGGAAACCTTCCCGGCGCGACGTTGGCGTGTCGACATCGAGATCCCGCGCACGCTCCAACATCGCCGCCACGTCGCCTGCCGCGACCAAGGCCTTGCTCCAGCGCTCGGCCTTTGCATGGTCAGGCGACAGGACCATGGTGTACGGGAAGTAGGTCACGCCCTCACGGTAGATTTGGTATACCACCCGCATCGCCTGGAGATCGCCCGCGCGGGCCGCCCGCTCCAGGTTAGCCAGTGCTTCGGCAAGGTTCTCACCGTGCCGATCGAACATGAGCAGGCGGAACCCCCACGTTCGCGCCGCGGCAACATCACCCCCGACGATCCTCCGGCGCAGGTTCGCTTCATAGGCCACGCCGTCAACGAGCTTGAAATGGCCAAGACTGCCGGCGAAATCGTGCAGATGGCGGAGTAGCGCCGGATCCGCCCCCGGGGTGCTCGAAAGCATGCGGAAGGCTTCGTCGAGATCCTGCCGCACGCCATCCCCTGTTTCATAAAGCCTGGCAAGCCGCAGGAGGAACTCCGACGGGATCTGGAGGCGTCGATCGCGTAACAACCCGATCGCGGCGGCAACGTCACGCGGATGACCGTTCGCTCCCAGCAGGAGCGCAAGCAGCCTACGGGTCGCCAACTCGCGATCGTGGTCACGTTCGATCGCCTCGCGGTACCGGGCGATCGCCAGCGCGTCATCACGGTCCGGGTTGCCCGGCGCTGCGTACCAATCGCCGAGGGCAACCAGGGCCCCGTGGTAGCCCGACGTCGAGGCCCGGTGGAACCAGGCGAGGGCCCCAGTCCAATCATGCCTCCCGGCCATCGCCATTCGCCCCTGCACGATCTCGGCGGGCAGGTCGCCCAGGTTGGCTTCCCGCTCGACCCAGGCCTGTACCTCGGGATATCCGGCCGCGGCACCCGGGACCTTGTCGAGAATCGTCAAGATGCACTTGAGGGCGTCTTCCGGCTGGGTGCCACGCGCCTTGGCATACCAGCCGACGGCTTGGGACGCACTTGCCGGCTCCGCGGCCAACACGCTGCCCAACGCCAACATGGCCTCCGGAAGTCTTAGCTCGGCTCCACGTTCCAGCAACCTCCGCGCTTCCGCCGCCTGCACCGGCAGGTTGGCGAAGTACGCACAAACCGGGACGATAGCACGGTACTCGCCAAGCCCCGCGGCGCGTTGGATCCACTCGAAGCTGTCATGCTGCGCGGCGTCCGTCAAAGGCATGCCGTGCAGAAACGGGTCACCACCCAATTCGACCGCGGCTACCCCATCGCCCCGACGCGCGGCCTTCTCCAGCCAACGGCGTCCTTCGGCGCGGGTACTACCGACCGGAATGAGCGCCGCTCCCAACCGTTCCATCGCCAGTGGAAGGCCCTGTTCCGCCGCTTCACGCAACCAGGCGGGTCGTTGGCCGGAAGCTTCGAGCTTGGCCGCTGCGTACCCGCCATCAGCCGCCCGCACGAGCCAAGACCAAGCCGCGTCGGGATCCTCGTCCGCCACGGCCTTGGAGAAGTAATAGGCAGCAATGGCACTGCCGCGCTCTGCCAGGTCCCGCAGGGCGCCCGGCCGGTCGACCGCACCTCCGATCCCACGGGAGGCCGCGAAGGCAAGCCAGAACTTGGCCCGGTCATTCCCCGCACGAGCGTGGCGCCGCCAGCTTGCAAACAGCCGGACAAGATCCAGCGAGGGCTCCCCGGCGGCCTCTTGAAGCAATTGGGCGGCCAAGTCGAAACGCGGGGCCGCGCGTACTAGCCAGCGGATTGCCTCCCGGCTGCCGCCCTTGCGCTCAGCCAGGGACAACGCCAGATCGACTTGGCAAGCCGGGTCGTTGCGCTCCGCGCCAGCACGCAGCCAATGTTCCGCCTCGCTGGGACGCATAGGTAGGTGGAAGCGCTCTGGGTGACCCAACCGAATCATGGCTTCCAGATGGCCTGCCGTGGCGGCCTGGCGGTAGAGCGCCAACGCCTGCGTGAGGTCAACGGAGCCGCCGACGCCGCTCTCGAGCAAATCTGCCAGCGCTGTCATGGCGGGCAGATGGCCTCCCGCCGCCGCCCGTCCCAGCCAGCGACGCGCCTCCACCGGGTTGCGCAAGGAAGTATCCCGAGCGACGTAGGCCTGGCCAAGCTCCAATTGCGCCACCGGATCTCCGCCCTCGGCACGATCGCGTGTGCCAGTGATTGTGTATTCGCCCGAATCCGCAAACGGGTCGTACGCCTCGCCGGCCGAGACCGGTTGGACCGCCGCCGCAACCAAAGCGGTGGCGAGCACAACGGCGATCCCACCTTGGCGAAAGCGCTTCACGGCATTCCACCTCCCTGTATGTCGGATACCCGTATCCGCGGGCTAGGTACAAGCAGAACTGCCTTGCAAAAAAGCGAACAAGGGCCCGATGATCCGACAATTTGTAGCAGGACTGGTAAGCGTCTCGCTGGTCGGATGTACCCTCCAGATCGGCGACAAGCCTCAACCGGCGCGGCCCAGCGCGGCACCTTCGCCCGCTGCGACCACGCCAGCTCCGACCCGCGGGCTCGCCTTCGATGTGCTTTCCCCCCGGCCCAGCACGGACGGACAGCGAATCTGGCCCATCGGCACCGCGCAGGGTTTGGCAACCTTCCTGAGCTCCCACGGGGCCGCCGACGCCAAGGTGCCCGTTGTGGACTTCGCCAAGTCAGAGGTGCTGGCTTTCGCCGTGACCAACAGCTCCTGCACCGGCCAGCATGTGGCCTCGATCGAGACGGTCGACCAGGGCCTGGAAGTGGAAACCGAGCTGGAATCCCCCGGTTGCGCAGAGCTCCGGGCGTCGTCCCAGGTTTACGCGCTGATCAAGCTGGCACGAACGGACCTGGCCGTGATCGGCGCCAAGCGCTACCCGGAGGGCGCGACTCAGTAGCTGCCGGCGGGCAGGATGCGGATCAGGTTGGCGCCGATGTCAGCGATCGCCATCCGCCCATCCGGCGCGATGGCCAGGCCGATCGGCACGATCAGCGCGTTGTCGCCATCGTCATCCGGGAAGAACTTGCTGCCGCGGCCCGCGATCGTGGTCATCATGCCGTCGGGCGTCACCTTGCGGATGCACCCCGGGACGCGCGGCAGGCCCAGGCCGCCGCTACCCCCCAGGTCCAGCCCGGCGCCCAGAGACGCACCGAAGACGGAGCCCAGCGCCGTGGCGTGGATGGTGCCGGCCTCACAGATGTACATGTTGCCGGCCGCGTCGAAGCTGACGTGGGTGGGGAAGACCAACGTGGTCTCCTTGGCCCGCACCTTGGCGGGCGGGCTGGCCGCGGTGCCGGCGGCTGCGGTGGCGGCGGCCGCGGTGGCGGCAGCGGCCGCGAACATCTCTGCCATGGAGCGGCCCGCCACGCGCTCGAGCCTCGGCGTGCCGCCATTGAGGCCGGTGAAGCGCATGATCCCGCACGTGATCAGCTCCGCCACGTAGAGGTCGCCCTTGGGATCGAAGGCGATGCTGATCGGGTAGCCGAGCAGGCCGTGGGGATCGGTCTCGTCGTTGGTGAGGTAGGGGAGGGGGTTGAAGGCCTCGCCGGTGTCCGCCTGGTACTTGCCGGCCAGCGCCTCGATCGTGCCGCCGTCGGCGCCCGGGGTGAAGCGCAGCACCTGGCTGCCCGCGGTGGTGGACCAGTAGAGCCGGTGCTGGGCGTCCACGGCCAGCCCGACCGGCGCGAAGATCCCGCTGACGGCCGCCGGGGCGGAGGTGCCGGGCAGCATGACGGTGGGCTTTGCGGGCAGCGACCGCAGCGCCGTGGTGATCGTGCCGTCCGTGCCGAGCTCCCGGATGCGCATGCCGCCGGTCTCCGCGATCCAGGTCGTGCCGTCACGCCGCACGAGGTTGGTGGGAAAGGACAGCAGGCCGGCCGTGGCCGGGCCACCGTCGCCGCCGAAACCGTTCACGCTGCCCGCCACCAGGTCCAGACGGCCGTTGCGGAAGCGGCGGACGCGCGCGCCGCCAGCCTCCACGATGAAGAGCGATCCGTCGGCGTCGTAGGCCACGCCGAAGGGCTGGTTGATGGCGAAGGAGGTGCTGTCGCCGGACTCGACCACGGCCTCGGAGCCGGCCACCTGCCGCCAGCCGCCGTCGCGGCCCAGCGCGTAGACCAGCGAGGTGCCGTTGTCCCCGATGTAGAGCGTGCCATCGGCCGCCATCGCGAGCGCGTGGGGCTGCTTGAGCGCCGCCGTGGCCGCCGGACCGCCGGCGCCGGCGACCGATCGGGAGGTGCCGTCGGGGGCGATCGCCACCACCCGGCCGGCACGCTCCTGCGCCACGTACAGCGTGCCGTCGGCCCCCACGGCCAGTTCCTGCACGTCGTCGCCCAGCTTGGCGTCCGGCAGCCGCGTGGACTTGCCGTCGGCCCAGCGGTACACGGCACTCGCGCCGGTCACTTCGTAGTGCAGCACATACAGCGCCCCGTCGGGACCGAAATCCAACCCCCGCACCTCGCCGCTCGCCCAGGTGGCGTCGATGGGCACCACCGTCAGCTTGCCGTCCGGCGAGTAAGCCAGCAGCCTGGGCGGGCCCCCGATCGAGCCGGAGAACTCGCCGATGTACAACGTGCCGTCGGGGCCGATGGCCAGCACCAGGGGGTAGATCGCGGTGTCCAGCGGCCCGGCGATTGGCCCGACAGAGACCGCGATGTTGCCGATCAAGGGCTCGACGTGGTCCTGGGGATCGATGCGGAAGACCTGGTTGGTGCCTTGAGACGCAACGTACAGCGTGCCGTCCTTCGCACGCACCATGTCGTTGATCTTGAAGATGTTCTGCTTGATCCGGCCGCTGCCCGCGTCCGCCACGGTCGACAGCTTGCCGTCCGGCGCCACGGAACGGATGCGGCCGAGGTAGTATTCTGCGAGCACGAGGTTGCCGGCGGGGTCCACGAACAGCCCGCGCGGTTCCGCGATCGGCACCTCCGTGGCCAGCCGCCCGGCGCCCAGCTTGGCCTGGCCCAGCAGCAGGGCCTTCACGTCCTCGATCGTGCGGTCCACGGCCGGCACCCGCTTGCGCAGCGCGTCCGTCGCCGCGATCAGGTCCGCGGCCTGGTAGCGGGGCGCCCCCGCCAGGTAACGACGCACCACGTCCAGCTCCGTGCGCAGCCGGGTCGCCTCCGCGAGCGGCAGGCGGTCGTACACGGCCTGGTCCCCCTTCACGAAGTTGCCCAGCACGTAGGTGGCCCCCAGGGTCGAGGCCGTGTCCAGGTCGAGCGCCAGGTTGCCCGAGCCGTCCGGCACGACCAGCGCCGCCAGCTCGCCGCCGTTCCAGAGGTGGATGTGCGCCACCACGTTGCCCTTGGGCAGCACCGCCTTCAGGCTGTAGGCGCCGGCGCGGTCGCTCTGGCCGCCCAGGGGCTTGCCCTTCTCGTCCACGAGCGTGCGGCCGGCCGCATCCGTGAAGGTGATCGCGGCGTCGGCCAGGGCGAAGCCCGCCAGGCCGGCCGCGGAGCGCAAGCGGTAGCCCGCGCCGTGGTCGGAGATCACGCCGCCGCCGTTGTTGCTGACGACGCCGCCGCCATTGTTGCTGATGATGCCGCCGCCGTTGTCGGAGATGATCTCACCACCGCCGTCGGAGATAATCGACCCGCCGTTGTTGCCCACCAGCGCGCCGCCGGCACCGGCGATCAGCTTGACCTTGCCCGTGAGCGTGGTGGGCGTGCCGGCCTGCGGCACGGCCAGCGTGGTCCCGCCCACCGGCCCGGCTGTGGCCTTGGGCTTGATGGCCGCCGTGCGGTTGGGGGCCGGGCAACCGGCCGCCAGAAACAAGGCCAAGAAGGGGGCGAGCCGCCGAGGGTCCATGGCTACGTTGTACCCGCCAAAAAAAAGGCGCCCCGTTTCCGGGGCGCTTGCGGCGTCTAGCCGTTGACTTTCTTTTCCACCCACTTGGTGAGGTCGGGGGTGGGGATGGTCGATTCCGTCGAGCCCTGCACGAAGGCCGCGGTCAAGAAGCCCAGCACCGCGGCGCCGGCGGCGATGCCCCACATCACGGGCATGGCGCTGCCGAAGAAGTTGCCGGCGATCCAGGCGCCACCCAACATGCCGGCCAGCGCGGAGCCCGCGCCCACCTGCACGGCGGGGAAGTTCATGCCCGCCTTCAGCTTGCGCCAGAAGGTGGTGGGCTCGTCCTTCTCCAGCTGCGTGCCCTTGATCGTGACGGCCTTGTCATCGAGGGTGGCGGAGGTCGGCGAGAAGCCCTTGTCGAGCTTGCCGGAGGCGATGTAGACGTCGCCGCCGCTCACCACCATCACGTTGTCCTTGCCGTCGTGCAGCGCCGCGTGGCTCTTGGCCTGGAAATCACTGATGGCGACCTTTTCGACGTTGGTGAACGTCTGCTTGGCGCCGGTGCTGCTGGTCATCTGGAGGCTGGACATCGGGGCTCCTCGGTTGGAGGGGGTGGTGACCCTGATGTTATCGACCCCGATCGGGCAACGGTCGTTTATCTTTGGATTATGCTTGGGCCAACAAGCGGATAACTACTTGGCCGACGGCTGGAAGTTCAGCACGAACGAGGCCAGGGCCGGGTAGTGGTCCTTGTTGAAGCCAAAGGTCTTCATCTCCTCGAAGGCCTGCTGGTTCGTCAGGTGATCCTGGGTGATGCGGTAGGTGGCCACCATGGTGCCGGTGCGATCGCGGCCGTGCAGGCAGTGCACGAAGCAGGGCTGGTTGGCGGGATCGAGCGCGACCTTCAAGAAGGCGTCGGAGTAGGTGTTCGAGATCTTGGGCGTCAGCGGGATCTTGCCGGTGGGCACCTTGATCTGCACGAACTTCACCCCGACGTCCTTGGCCCACATCTTCTCGCGGGCCACGATCACGGTGTCGTAGACCGGGACCTCGCCCATCAGGGTGATGTCGGTCTTCACGCCCAGCGCCTTCAGGCCCGCCAGGTTGTCCTTGGAGGGCAGGCCGCCGCGGTAGAGCCGGTCGTTGACCTTGCTGAAGTTCACGATGTCGACGTTCGGGCCGCCGGCCTTTGACTTGAGGGCATCTTCCGGCAGCGCGGGGTCGTTCGGCTGCGAGATCTGCGAAGGGTGGAGCCAGGGCAGCGTGAAGGCCTGCGCCTCGACGGAGCCGACCTCGGCCGAGGTGGCGGGGACCCCAGACGCCGCGGGACGACCACAACCGGCCAGGGCCAGGGCGATCAGCAGGGCGGGCAACAAGCGCGGGGTCGGCATGCCAGGATCCTTTCGGCACGAGGGGACGTAGGAGATATCGGCCGGCGGCCGGCCAATCGGGTCAATTTCAGGTAAAGGTTGCGATAGGGTTTGGTTAGGAAGCCCGCCCGCCTGTTGCCCCGACCGCGCGGTGCCGCTTGAATGGGGGACGAGGTATAGCCGATGTCCACGCGAACCCCCGCCCACCCCCGCACGAGCGCCGACACGGAGCGGCTGAAGCTGCAGCCCTGCACGCTGGTGCTGTTCGGCGCCTCCGGCGACCTGGCCCACCGCATGGTGGTGCCGGCCCTGTTCCGGCTGTGGCGCCGCGGGCTGTTGGCGCCCGGCTTCCGGCTGGTGGGCTACGCCCGCACCAAGCTGGACGACGCGGCCTTCCGAGACGGCATGCGCAAGGCCGTGCTGGAGAAGGCCCGGCCGGGCGATGAAGAGGCCTGGCCGGCCTTCGCGGAGCGCCTGGGCTATATCACGGGTCAGTACGAGGGAGACCAGGCCGGCTACCGGCAGCTGGCGGAGCTGTTCGGCCAGGCCGATGAAAGCGGCGCCACGGCGCGCCGGCTGTTCTACCTGGCCCTGCCGCCGAAGGAGTTCGCGCCCGTGATCCGGCAACTGGCCGAAGCCAAGCTGTTGGGGCGCAGCTACCAGGCGCCCACCGACGGGTGGTCGCGCGTGATCGTGGAGAAGCCCTTCGGGCGGGACCTGGCCTCCGCCCGCGAACTGAACGCGGCGATCGCCCGCGACGTGGACGAGCACTTCGTCTACCGCATCGACCATTACCTGGGCAAGGAAGCGGCGCAAAACCTGTTCACGCTGCGGTTCGGCAACGCCTTGTTCGAGCCGGTGTGGAACCGCAACTACATCGACCACGTGCAGATCACGGCCGCCGAGACGCTGGGCGTGGAGGGCCGTGGCGGCTACTACGAAACGGCGGGGGCCATGCGCGACATGGTCCAGAACCACCTCATGCAGCTGATGGCGCTGGTCGCCATCGAGCCGCCCGACCGGTGGACCTCCACGGCCGTTCGCAACGAGAAGGTGCAGGTGCTGCAGGCCGTGCAACGGCTGGAGGAGGACGCGATCTGCCGTGACGCCGTGCGCGGGCAATACGGCCCGGGTACCATCGACGGCGCCCCGGTGCCGGGGTATCGCCAGGAACCGGGGGTGGACCCGCACTCCATGGTGGAGACCTACGCAGGGCTGCGGCTGCACATCGACAACTTGCGTTGGGCCGGCGTGCCCTTCTACCTGCGCGCGGGCAAGCGCCTGGCGGCCCGCCGCACGGAGATCGCGATCCAGTTCAAGCCTGCCCCGCACACGCCGTTCCCGGTGCCCGACGACGCGGGCGGTGCCAACACCCTGGTGGTGGAGTTCGCCCCCAACGAGCGCCTGACGCTGCGTGTGGCCGGCAAGGCACCGGGCCGCGGCATGTTGGTGACGCCGGTGGAGCTGGCTTACTGCGGCGCCTCATCGGGTGAGAAGCCACCCTCCGCTTACGAAAACCTCCTGGTGGACGCCCTCGTGGGCGACCCCACCTTCTTCGCCCGGGCGGACGAGGTAGAGGCCAGTTGGGCCATCATCGACCCGGTGCTGCACCACTGGGAGCACGAGCCCGAGCTGCGCTTCCCGAACTACGAGTCCGGCTCTCAGGGTCCGCTGGAAGGCGACGCCATGGTGCAGCGCGACGAGCGCCCCTGGCGGGATTTGGCCTAGCCTGGCTCGCGGATTGCTTTCAGGTAGGCGGCCAGGTAGGCCTGCGTGGCGCCGGTGGCTTCGTAGAAGGCGACCGGGTTCCAGTCGACATCGTCCGGGAACTGCCCCAACACCGCGTGCAGGCTGGGCGTGATCTGCCCATGGGCGAACAGGTCCTGCAGGGAGTGCAAGCCGCAGCCCAGCTCCTTCTCGGCCTGGTCATAATCGGTCGCCCTGGCCAGCTTGATCGCCAGCGCCAGGTGGTCCTGGGCGTACACCAGGCGCGTGTCCTGTTCGTCGCGGTCCAGGTTGAAGTGGCGATCGATCTGGTCCAGCGGCATCGGGCTGGTCTTGCCGTAGCGGGTGGCGTTGTTGTCGATGCCCACGTCCAGGGTGCCGAAGCGCCGCGCCGCGGCGTCATCGAAGCCCATGGCCATGGCAATCGCGTAGGTGCCATAGGTAGGGTGCACCGGGCCGTCCACGTTCGGGATGCCGCCGTGGACGTCGGGGCCGAAGCGCTGCGTGCGCTCCGCCTGCGTGGCGATGGCGGCCTTGTAGCGCTCGGCGACGGGCACGTTGGACGGCACCGGGTCGATCGCATCGAGCGGCTTCTTCCACTTGCCCTGGACGCGGCCCTTGGCCTCCAGGATCGGGTTGGTGACATGGGTCAGGCCCAGGAAGAGGCCAGGGTGGTGCTTCGCGAGGGAGAACATGCGGCCCTGGATCCAGATTTCCTTGCCGGTGCTGTCGTCGTTGGGGACGTAGCCGGGCTGGGCCAACACCGCGTCGAGCACCGGGCGATCGGTGCGGCCGCTGGCGCGGACGCCCGTCAGGCCGATGCTGGCCAGGAAGCCCTGGCGATCGTAGGCCTCCTGGGGCAGGGCCTTCTCCAGCGAGGTCAGGTAGGCCTGCAGCTGGGGCTCGGTCTCGAAGTGGCTCTTCTTGCCGGTGAGTTGCTCGGCGATCGCCACCTGCTCCCGCAGCGTAGGAGCCTTGGGCGTCTGCGGCTGCGGCACCACGGGTTCCGGCGTCGCGACCGCAGGCGCGACCGGCGGCCGGGCGTTGTTGGCCGTCGGGCGGATCGGGAGGCGGGGACCGGAGACGTTATCCAGGGGCATCGGCAACTCCATCGGTGTCGGTCTTGCCCATGTCGGTGACACGGCCCCGAAGGCGGTTAAGGTGAAGTAAACCCCTTGTTAAGGGAGGGTGATGCTATTCCGAAGGTGTTAAGAGAGGTCTAACAAAGTGCCAAAGCGGTCAGGCGGATCGCGGCGGCGCGGATAATGTGCCCATGCTCGTGAACAACCGCAGCACGGCTCTGCCCGTAAACCCGCGACCTGTCATCGTGGCCAGCCCCCTGCCGGCGCAGGCCGTGGCGCAGCCCGCGGCGCAGCCCGTGGCGCCGCCCGTGCAGGCGTTGCAGCCAAGCCTGCTCTCGCGCATCTGGAGCGGCATCGGCTCGCTGTTCCACCAGGGCCTGGCCTTGCTGCTGGGCGCCCAGCTGACCCAGGTCAAGACGCGCCAGTTGCTCGAGGACCCGGGCGACGTGAACGACCCGACGGCGGCCGACGTGGCGACCGCCCGGTCGACCCTGGCCCGCCTGGCCGCCCCGGAACAAGCCGCACTCGCCCGCCTGGCGCCGGCCGCGCGCCAGCAGTTCCAGGGCCTGGCGAAGGCCGTGAACGACCGCCCGCTCGCGCGCCAGGCGCTCCAACAGCTGTTGCTCGACGACCGGCTGACGACGCCCCTGCTGGGTAACCTGTCCACCCTGGCCACCGCCCCCTTGGCCCCCGGCATCGACCGCCCGGCGCTGCTGGCGGAGGTCGTGGCGGAGTGCCAGAACCCCGTGCGCATCAACCAACATGAAGTTGGCACCTGCGGTGCCACCACGGCCCAGATCGTCCTGGCGCGTCAGGACGCGGCGGAGTACGTGCGGCTGGTGGCCGGCCTGGCCTCGCCCCAGGGCACGGTCAAGGCCCGCGGCGGCGCCACGCTGCGCCGGCAGGACAGCTGGGCCGCCCCGGCGGACGGCGGCCGCAGCACCCCGTCCCGCCTGCTCCAACCGGCGCTCATGGACCTGGGCGCGCTGATCCCGTTGAACCACTACAGCAACGCCGAGGACCGCGAGAAACTGGGCCCGATCGGCCTGTGGGGCGGCTTGTTGGGCGACGGCGAGGCGCGCGTGCTGCGCCAGATCACGGGCGCCAACTACGAGAACCTGACCTTCTTCGCCTGGAACCGTAACGGCAACTGGGAGAAGCTCAAGCAGGCCGCCGCGTCCGGCCGCGGTCCGGTGCCGCTGCAGCTGGCCTGGGGCCCGAACGGCAACGCCCACTTCGTGCAGATCGACAGCGTGGCCGGCGGCAAGGTCGTCTTCGTGAACCCGCATGGCCTGCGCGAGCAGATGGACGAGGCGGAGTTCAAGGCCCACATCCTGCAAGCCCAGCTGCCCACCGCGGCGCCCCGCATGATGTTAGCGTGAGCCACGGGGTAGATCGATCATGTATGCGATCCGCCCTGCTGCTTGCGCTCTGCGCCGTCCTCGCCGCCCCGCCCGCCTTCGCGCGGGTGGATGACTGCTGCGACCAACTCTCGCCCGAGCTGATCGAGCGGCTGCAAGCCGATCTGGACCGCATCGACGGGCACCACTTCGACGTGGCCTTCTTGCCGGAGAGCATGGTCGACATCGAGGAGGCCACGCGGGCCTTGTTCGTGCAGCGCGGCCTGGGGACGGGCGACGGGCTGGTGGTGGTGTTCGCCGCGTCGAAGCGCGTGGCGGTGCACCTGGGGGACAGCTTCAAGGACCATGGGGTGGGCACGGAGGAGATCCGGCGCACCCTGCGCTCGGAGTTCGCGCCCTACGCGAAGGTGGGGCGCTACGACGACGCGTCGCGGGCCCTGGTGCGCGAGCTGATCGCCTCGGCGTTGCGGCTACCCAAGGTGCAGTCGCCGCCCACGGAAAGCAAAGCCGTCGACCTGTAGGCGCATCCGAAACTGTCACACGGCTGGTGTTAACCCAAGCATAAAATCGCGATGATAGCGGGGTACCGACCGATGAGGATGCCCCGATGCGCTACCTGTTCCTGACCTTCGCATTCCTGGCCGTGGGCTGCGCCCACCTGCCGACCGCCACCCCGGTGGCGAACCGCGCCATTGGCTGCCTGCCCGGCGAGTGCCCGCCGCACCCGCAGCCCACGACGAACTGCAACCCGCGCACGGTCAAGGCGATCGGCTGCCTGCCGGGCGACTGCCCGCCGCACCCGATCACGCCCCCCTGCCGCTAACTATTAAATTCAACCAAAGGTTAGCGAGAGCTTTACCCTTTAGAGTTCATTAACAGGCGATAGGCCCGACGGGAGTCCATGTTGGGAGGTCGCCATGAACATCAGTGGGGGTTCGCCCCGCCCGTTGCCGTCGCCTACGTCCGTGTCCTCGGGGCGCAGGTTCCTCGACACGGCGAAGGGGCTGCTGTCCGCGCCCAGCTATGGGCCGCAGGCGCCTGCCGCGCCGGGCGGGAACCCCTTGGGCGGGGTGTCGTCGTTCTTCGGCGGGCTTTGGGACAAGCTCAAGGGGTTGGGCGGTCGCCTTCCCGGCGGGTCGCAGAACACGCCGCCGGGCACCGCAGGCACGCAACCGGGGATGTTTAGCGGGCTTTGGGACAAGGTCACGAACAGCGGGATCTGGCAGAAGCTCAAGGGAGTGGGCGGCCAAGCGCCTGGCAGCCAGGTCGCACCGGCGCCCGCGCCCGCCACCGGCGGGTTCTTCAGCAACGCCTGGGCCAAGGTGACGGGCTTCTTCCACAAGGACCCCGCGCCGGGCGTGCAGGCGGCACCGCCCATTCAGCCCGCCGCCCCCTACAGCGGCCTGCCGATCGCGCCGCCACCGCCGCCGCCCCTGCCGGTGCCGCCCCCTCCGCCGCCGCCGCCCCCGCCCGCGCCTCTGCCCCCGGTGGTACTGGCGCCCCCGGGCCCGCTGCAGCCTACGGCCGGCCAGGACGCGGTGATCCAGGCCGTGCTCGACGGCGTGAACCGCGAGCGCGCCAAGGCCGCGTTGCCGCCGCTGACGCTCTCGCGGGAGCTGAACACCGTCGCCGCCGCCCGCAGCCAGGACATGGCCGCGCGGAACTACTTCGACCACACCGACCCGGACGGCCACGACCCGTTCTGGCACCTCCAGCAGGCCGGCATCGCCTTCCGCACCGCTGGCGAGAACATCGCCGAGGGCCAGGCTACGCCGGAGAGCGTGGTCTCGGACTGGATGAACAGCCCGGGCCACCGCGCCAACATCCTGAACCCGGCCTACCGCACGATCGGCATCGGCGTGGCGTCGAGCTCCCACGGGACGGTGTGGACGCAGGACTTCTCTGGATAATTGCTTATAATGGCGTCATGACGGACGCGCACTGGCACCTTTGGAGCGACGACGATCTCCGGTTGCTGTTGGATCGCGCGCGGGCCACGAACAAGGGCGCCCAGGCGGAGGCGATCGCCAGCGAGTTGGCGACGCGCGAGACGGGGCGGGTGGGCGACAAGCCGCTCGAGCAGTTCAACGCGCGGGAGCGCGGGTTTCTGGAGCAGCTGGCGGTGCTGATGGAGAGCTGGGACGCGGCCCTTGAAGCCGACGACAGGCTCTTCCTGCGCGTAGGTGCGCGTCCCTGGATGACCTTCCAGCACCTGGACGCCGGGGCGATCCGCGCAGCACTGGCCCTGGGCGGCCCCCCCGGACGCAAGGACGGGCGGCAGGAGCTGCCGCCCGGGTTCTTGGCACCGGAGTTGGGGGGACGCTAAGCCCTACTTCTTGGGCTTGTCCTTGTCCTTCTGGCAGACCTGGCAGGGCTGGCCGCCGGCCTTCTTGGCCTCGGCCAGGGTCACCAGCTTGTTGTTCTTGCCGTCGTAATAGCGGCAGCCCTTGATGTGGAACTTCTTGGTCTGCTCGTTGAAGGCCACCTTGTCGCCCTTGAGGTTGGTCAGCTTGCTCAGCAGACCGGGCTTCTTGGACGGCGCCGTGGACGGCGTGGCCTTGGCGGCCACCTGGTAGGCGGGGGTGGAAGCGGCCTGGACGGGGTTCGCGGCGAACAAGAAGCCCATAGCCAGGGCGGCGAGCAAGTGACGGCGCATGCTGATCCTCATGAAAGGGAGTGGACGCCCCCTTCATACCCATCAAGCAGGCAACTGCACCCGATCCGGGTTGACCACGATGTCGAAGACCAGCGGCTCGTCGGCCCCACGGAAGCCGGGGGCCTGCACCTTGCGCCGGATGCCGGCCACGATCGCCGCGACGGCGGCCGGCCCGATCCGCTGGGTGTAGGGCGCATCATCGGCCGGAGGCAACGCGAAGGCCTCCTCGGCCGGCGCGAGCTCGCGGTCGATCGAGACCGTGACCACCACCGTGGCGGCCCCCTGGTCCAAATAGCGCGCGATCACGACGTCGTCGTGCATGGCCCGCTCCAGCCGGCCGCACACGTCGCGCTCGATGGCTTTCGCCAGCACGCCGTCGGCGGTATCCGCTTCACCCGAAAATCCAAACGTATCCATGGCCACCCCCTCGAACAAAGGTTCCAAGGATAGGCCGAAACGCGCAGGACGTAAAGGGTTGGCCGCCTGCCTAGTGGGTGTGGTAGATCGTGTCGATCACGCGCCCGCGCACGAATTGCTGCATCTCCGCGGCCGATTTTTCGCGACCCCCGGTCGACCGGTTGTGGTACTGGTCGGCGAACTTGCCGTGGCCCATGTACACGAACCAGTGCGGGCCGTATTGCAGCTTGGTGGAGCTGGGGTCGGCGCCGGGGCTCTTGTTCACGTAGATCACGTCGCCGGGCTTGATTTTGCCGTCCTTCGCCATCTGGTCCAGGGAGGTAACCGGCTTGCCGCGGCCGTCATGGCTCTGGGTGGCCTGATCGATGCCCTTGCCGCCGACCTGCTTGTTGACGTCCCACGCGTACTTGAAGCACTTGTGGATGCCCTCGTTGAACTTGCTGTGCTCCGCGGCGTCCTTGAGCTTGCCTTCCAGCGCCGCGTCGTCGGTGGGCTTGCCGGTGTCGGACGGGGTGGCGGGGTTGGTGCCGTTGGTGGTATCGGCCGGCTTGTCGTCGGTGGTCGTGCCGGGGGCGGGCTTGGGCTCCGGCTTCTCGCCCGCCAGCATCTTCTGGAGCGCGGCGTGGGTGTTGGGGCCGTACTTGCCGTCCGCGCCGGTGTGGCCGACGTCGTAGCCCTTGGCCTGCAGCTCCGACTGGATCGCCTTCACGTCGTCGGGGCCGAGCTTGCCCTCCTGGATGTGCTTGGCGAGGTCGGAGTCCTTGAGGGCCGGGTTCTTTTCGACCAGCTTCTGGGCCAGGCCCACCATGTCCTTGTTGGCGCCGTCCTTCACGTAGCTCGCGCCGCCGAACGTGTCGTTGTAGTCCGGCACCTTCTCGGCGGGGGTGCTGGCAGCCGGCTCTTCGGCAGGCTTGGCGGCGGCGGGGTCGGCGGCCGCGGTCGTGGTGGTCGTGTCTTCTTCTGTGACCGTGGTGGTGGTGGTCTTCGTGACCTTGTGCGTGGTCGTGGAGGTCGTGCCGGGCAGCGCCAACTGGCTGCCGCCGGACGAGCCGCTCAAGGCCACGGCGTTGCCCTGGGGCTTCGCCTTGGGATCCACCGCGGGGGCGACCTGTCCGTCGGCCTTGGGCACGACCTGTTCGGCCGAACCCGTGCCCTGCGCGGGCTTGATAGGCTTGGTGGGGTCGCCGGAAACCTGGGTCGTCATCGTCCGTGCTCCTCCGATCGGCCTGCGGGTACAAGGAACCCGCCGAGTATTCCGTACCCTGCCCGGGGAGGCCTCTACCCTTGATCCCCTGCTTTTACGTCCCTGGGGGCGGCGATCGCCCCGCCAGCCGGCAAACCATCTACGCCGACGGCTCCGCCGACGAGCACTTCCGCGAGGGAGTCGACCTCGAGTTGAGCCACTGGCTGCCCAACCGCACGCCCATCCCCTACAAGGCGGATACCTCCACCGAAATCTGCCTGCGGTTCGTGGACGCGCCCCTGCCCGGCGACTGGGACCTGGCGGTGAACAACCACCTGGACGTGGACGGCGTGCTGAGCGTGTACGCCCTGGTCCACTCCGACCGCGCGCTGGCCCACCGTGACACGCTGATCGGGGCCGCGCGCATGGGAGACTTCTGGGACTGGGCGCCCCTGCCGGCGCAGGTGCTGTTCCAGGGGTTGGTGAACTTCCAGCATGCGCACCCGTGGGGCTCGATCGGTTTGATGGATTTGTATACGCGCTGCTTCACCCGCATCAACCAGCTGTTGGCGGCCGATCCGGAGGCCGTCCCGGACGCCCGCCCCGGCATCGACGCCCTCGCCCGCGGCTGCGAGCGCGCGGCGGCCCTGCGCAAGCCCATCCACGACCGCTTCGTGCACTACCCGCTGGAACGCCTGGAGCCGGTGCCGGACTTCAACGCCCCGCTGGACCCCACGCTTGCGGTGCCGGTCCAGGCGCGCAACCGGTACGACCGCGAGCGCATCCAGCTTCTGTCGGCCCCCGTCGCGGGCGGCTGGGCGTACGAGCTGTGGTACCCCGGCTACCGCTGGGCGGAGACCCCGGACAGCTGGGCCGCGCCAGGCTTCACCTTCACCGGCAGCACCAACGGGTACCGGTACGACCACGCGCCCTTGGAGGTCGCCGTGGCGGCCTTGGACGGCACCTGGCACCGGGCCGAGGAGCTGACGCCCTTCAAGGCGGCGCCGGGCCGGAACTACCCGGTGATCCTCTACAACGAAGGCACGGCGCACCCCCCGGACGAGGTGGTGGCCATCCTGGCCGCCGCGTTCTAGAATCAACCCATGGCGTGGATCAAGACGATCGGACCGGGTGACCCGGACATGACCCCGGAGCTGCTGGAGGCCTACAAGGCCGCCGGGCAGAACCGGCCACAAGAATACGGCGGCCCCGGCGGGCCCTCCAACATCATCCGCTCGCACAGCCTGGACAAGGATTTGCTCCGAACGGCCTTCCAGGCCGGGATGCACCTCATCAACGGCCCGTCGCCGCTTTCCCGGGCCGAGCGCGAGATGATCGCCACGGTGGTGTCGGCCGCCAACCGCTGCTTCTACTGAGTGGCGAAGCACTCGGAGTTTCTCCGAGCGGTGTCCCGGGAGGACGCCTTGGTCGAAAGCTTGAAGTTGGATCCGGACGGCGCGGAGCTGCCGCCGCGCCAACGCGCGATGGTGGACTACGCGCTCAAGCTCACGCGCACGCCCTGGGCGGCACGCGAAGGCGACGTGGACGGCTTGCGCGCCGTCGGCTTCGACGACCTGGGCATCCTCCACATCGTCACCTTCACGGGCTGGTTCAACTACATCAACCGCGTGGCCGACGGCCTGGGCGTGGAGCTGGACCAGGAGACCTGGGAGGCCCTGTGCAAGGGCGAGCCGATCCCATGGGAAGCCGAGAGCGGATCGACGCGGCCTAAGGGTGCTCTACCCCCGGCGCCGCAGCCCAGCGGGGGTGAATGACCGGGTTGTGCACGGAGGCCAGCGACGGGTTGTTGCGCAGCACCGTCGCGCCGCGCGCCACGTATTCCTGGAACCAGTGCTGGTACTCCAGCGCCTCCAACACGCACGTTTCGGAGATCAGGCCCTGTTCGACGAGGATCGCGCCCAGCAGCTCGGAGGTGCGGGCCTGGCGCTCCAGCGCCGCGTCCAGCTGCGTCTGGCTGACGTGTCCGTTGCGCACCAGGATCTGGCCCAGGCGCAGCGAGGCGCCCTGCGCTTCCAGGCCGGCCACCAGCTCCGGCAGCGTGCAGGCGCCCTGGCCGAGCAGGATCTCGCCGACGCGCATGAAAGGCTTGTCCGCCTTGAAAGCCAGCGCTTCCGCCAACGCCGCCGGCGTGATGGAGCCCGCGTTCAGGAGGAACTGGCCGATCTGATCGTGCTGCTCGTCTGGCATACGGCCATTGAAACGCCAAACCGGCATCCGGTCAAGCCGGAGGCCTCCCCCATGCAAACCAGGCAGCCGGAAGGTAACATGGGGGGCAAGGAGACGCCCGTATGATTCGCCTCGCCCCATTGCTCGCTCTGGTGTTGGCCTGTGGCTGCGTGGCCGCGCGCCCGGACTGGCGCCAGGCCGCGGTGCAGGGCGAGCTACAGGCCATGAGCGCGCCCGCCAAGGATGCGCTGCTGGACGAGATCGAGCGCCAGCACTTCCAGTTCTTCGTGCGCAACTCCGACCCCGTGACCGGCCTGACCAAGGACCGCACCACGGCCGCCTCCGCCGCCAGCATCGCGTGTACGGGGTTCGCGCTGACGGCCTATGGCATCGCCGCCAAGCGCGGCTGGATCGACCGCGCGGGTGCCGCCGCCTTCACGCGCAAGGTGTTGGGCACGCTGGCCAAGGCGCCGATGGGCCCCGGCGGGCAGGGCGTGGCCGGTTACAAGGGCTTCTACTACCACTTCCTGGACATGCACACGGGGCTGCGCACCTGGAACTGCGAGCTCTCCACCGTCGACACGGCCTTGATGCTGGCCGGCGCCCGCTTCGCGCGCAACTTCTACGATCAGCCCGAAGAGGCCGACATCCGCAACCTGGCGGACCAGTTGGACGGCCGCGTGGAGTGGCCCTGGGCCATGGCCGGCCGGCCCGTCGTGAGCATGGGCTGGACCCCGGAGAAGGGCTTCATCCCGGCCAGCTGGGAGGCCTACAACGAGTCCATGATCCTGGTGCTGCTGGGCCTCGGCACCGCCGGCCACCCGCTGCCGGACGGGGCCTGGGGGCCCTACACCGCCAAGGTCAAGCCGGAGCTGCTGTACGGCCAGACCCACGTGGCCTTCGGCCCGCAATTCGGCCACCAGTACTCCCACGGCTGGGTAGACTTCCGGGGCATCCAGGACCCGGTGGCCCGCCGGCTCGGCTGGGATTGGTTCGAGAACTCGCGGCGCGCCACGCTGGCGCAGTTCCAGTACGCCCAGCAGAACCCCAAGGGCTGGGCGGGCTACGGCCCCCTGAGCTGGGGTCTGACGGCCTGCGACGGGCCCGGCGACGTGATCAAGGAAGCCGACTTCGGCGGCCGCCGCGTGAAGTTCGACTGGTACGCCGCCCGCGGCATCACGCCCGCGGACCCGGACGACGGCACGATCGCCCCCACCGCCGCCGCCGCCTCGCTGCCGTTCGCGCCGGAGATCGTGCTGCCGACCCTGGCGCGCTGGAAGCGCGATCGCCCCGACCTGTGGGGCCCGGACGGCTGGGCCGACGGCTACAACGACACCGCCAAGTGGGTGGACAAGGACCGCCTGGGCATCGACCAGGGGCCGATCGTGATCATGCTCGAGAACTACCGCTCGGGCTTCGTGTGGGACGTGATGAAGCACGACCCGGTGTTGCGGCGCGGGCTCGCGAAAGCCGGCTTCACCGGCGGCTGGGTGAGCTCACCCGCGGAGAAGACGGGCACCTCACCCTAAATTTGGACCGCCTGCATGGTGAACCCTCGCCGTAATCTCGTTTACAGTTCTTGTGTAACGAGATCAAGGAGGGGATATCATGGGTACCTGCGTTCGGGCTTCGGGCTTGCTGCTGGCCGCCGCGCTGGTGGCGTCCTGCGGGAAAGCCGCGGCACCGGCCGCCGAGCCGGTGACAAGGAACTACGTGTCGATCTACGGCTCCGGGGAGGCCTTGCAGCCCAGCTCCGTGGATTCCAGCTCGGCCCGCACCGCGTCGAGCGGCTACTCCGTCTACGGCGTGAACCGCGCGGTCGACGGCGACACCAACACGGAGTGGGCGAACGAAGGCTGGCGCGATCGCCAGGCCTGGCTCTCGCTGTCCTTCGATCGGGTGATGAACTTCGACTCCGTGGAGATCAAGACCGGACCGCTGCAACACAGCCACTACGTGCTCGAGACGTCGGTCGACGGGTACGACTGGCGGCCCGCCTCCGGGCCGTTGAAGAACCACAGCTGGCAGATGGAAACCAAGGCCGTGAATGGCCGCGGACGCTACCTGCGGGTGCATTGGTACAACGACGACGACCCGCGCGGCTACTTCGCGATCTTCGAGGTCCAGGCCTTCGGGCGCCCGACGGGCACCTACTCGCTCCAACGGCCGGACCGGCCGTCTTACGACGGCCGGCGCGGGTTTGACCAGGATTAAGGCGTAGGCGTCGGGGTCGCGGTAGGCCCCGGTGTGGGCGTCGCGGTGGGCGCCGGCGTGGCCGCCGGCGTAGGCGTGGCCGTTGGCGTGGCCTCGGGCGTAGGCGTAGCCGAAGGCGTAGCTTCGGGCGTAGGCGTTGCGCTCGGCGTCACGCTCGGCTGCACCGACGGTGCGGCCGTGGGCGTGGCCGTGGCGGCCGGCGTCGGGGTGACGGACGGCGTCACGCTGGGCGTGGGCGAGCCCGCGTCCCCGTTGGGGTGCGCCTCGCACACCAGCAGGTGCCCGTCCTGGACGCCACGGAAGTGCAGCCGGACGTGGCTGCACATGCGCGTGGGCAGGTTCACCCAGTGCAGCTGGCGGTAAACCGGCACCAGGCCCGTGGCGACCGCGGTCCAGGTCTGGTTGTCGGAGCTGACCTCCACGTCCACCACCACGCCCACCGGGCTCAGCTTGAGCGAAAGCCCGGACAACTGGGCCTCGGCGGCCAGGTCGAACCTCAAGGTCGGGTTCTGGTCGTCGGCCGCGGGCGCCCAGGCGCTGTGCGTGTTGCCGTCCGTGACGTTCGTCAGCGTGAACCAGGTGTCGTCGAGCGTGGAACTGGCCGTCACGTTGGTGACGCGGCACTCCGTGGTGGTGACGGGGGCGGCTTGGTCGATGCCCGTGACGACGGCCACGTTGGACGGTACGGTCACCTCGGTGGCCGTGGTGGTGGTGGTGGACGAGGCGTCTACCTGGATGGTCACGCCGAGCTTCGCCAGTATGTCCTTGATGGTGGAAACCGTGGGATCGGCGTCCAAAAGCGCGTATTGCGCCGCCGCCTCCGCCTCCGTCATCAAGTGGATCGTGCCCGAAGGCAACCCGTTGGTGCCGCAACCCGCCAGCAACAGGCCGGTCAGGAACGCGGTGCGCCACTTCGTAAGCTTCATATCTTCCCTCCTCCTCGTCACGTAACCCATCGGGCTTGGCCGGTGGGGCGTAACGCTCTCCATGGGGAGGATAGGCCAGCTAGCTCGATTCCCCTACCGTCAAGCGAGGGTCTGCTGGCGCCCCTCGGCGTTAGCGATTTGCCAGCAACGCGGCAAGAGGAATGGTGGCCAGGCACAGTGCAAGAAGAATGGCAGTTAACGGGTCGTGCACCAAGGAGCCACGCCGTTCTTTCTCCGGCGTGCTCCGGTAGCGCAACCCCAGGGCGATCAGGCCGGCAAGTACCAACACGTCGGTCGCCAGCCGTGCCACGAAATACATCGCCAAAGGCTTGATGGCAACGAACGCTACACCTGCAACTAAAATGGGGAGCACGACCAGGCCAATCAACGGTCCAACCTGTCCCCTGGTCAAAGCAAGGGAACCGAGGATGGCGTCGCCAGCTCGGGCCTCTCGATCGAGAATCAGGAAAGGGGCGTAGGAGAAACGGACCAGGGCGTAGGAGACCGCGGCCAGGAGTGGGGCGATTACCAGATACCCGGCCCCGTCGATTGTCGGCTTCTTCGGCGCCCAAGCCTGCCATTCCGCAACGCCCCACCCAACCGACACGGCCACTCCGATAGGGATCAACACGACCAGGACGCTGGCGCCCGCCACCGTCACGCGCCATAGTTCCCGCCAGCCCGTGCGCCTGAAGCTGCTCTGGCCCAACCCGAGCCAGGTAGCCGCCACCACCAGGTACAGTTCCACAAGGTTTCCGACGAGACCCCAGACCACGGCCTCCAGACCATCGCTCAACATGGCCGTGATCGTGCCGGCCCCGGCGCTCAACACTACCCATAGCGCGCATTCGGCCGGAAAAGCCTTGAAGACCTTGATGGCCGCCTGAACTGGCCTATCGTTTACGCCCATCGTGGCTACCTCGGTATCGTCCTTCATCAACGCCACCAGAAAGAGCCGGCAACGGCCAGGCACGCCATGGCCAGGCCGAAGCCGATGAGGAACAGCGGGTCCCGCAGCAGCGAGGCCCGCTCGTCCTTCGCGGGCGCAGCCAAGTAGCGTTGCCCGACCGCCAAGTTGGCTGCCAAGCTGACCAGGCCCAAGGGCAAACCGACCAGGCAGGCAAGCACCGTGCCCTTCTCGCCGCCCAGCGCCGCGGAGCAAGACTCGGCGAACCACGCCACCATGGCGGGCCCCAAGGTCAGGAGCAGCAGGGGGCCGACCTGGCCCCGGCTGATCGCAAGCGAGCCCAGGACGGCACCCAAGGGGTTAGCGCCTCGATCGAGGACCAAGAGCGAGGTGAAGGCCAGGCGGGCGCTGCCATACGCCATGGCAGTCCCGAGGGCAATCTTGGCAATGGGCCCGGTCAACCTGTCCAGCGGGATGCCGACGGCGATCGCGGCGCCATAGGCGATCAGGCAGGCTAGGGCCACAGGGAGCGCCATCAAGAATGCCCCATATGACACCACGCAGATCCGCCAGAGGTCAGCCCAGCGGACCCGTTGAAAGCTGGACCTGCCCAGCATTAACCAGGTCACCGCCAGCTCCAGGTAGGTCCGGAAGACGAGCGGAACGAGCAGGTTGAGCCCCAACACGTCGTCCAGGGCATTGGCGGCCAGTGAGCCGCCCAAGACATGCAACACCACCCAGATGCTGCACTCGCGCGGGTAAGCCCGGAGGCGTTCCGCGACTACCCCCAAGGCTCTTCAACGATCTCGAACAACCCATGGTCAAACGGCGCCCCTGGCGCGGCAGCCACCTGGACCAGCCGCTCGCGTACGCCCCTAGCCTGTTGCTCCAACGCTCGGTGGTGGCAGTAGGGGTTGTTGCCGCGCTTGCCGAAGAAGACGTGGGCAGTCCAGTTGCAGCCTGCGCGGCAGACGTCCGCGTAGTAGCACCCCTTGCAAAAGCCCCAGAGGTCTTCCGTGGCGAGGCTGGGGTCCGCGATCTTGCGTCGGATAAAGTTGAGCGGCTCCGTCTGCTCGATGATTTGCGCGAGCGTGAGGTCGCGGATGTTGGCGCCCGTGTAGGGGCCGGTGGGCAGGCTGGGGCAGCCCTTGATGGCGCCGTCGGCTTCGATGCCCAGGGTGCTGACGCCGGCCTGGCAGCCCTGCCAGTGGGCGTCTTGGGTGCCCAGGCTGCGCAGCAAGCCCTCGTACGGGCCGAAGTAGCCCACGTTGTTGCCCGCGGCCATGCGGAAGCCCTCGCGGCGGCCCCGTTCCGCCAGCGCCGCCAGCCGCGGGAACAGGTCCAGCAGCTCGTAGGGCTGCAGCAGCACCTCGGAGTCGTCGGCCGCGTTGCCCATCGGCACCGTCAGCTGGACCTGCCAACCATGCGCGCCGGTGGGCTGCAGCAGCTCGTATAGCGCCTCCAGCTCCAACCAGGTGCGGCGGTTGATTTGGGTGTTCACGGCGATTTGGATGCCGGCCTCGCGCAGGTGCTGCAGCGCGCGGATGGCGGCGTTCCAGGATCCCGGCACGCCGCGCAGGCGGTCATGCGTGGCCTCCAGGCCGTCGATCGAGAGCGAGACGGAGGCGATGCCGGCGGCCTTCATCTTGGCCGCCATGTGGGCGGAGACGCCCAGCCCGCCCGTCGTGACGGTGCAGACCATGCCGCGCCGCGTGATCTCCGCGGCGATCTCCAGCCAGTCCTTGCGGAGGTAGGCCTCGCCGCCAATCAGCGTGACCTCCTTGACGCCGGCCTCGTCCAATTGGCGCACGAGGTCCAGCGCCTCGTCGGTGCTCAGCTCGTTCGGGCGAGCGTCGCCGGCCCGGCTGCCGCAATGGCTGCAGGCCAGGTTGCACTTCAGGGTGATCTCCCAGACGGCATACGTGCTGCGCTGGTATGCGAGGAGGGTTTCCGACATTGGGGGACCCCTGATATAGTGGGTGGCATCCCACTATACCCGAGCGAGGAGCCCGCCATGTCCCTGCGTGCATGCCCTGGATGCTCCCGCCACGTGCGTGCCGTGGACGCGGCCTGCCCGTTCTGCCGGACGTCGCTGCCAAACATGGGCCGCCTGGTGGCCCTCGGCGGCGCGGTCGCGATCACGGCCAGCTGCGCGCTGGTGGCCCCGGTGTACGGCGCGCCCGCCCCGGCGCCCAGCACCTCCCCAACGGCCACCGCGCCTGCCCCCCAGCCGCTTTACGGCGCAATGGCCCCCTCGGCGGGCCCACCGACGGCCACCCCCGGACCGGTCTACGGCTCGTCGCCGCCCAGCCCCACGCCGACGCCGCCGAACCAGGTGCGCCCGCTCTACGGCGCCGTGGCCCCATTAACCCAAACCGAAAGTTAGGGTTTCTTTAATTCCCTCTGAACGCGACCCGCGCGAATTCCCCCGATAACACCCCTGTAACTGGAATTGGTTCGGGAGGTTTGAAGATGGGGATCGCCGGAGCGATCGCGCGCCTGGGCGCGTTGACGGTAGGACGCGAGGTGGCCGGCAAGACCGGCGCCGAGACGATCGTCAAGGAATTGGCGGCGCGCGACGTGCTGGGCAAGGACGTGCTGAAGCTGACGGCGACCAAGGCGCTGGACGACCGCGGCGTCGCGGAGCTGGACCGCCAGATCGAGCAGGGCATCATCGTGCCCGGCGACGACAAGAAAATCGACGTGACCAAGGCGCTGTTCGACCGCGACGCGCCCCTCTACGCCGACCAAGATCTCTACACCCGCGCGCACGACGTGGTGGGCGGCTGGGTGGCCGGCGGCAAGAAGAAGGTGGCCCTGCGCGAGGCCTATACCCGCGTGGCAGTGCAAGGCAACGCCCCCGCCGCCCCGATCGAGCAGACCCTGGTCGACATGCTGACCACGCGCCGCGCCCGCTGGGAACGCCTGGCGACGCGCGAACACCTGCCGATGCCGGAGGCGTTCAAGCTCTACCGCGGCGTCGACGGCGAGTACGCGGTGAAGGCCGTGATGGAAGCGTGGGGCAACCCCGCCGCCCAGACGATGGAGGTGCCGCTCTACGACCTGACGAGCTGGTCGCTGCGCCGCGAAACCGCCGACGCCTTCGCCCTGCAAGAGGCCGCCAACGTGATTTACCAGGCGGAGGTCCCCTTCGGCAACACCGTGGCGGACAAGTACGTGGACGGCGGCGCCTTCATCCGCTGGTGCTACGACCAGGACGAGGTGGTGGTGGGCAAGCCCCGCGGCGGGCTGCAAATCCCGGTGCAGGACGCCACCGTGCAATACCAGGGGAAGACGTATACTTACGCGGACCGCCAGGCGCTGGCGGAGGCCTGGAAGAAGGACCACCCCTGATGCTGGACATGCTCGCCTGGCCGCCCGGCCTGGGCCCCCAGGAAGCCCCGGTCTACCAGCGCAACGAGCTGACGATCGCCGCGCCCCCGGAGCGAGTCTACGCCTGGCTCACGCGCGCGGACCTCTGGAGCAGCTACTACGGCAACGCCAAGGCCGTGAAGCCCGAAGAGACGCCGCTACGTCAGGGCACGCGCTTCCACTGGTGGACCTTCGGTGTGCCACTGGACACCCAGGTGCTGTGCTTCGAGCCAGGTCGCGCGCTGGGCTGGCTGGCGGTGATGCCGGGGCTGAAGGCCTACCACAAGTGGATCCTGGAGCCAACGGCGAACGGCACGCACGTGGTCACGGAGGAAACGGACGCCGGCTGCCTGGCCTGGCTCGGGCAGGGGATCATCCGCGACGGGCTGAAGCGGGAGCACCAGCATTGGCTGGAAGGGCTGGCGAAGATGGCCGTCGGCGGGCCGCCCCCGTAAAGTTACGACCCCACCACGCGGTGCCGACGCCGCCGGCGGCGCGTGGGGGCCTGGACCCTTGGCTTGGGCTTGGGTTTCGCCTTGGGCTTCGGCTTGGGCGTGGCCGACAACGCGACCGACAGGGGCTTCGCCCGGTGGCGCTTGTGGATCACGCCGCTCATGAACAGCGTGTGGTGCACGCTGGGCTTCGGCGTGGGCTTCTTCTTCGGGGCGGCAGGAGCCGGGCCGGCCAACAGGGCCACCGCCAGCAGCGCCAGGAGCGGACGTCTCAGAAGTGCAGCCACTTCATGAAGAGGGGGTCCACCCGCAAGCCCACGAAGCCGAGGATGACCGCACCCACCAGCAGGACGGCGCCAAAGAACATCACGCGGAAGAGCGTGTGGGCGGCGGGATATTCGTCCTCGGGGGCGGTTTGCAACCGTTTGGTCATCGGGGCCTCGCTTCCTCTTCCTTACTACCCTGCACGCGCGGCCCCGTACCAGCGCGCACATCCAGCGTTAGGGCGAGCGGCCGGATCACGGGCGCGAGGCGCCGGAGGGGCACCGCCGGGTGCAGCTCGCGATCGGATAACACGTGAAGACCCGGAAGTTCGGGCGCCAGCAAGGCCTGCAGGTGCGGGCGTAGGGCGGGGGCGACCACGAGGGCGACCCCCCCGGCGCGGCAAGCCGCGATCACGGGCACGAGCAGCGCCTGGCGCTCCTGCTGGCCAAGGACCAACTCCGCCCCGAACGGTCCCGACGCGATGCAGCCCAGCAAGTCGGCCTCGAGCGCCGGCGCCAGCCCCCGCACCACCAACACGCCATCCGGGCCGGCCAGCCGGACGCAAATCGGGTGGGCCAAGCTCTGCCGCACCAACGCCAGCAATCCGGGCGCATCCGCCACCCGGTGGGCGCCGTCGATCAGCTTCTCGAGGATGCGATCGAACGGCCGTAGCGGCACGCCCTCGCGCAACAATCCCTGCAAAACCTGGTGGGCCAGACTCAGCGGCAGGTGGTCCACGGCAGCCGCGGAGAAGGCGTTGGGCGCCGCTTCGCGGGCGTGGTTGATCATGATCTGCACCTCTTCGCGCGAGAGGATCTCATGGGCGTGGCGCTCCACCAAGTACGTGGC
>JAQBPE010000501.1 GCA_028287685.1 Cyanobacteria bacterium RYN_339 | reverse complement strand
TCGGCCCGATCACGCGCCGCTTCGACCGCTGGCGCCACCCGCAGGAGTACGTGCGCGCGGCGGAGATCTCCGCGCTCTTCGACCAGGGGCGGTACCTGCCGGCCCTGCAGGAGCGCGCCGCCATGGTCCCCGGCACGCCTGCCGCGGCGATGGTCGAGCGGCGCGTGGCGACGGAGGCCGCCAAGATCCGTTCGCGTGCCATCGCGCTCGCCAACCACGGCGACTACCTGGCGGCCGTGGCCCTGGTGACGGCCTTGCCCAACGAAGGTCCGGACGGCGCCAAGCGCACCTGGCTGCTGCAGCGCTGGGCGCCCCTTACCAGCCGCCAGCTGGCCCAGCATGCCGCGGTGGTGCGCACGGAGGTCTTGGGCTTCGCGCAGGCGCTGCGGGCGCCGATGGCGGAGTTCGACCAGATCGCGCGCGAGATCATCCCGCGCGCCCAGCACCTCGACCCCGCCGCGGCCACGCACCTCGGCGGCCGCGTGACCCACCCGCTGGCGCCCCAGCTCATGGCGTGCGGCGTGCGCGCCGCCAAGCTGGTGGCCGAGCTCAAGGCGCTGGACGCGCCCAACCCCGCCGCCGGCGCGGCCAAGAACGAGTTGATGGAGGCCGCGGACGCGCTCAAGCGCGCCTGCGAGACCTGCCTGGCCTACGCCAACAGCGCGGAAAGCGCCGTGGGCGTCAAGGCGCGCGCCGCCTTCGAGGACGCCGCCGACCACCGCGACGCCACCCAGCGCATGCTCGTAGCCCTCGCGCGCGAGTCCACGCGCGAAACCGCTCCGGCCACCCCGGCGGCCACGCCGGCCGTCAGGCCCTGACGGCGTCCGGCGCGAACCAGGCCACGAAGCGCGCCAGCCCTACGTCGATGGGGGTGTCCGGCGCGTAACCCAACAAGCGGCGGGCCTTGGCCGTGTCCGCGAAGGTGCGCGGCACGTCGCCGGGCTGCAACGGCTGGCGGTCGATCACGGCTGGCTTGCCGAGCGCCGTCTCCAGCGCCAGGATCAGGCCGGCCAGGCTGACGGTGCGGCTGTTGCCCAAGTTCAGGATCTCGAAGCGCGTCTTGTCGTAGGCCAGCGCGCCCAGGATGCCGGCCACGATGTCGTCGACGAAGGTGTAGTCGCGCTCCGTGCCGCCGTCGCCGAAGACCGGGATTGGCTTGCCGCTGGTGATCAGCTTGGCGAACTTGTGGATGGCCAGGTCCGGGCGCTGGCGCGGGCCGTAGACGGTGAAGAAGCGCAGGCAGACGATGTTCAGCCCGTAGAGGTGGCTGTAGGCGTGGCAGTGCAGCTCGCCCGCCGCCTTGGTGGCCGCGTAGGGGCTGATGGTCTGGGCGATCGGGTCGTCCTCCGCGAAGGGCACCTTGGCGTTCACGCCGTAGACGCTGGAGGACGAACCGAAGACCAGCTTGGTCACGCCGTGGCGGCGGCAGGCCTCGAGCAGGATCAAGGTGGCGACCACGTTGGTGGTCTCGTAGAGCAGCGGCTCTTCCAGGCTGGGACGCACGCCGGCGCGCGCGGCCAGGTGGATCACCCGGGCGGGGGCGTGCGCCAAGAACACGCGCTCGACGAGGTCCGCGTCGCGGATGTCGCCCTCCACCAGGGTGTAGTGCGGGTGCTGGAGGTGCGGCTCCACGTTCGCGCGCTTCACGCGGGGGTCGTAGAAGTCGTTGAAGTCGTCGATCACGACCACGCGTTCGCCATCCGCCAGCAAGCGGTCGACCACGTGGCTGCCGATGAAGCCGGCGCCGCCGGTCACGAGCACGGGGGCCTGGGCGCGCGGGATGCGTTTCTCGAGCATGGGGGTCTCCTCGATCGTCGTGGAGGTTTTGTACCACGCCGGCCGCCGGTCGAAAGGCCTTGCTTGGCCGCTTTAGTGGGTGGCCGCCGGGTCGGCCGTGGTGGTGGGCGAGGGCGAGGGGGTGGGCGTGGCCGTCGGCGCCGGGGTGGGCGTCGCGGTGGCCGCGGTCGTGGGCGTGGCGGTGGGCGCTGCCGTGGCCGCCGTGGTGGTGGTCGGCTTGGGGGTGGGCGTGGCGGCGGGCTTGGCCGTCGGCGCCGGGGCGACCGGCGGCGGCGTGGCCGGATCCGGCACGTTCAGCACGCCCGCGGCCACGAAATCGAGCTGCAGGCGGCCCCACGCAATGGCCGTGCCGTCCTTCAGGGCGTCCGGACCGGAGTAGAAGTACTTGGGCCGCTTCTTCACCGCGATCGCCTGGCCGATCTGGCCGCCGTCGAAGATCACGCGGGCCTTGTCGTTGGCGTCGACCTCCACGCGCACCTTGTGCTCCGTGTTGAGCGCGAGGCCCTTGACACCGTCGCCGACGTAGTGGCCCTCGAAGTAGAAGCGGCGCGACGTGTAGAAGGTGGTGGCGTAGAAGAAGGGGGCGGTGGGCATGCTGTCGCCCAACTTGCGCGGCGGTGCCGCATCGAGCGCGGTGGCGGGCTGCTGGCCGCCGCTCGCGATCTTGTAGCGCCACTCCACGAAGAATGGCCCCTGCTCCGGCACGATCGGGCGCGCCGTCACGACGAAGGGGTAGCTCTTGGCGTTGCCGGCGGTGAACATGTCGAGGTAACCGCTGCCCACCTGGATCAGGCCGGCCTGGGCGCCGGAGTCCCAGACGCCCGAATCCAGGCCGTCGCCGGAGAAGTCGTCGCGGAAGTCGCCGCCCGCCTTGGCTGCCGCGCTGGCGTCGCTGTCGCCGGAGGCGGCCCCCGGGGTGGGCGTGGAGCCCGGCGGCGCGGTGTAGGGCAAGGACACCGGCGCCGAGGCGAAGGAGCCGACCAACGGCTGCTGCCCGGCGGGGATCACGGTCACGCCGCTGGGCTGCGAGCCCGAACCGGGCCCGCAGCCATCAAGGCAAGCGAGCCCACAGGCCATGGCCAGGGTGACGAACATCGGGAAGCGCATCATGATTTACATACCCTCCGCGAACGGGGTCGCGTAGACGCGCACCCCGTAGCCAGGTGACGAGAAATCGCCCACCAGGGCGCAACGGGTGTGGATCCAGGCCCCCAGATCTTCCATGAAGTTCTCGCCGAACCGGTGGGGCCCCATGGCGTAGCTGGAGACGAGCACGTAGCGCACCCGCCGATCTTCCATACGGCGTAGCGCGGCTGCCTGTTCCGCGTGCGTCGTCAGGTAGCCCCAGAAGAGCTGGTCCTCGTGCAGCACGTTGTCGAGGCCGCTGAAGAGGTAGAAGCTGGCCTCCATCGGCGCGGCCACGATCGCGTCCCCCGGCCGGGTGTGGGCGCGCACGTAGGCCA
The DNA here is from genome assembly GCA_028287685.1 of Cyanobacteria bacterium RYN_339. Classification (GTDB taxonomy): domain Bacteria; phylum Cyanobacteriota; class Sericytochromatia; order S15B-MN24; family JAQBPE01; genus JAQBPE01. The sequence continues at coordinate 1,643 of JAQBPE010000501.1, read as the reverse complement.
GCGCCTGGTTGAAGGGCCGGGCGAAGGTGGGCGTGGCCAAGACCGTGCCCACCGGGCCCGTCACGGCCTCGTGCGGTCCCAAATAACTCGCGACCTCGGCCCAGGCGGGCTGCCCGCCCAACGCCAGCGCGAGCGCCGCCAGCGCGAACGGGCGGCCGGGCGCCACGCCCAGCCAGGCCGGCAGCCAGCGGCTGGCCAGCGCGACCCAGGCGATCAGGGCCACCGGGGCCTGGTAGCGCGTGTAGTCGTTGTAGCCGAGCATCAGCGTGCGGGTCGCGACCAAAAGCCCGTAGGCCCCGACCAGCGCCCAGGCCACCAGCACGGGCGAGGGCGGGCCGGCGCGCAGCCGGCGCGCCACGGCGACCAACAGGCCGAAGAGCACCAGGAAGCCGGGCCCCATCCAGTAGTGCGCGGCGTTCTCCACGTAGAAGTGGCCGAAGCCGGCCAGCCCCACGACCAGCACCAGCCCCACCGGCCACCAGCGCCGGGAGTCCACCGCCACGGCGCAGGTGGCGAGCGCCAGCGCCAGCCACTTGAGGTTCGCGCCCCAGCTCTGGGCCGTGCCGTGCCACGTGCCCTGGCTGCCCCAGAGCTGCATCAGCCGCGTGGGCCAGATGCTCTCGAGCACCATGGGGGCGGGCACGCTCGCGAGCACGGTGGCGGCGATCGCCCCCGCCACCGCGCAAGCAGGCCCCGCCACGGCCAGCGCATCGAGCGCGAGCACGCGCCAGCCCGGCCGCGCCAGCGCGCGCAGGCCGCCGTACACGGCGGCCACGCCCGCGGCCGCGAGCCCGAACTCCAGCTTCGTCACCAGGGAGAGCCCCACGGCCAGCCCCGCCAGCGCCAGCCAGGCGCGCCGGCCGCTCGCGGCGTGGCGGCACAAGGCCACCAGCACCACCAACCCGAACAGCACGCCGTGGGTGGCCGCGAAGGAGTAGGGCCAGACGTAGCCCCAGATGTCGCGCCCCAGCGCGAAGCCGCCGAAGAACAGCCACAGCACGGCCGCGGCGGCGGGAGCAGCCAGGACGTGCCGGGCCAGCGTATACAAGAGCCCCAGCACCAGCGCCAGCTGCGCCAGGCTGGCCACGTACAAGACCGCCAGGTGCTCGCCGAACAGCGCCAGCAGGCCCGCCTGCCCGTAGGGCGCGACCGGGCCATAGAGGTAGGCGAAGTCGCGGTAGATCGTGGCGCCGTGCCGGATCTGGAAGGGCACGTAGAGCTCGCGCGCGGAGTCGGCGGTCAACAGGGGCCACTTCTGCCAGCTGACGGCCACGAAGGCCGCGAACAACACGGCGAAGGCCAGCCCCACCCAGGCGTCGGCGCGGCCGGGGCCGGGGACGGGCGCCTCCAGGAGCGCGACGCTCATCGCGCGGCGCCGGTGGGCGTGACGCCTGGCGCCAGGCGGGCCAGCGCCGCCGCCAGCACCTCGTCCACGCCGATTTCGGCCACGCAGCGCGTGACGGCGAAGCGGCAGGTGACGGTGCGGCCGTTGTAGATGTTCAGGCAGGGGCTGCAGGCCAGCCCGCGTGAGATCACGCGGTGCTGAGAGCCGCGCGGGCCGAAGAGCAGCGGGCTCTCCGGCCCGAAGATCGCGATCGTGGGCGTGCCCACGGCACAAGCCAGGTGCAGCGGGCCGGTGTCGT
>JAQBPE010000299.1 GCA_028287685.1 Cyanobacteria bacterium RYN_339 | reverse complement strand
GGCGACCCGGTCGCCCGTGCGCACCAACAGCTCCGCGTTGACGGCGTTCAGGCGCGTCTCCGGCTCCACGTTGCCGGTGGCGGCCAGCAGCTCGGCCAGCGCCGCGGTGCTGGCGCGCGCCTCGTCCGTGCGGCCCAGGAAGGCCAACAGCTCGCTCTGGTGGGCCAGCACCAGCCCTTCCAGGTATTTGTTCTTGATCTCGCGCGCCATCTCCAGCGCTTCCGATCCCAGCCGCCGCGCGCTGGCCTCGTCGCCCTGGTAGGCGCGCGCCTCGCCCTCCAACACCAGCGCCATCCCCAGCGGGAAGCGCGCGTTGACCGGGCGCACGCGGTCCTGGGCCATGCAGGCCCACTCCAAGGCGGTGGCGAAGTTGGCGAGCTCCATGTCGACGATGCTCAGGTTGATCAGCGCGAAGGCCTCCTCCTCGCGGGCGTCGATCTCGAAGCAGAGCTGGCGGTTGCCCATGAAGGTGCCACGCGCCGAGGCCAGATCGCCCAGGATCATCTGGGCGTTGCCCAGCAGCTGGGTGGTGGTGGCGAGCCCGATCTGGTCGCCGGTGCCGCGCAGCAGCGCGAGCGCCGCTTGCATGTGCTCCACGCCCTCGTCCAGGCGCGCCGGGGCGTGCGAAACCAGCATGTAGCCCAGCCAGGCCAGCGCCACGCCGCGCTGGGTGGGGTCGCCGCTTTGCTGGGCCAGCATCAGGCCCTCGTCGGCCTCCGCGATCGCCCGCTTCGGCTCGCCCTGGAACACGGAGGTGCGGCTGTTGGCGAGCCGGGCCCGCGAGGCGCCGCGCGCGTCGCCCTCCGCGAGGCAGGTCTCGGCCGCGCGGTGCAACATGGCGACGGCCAGCTCCAATTCTTGCAAGATTTGGTGGCACTTGCCCAGGCTGGTCATCAAGCCGCCACGCGGGCGCACGTCCAGCTCCTCGGCGATCACGAGCGCGGGCGCCAACAGCGCCTTGCTCTCGGCGGCACGGCCGGTCATGCGCTTGATGTCGCCCAGGGTCGTCATCAGGCCCAGGCGCGCCCGGCGGTGGGCATCGGGCGGCTGGCCGGCCAGCAGCAGCAGCCCGGCGTCCACCAGGCGCTCCGCGGCCGCCATGCTGTAGAGCTGGCGCGTGCGCTCGCCGGCGGCCATGGCGTAGCGCAGGGAGCGCGCCAAGTCGCCGCGGCCGGCCAGGTAGTGGTGGGCGATCGCCGTGACCTGGTCGAGCGGCCCGGTCTCCGGCTCGCCCTGTAGGTGCGTTTCCAGCACCCGCGCGACCAGGTGGTGCAGCCGGACTTTCTCGGCGGTCTCCATGTGGGCGTACAAGAGCTCGAGTAGCGCGTCCTGGGCGAAGGACACGGCGCCGTCCTCGGCCTGCTGGATCACCTGGCTCTGCTGCAGCTGGTCGAGGGCCGCGAAGAGCGCCTCCTCCTCGAAGCCGGTCAGCTCCGCCAGCAGCGGCAGCTCCACGGCGTGCCCGATCACGGCGAGCAGGTTGGCCACCTCGCGCGCCTGGTCCGAGAGCGTGTCGAACTTGCGCGTCAGCACGGCCTGCAAGCCCAGGGGCAGCTGGTAGTGCTCCAACGCGGCGTCGGTGTTCCAGCGCCCGTGCGTGTTCACCAGCACGCCGGTCTGGACCAGGTGCTCCAGCAGCCGCTCCACCATGAACGGGTTGCCTTCGCTGAACTCCGCGATCTTGGCCAGGAAGGCCGGGCCCACCAGCGGGCTGCCCAGCATCGAGGTGACCATGCGGCGCAGGTCGTCCGTCGCCAGGCCGGCCAGCTCGATGCGCGGGGCCTGGGCCAGCGCGCGCGCGTCGGTAGGCGCCTCGCGGTTGGTGGCGACCACCAGCATCGGCGCGTCGCCCTGGTTCCTCAACAAGTAGTCCATCAGCTCCGCCGAGAGCGGGTCGGTCCACTGCCAGTTCTCGAGCACGAGCGCGAACGGGCGCTTGCGGGCCAGCCCCACCATGAGGTGGGCGATCGCCGCGTGCATGCGCATCATCTCGTTCTTGGGGCTCTCCATGTCCGGCGCGGGCGCCACCCCCAACTCCGGCAGCAGCTTGACCAGCACGGCCGCGTGCGGTGCCAGCTCGTCGGGCGTCACCTCGCGGATCACGCCGCGCAGCACGGCCAGGAAGGGGCCGTAGGGCGGGTTGCCTTGCTCGAAGCAGGCGCCGCTGTAGCAGGGCACCCCCTCTAGCTGGGCCGTGTAGCGGAACTCTTCCAGCAGGCGGCTCTTGCCGATGCCGGAGGGCCCCAAGACCAATACCGCGCCGCCCTGGCGGCCGCCGCGCGCCGAAAGCCCTTGCACCGCGCGCGCCAGCACGCCCAGCGCCTCCTTGCGGCCGATCAACGGCGAGCCCAACAGCGTGCCGCCGATGCCCGCGGGCACCTCCGCGCCCAGCGCCTCCAGCACCTCGAAGGCGGATTGGAAGCGTTCCAGCGGCTCCTTCTCGAGCAGGCGCATCACGATCGCGTTGAGGTCGGCGGAGAGGCCCGCCTTGTAGTTCTCGAGCGGCAGCGGCTTCTCGGCCACGTGCTGGCGCAGCAGCTGCATCGCCGTGACGGTTTCTTGCGTGCCGCCGAAGGGCAAGACGCCCGTCAGCAGCTCGTAGGCCAGGCAGCCGGCCGAGTAGAGGTCGGAGCGCTGGTCGAGCGGGCTGCGCTTGATCACCTCGGGCGCCATGTAGGCCGGCGTGCCGCGGATCGGGCCGCCCGCGCGGCCGGCGTAGTCCATCAGGCCGTAGTCCATCAGCTTGACGGTGCCGTCCGGCCGCACGCGCACGTTGGCGCTCTTGAGGTCGCAGTGCACCAACCCCAGCTGGTGGATGTAGCCCAGCGCCAGCAGCAGCTGGGCGAAGACGCCGCGGAAGGTGCCCTCATCAAGCGGGAGCAGCTCGTCCAGGCCGCGGCCGGGCACCACCTCCATCGTGAAGTAGGGCTCGCCCGTGGGCGTCTCGCCGTAGTCGAAGACCTGGCAGCAATTGGGATGCCGCAGCTGGGTCATCAGCCGGAACTCTTGCTTGAACTGCAAGAGCGATTTCTCGCTGGCGCCCAGCTTGTTGGAGACGACCTTGAGCGCGACCTGGCGGGCGCTCGCCTCGTCCTCCGCCAGCCAGACCTGTCCCATGGCGCCTTCGCCCAGGATGCGGACCGTCTGGTAGCGGTTGTCGATCAACGTGGGCGTCACGCCCATAGCTTACCCAAGCGGTGGCTCCACGCCACGATCCGCGCGGGCGCTAGCCGCCGTTGTTGCCCGGCGGCGGCGGGGGCGGCGGCGAACCGGGCGGACGGCCTTGGCCGCGGGGGCCGCCGTTGGTGGTGTTGGAGCCGCCGGGGACGATGGCGGTGAGGTCCAGCA
>JAQBPE010000403.1 GCA_028287685.1 Cyanobacteria bacterium RYN_339 | reverse complement strand
TCGGGTGGGAGGGGCTGGGGGCCGCGCTGGCCGGGGGTGGGGGCGGGGTGGCTGGTGCGGGTCTCCGGTTGCATGCAGGCCATAGTAACACGGTACAATGCGGGCCTTACCAGAAAGGACGTCCTATGCCCCCCCGCCTGATGATCGCCGTGCACGGCGGCGTCGGAAACACCCCCGCCAACCTGGACGGCTGCATCAAGGCCGCGGAGCTCGGCATGGCCAAGCTGCACGCCGGCGAAGACGCGCTGGCCGGCGCGTTGGCCGCCGCGGTGGCGCTCGAAGATGACGGCCGCTTCAACGCGGGCAGCGGCTCTTCGTTGCGCATGGACGGCGAGACGATCGAGATGGACGCCTCCGTCATGGACACCCAGGGTCGCCTGGGCGCCGTCGCCGCGCTGCAGCGCGTGAAGAACCCCGTGCTGGTGGCCCGTGAGGTGGCGGAAACGCCCCACTGGCTGATCGTGGGCGAGGGCGCGGAGCGCTTCGCGCGCGTGATGGGCTTCCCAGAGTTCTACACGGTCACGGAGCGCGCCAAGCGCATCCACGAGAAAGTGATGGAAGCGCTTTCCTCGGAAGGCGACTACGACTTCCAGGACGAGTGGCGCAACTTCGACTACAAGCGCCACTGGAACTTCAAGAAGCGTTGGCAGGAAGTGGCCACGCAGCACGGCTCGAGCACCATCGGCGCCGTGGCGATGGACGCCAACGGCCACTTCGCCGTCGCCAACTCCACCGGCGGCTCCAGCCCCATGCTCTACGGCCGGGTCGGCGACACGCCGATCGTGGGCTGCGGCTTCTATGCCGGCGTGCAGGGCGCGGTGGCGGCCACTGGCATCGGTGAATACATCGTGCAGCACATGCTCTGCCGCACGGTCTATGGCTGGCTGGAGGCCGGTATGCCGCTGCAGGAGGCGCTGGATCACGGCGTGGCGCTCTTCCCCAAGGAGATCGACATCGGCCTGATCGGTGTCAGCCGCGAAGGCGCGGCGGCCAGCGACAACCGCCAGATGCCGACCCACGTGATGATGAACTAAATCCGCCCCGTCGGCTGCGGCGTACCTGGGGTACAAAGCTGACAACCTGGAGGTAGCCCCCGATGTTTCGCCCCTTGGCATGTGCAGTGCTGGCCATTAGCCTGCTTGCCTGCACGACCACCCCCACGCAGCCCAAGCCGAGCACCTCGCCCAAGCCGGTGTCGACCAGCGGCCTGGCCACGGCCGCGAAGGTGGCGCTGACGGGCAGCATCTTGTCGGCGGCCGGCATCGTCGCGCAGGGCGCGGGCAACATCGTGGCGCAGGGCGCCGGTAACCTGACGGGCGCTGCCGGCGGCAACATCGTCGCGCAGGGCGCGGGGAATTTCACCGGCATGGGCCGGCACCTCTTCGAGATCACCCAGAACCCCCTTGCCAACGCGGAGGTCTTCCTCGCCAACCCGGATGGCACGCAGGTAAAGGGCACCAAGACGGCCCTGAGCGACGCCAAGGGCGCCTTCAGCCTGCCGGACGTGCCCGTGGGCGCCACGGTGATCGTGGCAACACATGTGAAAACCAAGGACGGCAAGGACGCCCTGATGGAGACGCTGGCCGTCCCGTCCAAGGACGCGGCCGTGGCGGGCATGGATACGGCCACCACCCTGGTGGCCCGTGCCGTGGTCGGGACCTCCGCGGCCAAGCCCGGCCTGGTCGACGTCGCGAACTGGGTCGAAACGGTCGAGCTCTGCAAGCGCCAGCTCAACCCCGGCAAGTGGCCGGACCTGGCGGATCAGAAGGGCATCGATGACTGGATGACGGGCCTCGAGAAGGACGTCCCGGGCATGGACGAGCACGTCAAGAAGCTCGTTACCAACCTCAAAGGCTCTTAGCGCGCCCCGAGGGCTCCCGCCGCGCTAACGCGGCCGTGGCCCACGCGACTGGCGGCAGAGCCGTCGATCGCCACGGCGCCGCGCTCGATCGCGGCCTTGATCTGCGCCGGCGTCCACGAGGCGTGTTGGCTGCGCACCAGGGCCGCGATGCCCGCGACCAGCGGGGTGGCCATGCTGGTGCCGGAAAGCTTGCCGTAGACCGGGTCGATGCCGCCGGCCTCGGGGTTGTTGAGCGTTACGCCGTAGGTGGGCGTGGTGGACAGGATGCCCACGCCGGGCGCGCACACGGAGATCCAGGGCCCGCGGGTGGAGAAGCTCGCCACCTTGTCCGTGGAGGAGGTGGCGCCCACGGCGATCACGCCGGGGTAGGCCGCCGGGAAGTTCCGCACTTCCTTGCCTTCGTTGCCCATGGCGGCGACCACCACCACGCCGCGCGAGATGGCGCGCGCCACGGCGTCGCGCACGGCCCGGGCGTCGTCTTCGCCGCCCATGCTCAGGCTGATCACGTCCGCGCCATGGTCCACGGCCCAGCCGATGCCGCGCGCGATTTGGGAGGTCGCTCCGTTGCCTTGGTTGTCCAAGACCTTGCACACCAGCAGCTTGCAGCCGGGCGCAATGCCGCTCACGCCCTGCGCGCCGGACGCGGCCACCACGCCGGCGCAGTGGGTGCCGTGGCCGTTGTCGTCGCGGGCGCTGCCGAAGCCGAGCTTGGCACGCAGGCCCACCAGGCCCTCGGAGCCCGCCACCTGGCCGCGCAGGTCGGGATGGTTCTCGTCCACGCCGGTGTCGATGACGGCGATCTTGACCGCGGGCTTGCCGCGCGTGATCTTCCAGGCCGCAGCGGCGTCGACCTTCTGGAGCGCGTACTGGCGCTTCAGCGGGGTGGCTTCCCGCTCCGCGGCGGTGGGGGCCTGCTTCTCCTCGTTGAAGACGGGCAGGCGCATAACGAAGTCCGGCTCGATCGTGACGGCCGCGTCCCCGGCGGCTTCGCGGAAGGTCGTCAGGCTCTGCCCGTTGGGCAGGTCGATCGCCTCGTCGCCCTCGACGTCGAAGGGTTGCGCTTCCGACAGGCCCAGCTTGGCCGCTACCGCGGCGCGGGCTGCCGCGTCCTTCCAGCGCACGACGGCGCGGCCAGGGACCATGCGGGCCTCGTTTGCGGCGGCCGCCTTGGTGGTGGCCGTGATCGGGGTCCCCCGGCCGCAGGCCGTGAGCACCAGACACGCTAAGAGCAGGGAACAGGCACGAGAACGCACGTAGACGTTATCGGGGCCTCTGGCAAAAGGCTTCTTATCCTGGCCCTAAAATTTGGTTAACGCACTAGATGTGGAGGGCGATGCCCTGGGCACTCAAGACGGCCTCGTGCAGCGCTTCGGACAGGGTCGGGTGCGCATGGACGCTGTACTCGAACTCCGTGACGGTCGCCTCGGCGGTGCGGGCCAGGCCGAACTCCGGCAGCAACTCCGTCACGTCCGGGCCGACCATGTGCACCCCCAGCACCTCGCCGTACTTGCCGTCCACGACCACCTTTACCTGGCCGGTGGCGTCGCCCAGGGCCAGCGCCTTGCCGTTGGCGGCGAGCGGGAAGCGGCCGACCTTCACGTCGAAGCCGCGCTCCTTGGCCTGCGCCTCCGTCAGGCCCAGGCTGGCGACCTGGGGGTGGCAATAGGTGCAGCGGGGCATGTCCTCGTAGCGCAACGCCGGCGGGTGGTGGCCCGCGATCGTCTCCACGGCCACGACGCCCTGCGCGGAGGCCACGTGGGCCAGGCCGGAGCGGCCGTTGCAGTCGCCGATCGCCCAGACGCCCGGGATGTTCGTGCGCATCTGCTCGTCCACCTGGATGAAGCCGCGCTCCGTCTTCACGCCCACGGCCTCGAGGCCCAATTCTTCCGTGTTCGGGCTGATGCCCAGGGCCACCAGCATGCGCTCGGCCTCAACGGTCTTCTCGCCCTGCGGCGTCTTGACCTTGACCTTCACGCCCTTGGCGCCGATCTCGTGCGAGACGTAGCCGCAGCCCAGCATCAGCTCGATGCCTTCCTTCTGGTAAGCCTTCTCCAGCACCGTGCTGCTCTCCGGGTCTTCCAACGGGAGCAGGTGGGGCTGCAACTCGACCAGCGTGACCTTGGCGCCATACTGGTTGTAGATGTAGGCGAACTCGCAGCCAATCGCGCCGCCGCCCAGGATCACGAGCGACTTGGGCGCGTCGCGGTTTTCGAGCAGGGCCGCGCGGCTGGTGACCAGGCGCTTGCCGTCCGCCACCATGCCGGGGAACAGGCGTGGGCGGGCGCCTACGGCCAAGATCACGTGGTCGGCCGTGAGCTTCTTGGCGCCCACCTGGACGGTGTTGGGGGCCACGAGCTTGCCCGCGCCTTCCACGACCGTGATCTTGTTCTTCTTCATGAGGAACTGGATGCCCTTGACCAGCTTGTCGCTGACCTGGCGGGAGCGGTCGAAGGCGCTGCCGTAGTCGGCCGTGAGCTTCTCCATCGTCACGCCCCAGTCCTTGGCGTGCTTGAAGAGCGAGAGCACCTCCGCGTTGCGCAAGAGGGCCTTGGTCGGGATGCAGCCCCAGTTCAGGCAAACGCCGCCCAGCCACTCGCGTTCCACGAGGGTGACAGCCAACCCCAACTGGGCCGCCCGGATGGCCGCGACGTAGCCGCCGGGACCGCCGCCTACGATGATGACGCTTGCCATGGTCTTCCCTCTAGATGAGCAACTGCATGGGGTTCTCGAGCAACCGCTTGACCTCGGCTGCGAACTGGGCGGAGCCGGCGCCGTCCGTGACGCGGTGGTCGGCGGAGACCGTGAAGCGCATGACCTGGCCGGGGACGACCACGCCGCCCTTGACCACGGGCACCGCCAGCACCGCGCCCACCGCCACGGCCGCGCTCTGCGGCAGCGTGATGATGGCCGTGAACTCTTCCACGCCGAACATGCCCAGGTTCGAGACCGTGAACGTGCCGCGGCCGTACTCGTCGGGCGTCAGCTTGCCGTCCTTCGCGCGCCGCGCCTTGTCCTTGACCTCGCGGGCGATCGTGCCGATCGACTTCTCGTCGGCGCGGTGGATGTCCGGGGCGATCAAGCCGTCGTCGATGGCGACGGCCACGGAGATGGCGATCTCGTCGGGCTGGATGATGCCGTCGCCGGCGAAGACCGCGTTGAGGCTGGGGTACTTGCGCAGGCCCAGCGCGCAGGCCTTGATGATCATGTCGTTGACGGAGATCTTCGCGTCCTTTTCCAGCCCCTCGTTGATTTGGGTGCGGAGCTTCATGGCGGCGTCCATGTCGACGGCCATGGTGACGTAGAAGTGCGGGACGGGGGCCTTCGACTCGACCATGCGGCGGGCGATCGCCTTGCGCATCGCGCTCAGGGGCACCTTCTTGCCGCCCCCGGTGGGTGCAGCCGCGGTAGGTGCAGCGGCCGCCTTGGGCGCGGCACCAGCGGCCGCTTCGACGTCCTTCTTCACGACCCGGCCACCGGGGCCGGTGCCTTCCAGGCCCTTGATGTCCACGCCCAGGTCATCCGCCACCTTGCGGGCCAGGGGCGAGGACTTGAAGCGCTCGCCGTCCTGCTTGGGCGCGGGCGCGGCCTTTTCGGCCTTGGCATCGGGCTGCGGGGCCTCGGCCTTGGCTTCCGCCTTCGGAGCTTCGGCCTTAGCCTCTGCCTTCGGCGCTTCGGCCCTGGCCTCCGCCTTCTTGGCGGCCGGAGCCGCCGCCTTCTCGCCCGGCTCGCCGATCACGCCGATCGCGTCGCCGACGGGGGCCATCTCGCCTGCCTGGACCAGGATCTTCGTCAACACGCCGCTCGCGAAGGCCTCGATCTCGATGGCGATCTTGTCGGTCTCGATCTCGGCGATCGGCTCGCCCTTCGTGACCTGCTCGCCTTCGTTCTTGAGCCAGCGGAGGATCTTGCCTTCCTCCATGTCGTAGCCCATCTTGGGCATGAGCACGTTGTTGGCCATGGCAGCGATCTCCTAGAGGATGGACAGGGCGGTGGCTACGATGTCGGCGTCGGTCGGGATGCAGAGCTTCTCGAGGTTCTTGGCGTACGGCATGGGGACCTCCTTGCCGGCCACGCGCTTGATCGGCGCGTCGAGCCAGTCGAAGGCCTCTTCCTGCACGCGGGCGGTCACTTCCGCGCCGATGCCGTAGGATCGCCAGCCCTCCTCGACCATCACCAGCCGGTTGGTCTTCTTGACGGAGGCCACCACGGTATCGGTGTCGAGCGGGCGCAACGAGCGCAGGTCGATGACCTCGGCCTGGATGCCCTGCTCCGCCAGCTTGTCGGCGGCGACGAGGGCGGGCTTCAGCATCGACGAGTACGCCACCAGCGTCACGTCCGTGCCCGCCCGCTTCACGTCGGCCTTGCCCAGCGGCACCACGTAC
>JAQBPE010000389.1 GCA_028287685.1 Cyanobacteria bacterium RYN_339 | reverse complement strand
GCCGCCGACGCGGGACACCGAGATGCCGCTGTTGACGGCGGGCCGGATGCCGGCGTTGAACAGGTCGGTCTCCAGGAAGATCTGACCATCGGTGATCGAGATGACGTTCGTCGGGATGTACGCCGAGACGTCGCCCGCCTGGGTCTCGATGATCGGCAAGGCCGTCATCGAGCCGCCGCCGAGCTTGTCGGACAGCTTGGCCGCGCGCTCGAGCAAACGGCTGTGTAGGTAGAAGACGTCGCCGGGGTAGGCCTCCCGACCGGGCGGGCGGCGGAGCAACAGCGACATCTCGCGGTAGGCCCAGGCCTGACGGGTCAGGTCGTCGTACACGATCAAGACGTGCTTGCCGTTGTACATGAACTCTTCGCCCATCGTGGCGCCGGTGTAGGGCGCCAGGTAGTTCATCGGGGCGGGCTCTTCGGCGGAAGCGGCGACCACGATGGAGTACTCCATCGCGCCGTTGTCTTCCAGCGACTTGATCACGCGGGCGACGGTCGACATCTTCTGGCCGATGGCGACGTAGACGCAGATGACGTCCTTGCCCTTCTGGTTGATGATCGTGTCGACGGCGATGGCGGTCTTGCCGGTCTGGCGGTCGCCGATCAGCAGCTCGCGCTGGCCGCGGCCGATGGGGATCAGCGCGTCGATGATCGAGATGCCGGTGGCCATCGGCTCGTGCACCGACTTACGGTCGACGATGCCGGGGGCCGGGCTCTCGACCGGGCGGGTCTTGGTGGTGTTCAGGGGGCCCTTGCCGTCGATGGGCACGCCGATGGCGTTGACCACGCGGCCCAGCAGGCCGTCGCCGACCGGCACTTCGATGATGCGGCCGGTGGTGCGAACGGTGTCGCCTTCCTTGATCTTCTTGTAGTCGCCCAGGATAACGGCGCCGACGATGTCCTCGTCCAGGTTGAGCGCCATGCCCATGACGTCGTTGCCGAAGTTCAGCATCTCGCCGGCCATGGCCTTCTGCAAGCCATGGACGCGCGCGATGCCGTCGCCCACTTCCAGCACGGTGCCGGTGTTGGTGACGGTCAGCTCGGTCTCGTACTTCTCGATTTGCTGCCGCAGGACGGCGCTGATTTCTTCGGGGCGAATGCCGATCATGGGTCTATATCCTCTTCTTCTAGTTCAAGCTCATGCGCAGCGCTTCAAGGCGCCCACGGATGCTGCCGTCGATAACCTGGTCTTCGATTTGCACGACCACCCCGCCGATGAGGGCGGGATCGACGGCCGTGTCTACCTGGACTTCCTTGGAAAGCTTGGTCGCGAACTCGTGGCGAAGGCTCTCGACCTGGGCGGCGTCCAGCGGCAGGGCGCTGGTCACCTTGATGGTGGCACGCTGGCGCAGGGCGTTGTACCGCGTGCGGAAGGCCTGTTGGACCTGCCCGAAGATCACGCCGCGCTTCTTGTCCACCAGCAGCAGCAAGAGGTTCAAGGCCAGGGGGTGGATCTTGCCGCCGAAGAGCTGGCGCACCAGCGCCTGCTTGTCTGCGCGCTTGACGACCGGGTGCTTCCACAGCCGGGCCAGGTCCGCGTTGTCCTTGAACATCGCGGCCACGTCGGCGAGGTTGCCGTCGATGGTTTGCAAGGTGTCGGCGCCCTGGGGCAGAGCGGCCTGGAAGATGGCGTCCGCGTAGCGGTCCGCGATCACTTCAGTGCTAATGACCCATCCCCCACTTTCTGAATCAAGCCGTTGACCAGCTCGCGCTGGCGCTCGGGCGTCATGGACTGTTGCAGCTCGAGCGCGGCGCGCTCGAAAGCTTGGCGCATCAAGAGCGAACGGATTTCCTGGACGGCGGCCTGGCGCTCGCGCTCGATTTCGGCCTTGGCCGAGACCCGGATGCGCTCCGCTTCGGCCTTGCCGGCCTCGTCGATGACGGCAGCCTGGATGGCGCCCATGCGCTTCGACTCCGTCAGGAGGTTGGCGAGCTCCGCGTCCACGCCGGAGAGGCGGGTCTTGGTCTCACCCAGGGCCACCGTCGCCTGGTTGCTGGCTTCGGTAGCTTCGCGGATGGCATCGAGCACCGCCTGGCGGCGCTCGTTCATGTTCTTCGCGATCGGCGGACCTGCGAACTTCGCCACGATGACGACGAAGATCACGAAGTTGACGATGTTCGCGATGGCGTGAAGGTCGGTAAAGCCCATTATTCGTGACCTCCGGTGGACGAGAGCGCGGGCGCTCCCACCAACACCTTGCGCTTGATGGACTCGCTGAAGGCGCCCACCTCGCCGCTCAACGCGGCGACGGCCTGGTCACGCTCCTGGCGGATCGAGGTGCGGGCGGACTCGACGTCCTTGGCAACCTCGGCCTTCACGGACTCCAAGAGCGCCTGGCGGCGCGCCTCGGATTCCTTGAGGGCAGCCTGGATCGCTTCGTGGGCCTGGCCCTGCGAGACCGCGAGCCGGCTGGCGTAATCCGCCTGCAAGCCCTTGGCCTCTTCGATCGCGGCGATCGCCGCGTCGTGCATTTGCTTGATGTGATCCTTGCGGGCGGCCAGGGTGGCCGTCACCGGACGGAAGAACACCTGGTTCATCAGCACGGCGAACACGAGGAACATCACCGTAACGATGGGCAGGGTCAGGTCGATACTCAGCATACGAGCCTATCCTTGAAGTGGGGGGCCCGGGTGAGCGGGCCCCCCTTGGGTGGGGCTAGTGAGGGGTCGCCGGCGCGGTGGCGGCGGGAGCCGACAGCTGAGCGTTGGCGTTCAGGGTGGAGAGGGCGGGCTGCGCGAAGACGAACAGCAACAGCATCGACACGACGAAGCCGAACAGGGCCAACACTTCGATGATGGCGAAGAACACGAAGGCCTGACCGACGAGGCGGCCTTCGAGCTCGGGCTGGCGGGCGATGCCCTCGACGGTCTTGCCGAAGAGGGTACCTTCACCGACGCCGGGGCCGATGGCCGCGAGGCCCATCGAGAGGCCGGCGCCTAACATGCACATGCCGGCCACGTTGCCGAGGGCCTGGGCGACGGAAGGATCGAGAGCCATGGAGAGTCTCCTTTCGAAGAGAGCGAGGATGTTTCTGCGACGTTTCTAAATACTTAGTGGTGGTCGCCGTGACGGGCGGCCGCGGTTCCAATATAGGAGGCCGACAGCACCGCGAAGACGAAAGCCTGCACGGCGCCCACGAAAAGCTCCAACGGGAGCAGGATGGACGGGATGACGAAAACGGTGAGCAACAACAAGACCATGCCGATCACGTGGCCGGCGGTCATGTTGGCGAAGAGTCGGAGCGCGAGCGACGCGGGCCGGGTGATGTCCTCCAGCATGCGGAGGGGGAACAGCGGCCAGGGCTTGGCGAACCAGTGGTGGCCCAGGAAGCCGCCGATGCCGTTGTGCTTGATGCCGAAGTACCAGTAAAGCACCAACGTGCAAAGGGCCATGCCGAGCGTGAGGTTCAGGTCGGCCGTGGGGGCCTCGTAGACCAGCGGGTGGGGCGCGCCGAACAGGTGGGCGAGCGGGCCGCCGGCCCACATCTCCCAGGCCTTCCAGGGCAAGAGCGCGAGCCAATTACATGTCAACACGAACACGAAGATCGAGCCGATGTACCACAAGTAAGGCGACGAGTCCGGGCCGATGAAGTCATGGATGAAGCCCTGCACGAAGTCGACGATGCCTTCCAGCACGGTGCCGGTGTGGCCGGACTGCTGGTCGGGCACCTTGTTCACGGCCGTGGCCAACCCGGCGAAAACCAGCAACAGCACCCCCATCACGAGGCCGGCGTACAGCACGGTGTCGGCGTGGAAGGTCCCCCAACCGGGCAGGGTCTCGGTCCAATGCTGGCCGATCTCGATGCCACCGCCGCCATGCTCGGCGCCGTGTCCGGCTGCGGCTTCGGCCGCCATCAAGGGTGCAATCACGGGGTATCCTCCAACTAGGACGTGTCTACGTGGGAGCGAGCTGGGCCGCGCGGTTGCCGCGCCAGGCCACGATGAAGATCCAGTGCCGGGCCACCACCAGGGTGACCAGGCAGGCCAGCCAGGCGTTGCCCAGCGTGAAGAAGCAGGCGGCCGGAACCGCGAGGCAAATCAGTTGCCGGCCGGCCAGCGCGCCGATGATCAACATCAGCGGCGGCACGCGCCTGAACGCAAACTGGCGGCGCACTTGCGCCGCCAAGAGCTTGTAATAGCCCATCGCCGTCAGCACGCCCAAGGCGGCTGCCAGGCCCACGCGCGGGCCGCCCACCAGAGCGCCGACAACCAGGGACACCACGGCCATGAGCAGCAGTTGCGTATGCAGCGGGTGCTCGATAGCTCGCAGGTTTTCCTGGCTCGGGTGGGGGCTCATTTTGGTTCGGGTGGCTTATCTGGTGTGGTTGTAACGTTGGGGTCGGCCGGCGGGCGACTTTGTGAGTCTGCCATCATGGCCTGGTAGAGGCTGTAGAGTCCGGCGCCGAATCCTAGGAACGTGCCTGCAAGCAGCGCGAGCGGACCATGATGGGTCCAGCTATCAACAAGGAATCCTAAGCCGGCACCAACGAGGATGGCAACCAGGAGCCCATAAGCGGCGCTAAAGCCTCGCATCTGCAAGATTCCTCCTGCGTCGGGACGCCACAAGTTACCATGCATGGGTCAACGCCGCAAGGCCGCGCGGCCGCGCGAGATCCCGCATCCGATCGGTCAAGCGACATAATCAATAAATATTTACGAAAAAGCTTGCAAGCGGGTAGGGCCAGTGTTACAATTTGTAACAAGCTGCCAAGGATGTGCTGGTGTCGTTTTCCTGGCAACTTTAGGGGGAAGCCATGCGGGTTCTCATCGTAGACGACGATCCCGACTGCCGCCTGATCCTTCAATTGATGCTCGCCAAGCTGGATTGGGACCTGCACTTCGCGGAAAACGGAGTTGACGGGTTGGCCGCGGCCAAGGTCCTCCAGCCCGACCTGATCCTCATGGATTTGTTGATGCCTCAAATGACGGGTTTGGAAGCGGTGGCCGCGATGCGTGCCACACCAGCCCTTGCGGGGACGGCGGTCTTCGCCATCACGGCGATGGCCTTCGAGCAAGAGCGCCACATGGCGTTCGCCGCCGGGTTCGACGTGGTCATCACCAAGCCGTTCAGCCGGCGTCACCTGGTGGAGGCGATCCAACGCCAGTTCCCGGGCCTGGAATTGGCCCCGTGGAAGGTCCCGGCGTAGGGTTTCCCGGCAAGGTGAACCAGAAGGTGCTGCCGGCGCTTGGCCAGCTGGTCACGCCGAGCGTCCCTCCGTGCGCCTCGATCAGCGCCTTACTGATGGCCAGGCCGAGCCCGGCTCCGCCGTAGGCCCGGCGGTTGCCCGTGTCCACTTGGTAGAACTTCTCGAACAGGCGTGGCAGGTGCGCGGCCTCGATGCCCATCCCGGTGTCGGTGACTTCCACGCGCAGGCCACCTTCCATGCGGGCGGCGGAAACGCAGACCCTGCCGCCGGCCGGCGTGAACTTCAAGGCATTGCCCACGAGGTTCAAGACCACCTGCCCCAGCCGCGGGGCATCCACGTACACGTCCAGTGGCTCGGCCGGCACGGTGACGACGAGCTCGACGTCGCGCTCCCGGGCCTGGGGCAGGAGGCTGAGGGTCTCCTCCTGCACGATCGCGCTCAGCTCGCTCGGCCCGGGCTGAAGGCGGAACGACCCGGCTTGGACGCGCGCCAGGTCTAGCATGTCGTCTACGATCCGGCGCAAGCGCTGGGCGCCACGGTGGATCTGCGCGACGAACTCCGTCTGGTCGCCCGTGAGCGGGCCGCCGATGCCGTCTTCCAGGAACTCCGCATACCCGACGATCGACGTCAGCGGCGTGCGCAGCTCATGGCTTGCGGCGTTCAGGAACTCCTGCTTGAGGCGATCGAGCTCCTCGAGCCGGGACTGCGTCTCGCGCAGCTCGCGCTCCGACGCGGCCGTCGCTTCGACCGTGCGCAGCAACATGTAAGTCACCATGCCGGCGCCCACGCCAATCTCCAGGCAGGCATCCACGAGGAATCCCAGCCAATGCCAGGCCGTGCCTTGCATCGCGGGGAAGGACAGGAACCAGAGGCCGTGGAAAAGCATCAAGGCGCCCAACCACCCCAGCCCCGCCCAGGCCGGCGTCCGGCCGATGCGGATCATCGTGGCGCCGACCCAGACGTTGGTCGCCATCATGGCCAGGCTGCCCGGCGCCAGGGCCGCCTCGAACCCCCAGCCGCCCAGATACAGCCCCTGGCCAAGCAGGAACGCCGTCACCATGGCACCCGTGCCCCAGGGCGAGACCTTGGGCCGGCCCTGCAGTTCCGCCGCGGCGCGCAAGAGCCACCACGACAACGCGGACGCCATGCTGGTCATCCCGACCAACACCGGCCAAGAAGGTCCGAGGAAAGTGAACACGGCGGAGGCCAGGCTGCCCGGCAGGCGCCAAAGGTACGAGTTCACCCAGGCCCGGTAGAAGGGCGCGGGGCGCAGCCGGAGCGTCACGAGGGCCATGCCGCAGACCAGCATCACGCCAAAGACGTTGAAGAGGCTCGTTACTTGCAACAACGTCGGCATGGCGCCATGAAGCCGTGCAACGTCAGTTCATGTCAACCCGGCAGGTGGAACCAGAAGGTGCTGCCCTGGCCCGGGTCACTCTCGACGCCGATCGTGCCGCCATGGGCCTCGACCAGGGACTTGGCAATCGTCAGGCCCAGCCCGGCGCCGCCATGGGCGCGGCGGATGCCGATGTCGACCTGGAAGAACCTCTCGAACAACCGATGCAAGTGCGCCGGGTCGATGCCGATGCCGGAATCCCTGACCTCCACGCGGTAGCCTCTCGCGTCACGTTGCACCAGCACGTGGACGCGCCCGCCCGGAGGCGTGAACTTGAGTGCGTTGGAAACGAGGTTCAGGACCACCTGGCCCACCCGTCGCGCGTCTACCAGCGCCGGCATCGCGTCCGGCGGCACTTCCACCGTGAGCGTGACCTGGCGTTCGTGGGCCTGGGGCAAGAGGCTCAGCACCTCCTCGCGCACGATCTCCCCCAGTTCGGCCGCTTGCGGGACCAGCTCGAAGGTGCCGGCTTGCACGCGCGCGAGGTCCAACATCTCGTCCACGATCCGGCGCAGCCGCTGGCTGCCCTTTTGGATCTGGGCGACGTAACCGAGCTGCTCCGGCGTAAGCGGGCCGCCGATGCCGTCTTGCAAGAACTCGGCGTAGCCCATGACGGAGGTCAACGGCGTGCGTAGCTCATGGCTGGCCGCGCTGAGGAACTCGTGCTTGAGCCGATCCAGCTCCTCGAGCCGCGCCATCGTTTGCAGCATGATGAAGGTGACCATGGCGGCGCCGACGCCGATGTTGATGCAGGCATCCACCATGTGGCCAACGGAATGCAGGGGCGAATCCACCACGGCCGGGTAGGTCGTGATCCAAATCCCGTGGATGATGACGGTGATGCCGAGCCAGTCCAGCCCGCGCCATGTGCCCGCGTGGCCCACGCGGAACATGACCCAGCCCAAGCGGAGGTGGGCGAAGACGACGGCCAGGGCCGCCGGCCCGATCGCCAGCTTCAACGGTACGCCGGCCAGCCACAGGGCCTGGCCGCCAACGAAGAAGCCGGCCAGCACCCACGTATGGGCACGCACCTGGAAGGGATGTTCCAGCAGTTGGGCACGCATTCGCAGCATCCACCAGCTGGCGCCGGTCGCGCCCATGGTCAGGATCGTGAGGGCGAACCAGTTGAAGCCCAGGAAGGCGACCAGGGTCGAGCCGATGGCGGTGAACAAGCCCCAGGCATACGAGTGCATCCAGGACCGGTAGACCGGGTTCGGGGCCTGCCGATAGGTCAAGATCCCCATGCCGGAAACGACCGCCACACCGAAGACGGTGAAGAGGCTGGCCTGCTGCTGGAGCGTCAGCACCCGACGCTAATGGCCGGGGTGCATCATCTGGATCAGCTCTTCCGCCAGCGCCTTGGCGGTCTGTTCCGCCTGGACCTTCACGAGGCCGGTCTTGCTGAGGTCGGAGAAGATCACCACCAGGATGTCCTGGGTGGGCAGCGAGTACAGGAAGATGCTGCTGCGATCGCCCTGCTGGAACATCGCCTGGAACTCTTGCTCGCCGATCAGCTTGGCCACGGCGCGCGTAGAAGCGAAGGAGCTGGAGACCAACGACGCGATGGCGGTCGTGTCCAGGCCACGGATCTCGCCCTCGGTGGCCAGCATCTGGCCACTCTTTTCGACCAGGAAGGCCGCGGTGGCGTCGACGTCCTTCACCAGCTCGCCCAGCATCTGATGGATGCGGGAGACACCCTCTTCGGTGACGACGGCGTTCGTCAGGATCTTGTTCAGCATGTCGAGGGGATTATACCCTCTAGTCTACGGCTTTCGCGAGATCGATCCGACCGAAACCGTACTTGGTGTCTCGGCCCACCGACCCCTTATCAACCACGGCGCTGTCGATCCGCGCCCGGACTTGATCCGGGGTCCAGCCCGGATGGCGGGCCAGGATCAGGGCAGCCTCGCCGGCGACGAAGGGGGCGGCCATGCTGGTGCCGCTCAGCTTGCCGTACAGCTTGCCCAGGGGCGCGCCGTTGACGGGCAGCGTGCTCAGGATCCCGCCGCCGGGCGCGGCGACCTCGACCTTCTCGCCGTAGTTGGAGAAGGTGGAGATCCACTCGAAGAGCCAGAAGCTGCTGGTGGACGACACGGCGATCGCCACCGGGTCGTTGGCGGGTGAGGTGACGGCGCCGTGCTCGTTGCCGGCCGCGGCGATCACCGTCACGCCCTTGCTGGCGCAGTAGGTCATGCCGTAGTGCACGTAGGCGTCGATCGCCGTCTTGGTGGTGCCCAGGCTCAGGTTGATCACCTTCGCGCCGTTGTCGGCCGCGTACTTCATGCCGGCCACGATGTTGTCGGAGTCGCCGCCGCCGTCCTTGTCGAGCGCCTTGATGGCCATCAACTTGCAGTTCCAGGCCACGCCGCAGACGCCCTGGCCGTCGTTGCCCGCCGCGCCGATGATGCCGCCCACGTGGGTGCCGTGCCCATGGTCGTCCATCGGCGGCTGGCCGGGGTGGATCAGGTTCGGGCCCAGGATCACGCGGCCGCGCAGATCGGGGTGGGTGTAGTCGATGCCCGTGTCCACGACGGCGACGATGATGCCGCTGGCGTCGATGTGCCGATCCCAGGCGGCTTCCGCGTTGGCGCGGTTGCCGTGCAGGCCCCACTGTTCCGTGTAGCGGGAGTCGTTGGGGACGACGTTGGTGGCGTAGCGGTGGATGGCGGACACCAGCTTGACGCCGGCCTGGCCCGAAAGCTTCTTCATCGCGTCTTCGCGGTTCATGCCCTTGGGCAGCTTGAGGCGCTGGAAGTGCAGCCCCATGTCGAACTCGCGGACCTTGGTGATGCCGCTGTCATCGGCCGCCAGCACCGCGCGGTGGCCGGGCTCCATGCCGACCACGATCTCGTCCGCCAGGTCTTCGCCGGGGATGACCTTCACGGAAGGCTCGTCGGCCTCCGCGCCCGCGGGCGGGCCGTCCGCCTCCTGGGTGACGGAGACGCTGGCGCCCGCGCCGAAGCCCAACGTCGCCGACGCGCTCTTCGAGCAGCCGCTGGCCGTCACCAGGGCCAGAATGCTCGCGGTCAGCGCGACAGAACGGGACAGGGACATACGACCTCCGGGAGCGGGATCGGGGGCACCATGCCCGTTATCCCGCCGCGGGGTCGAAACTTTCCCAAGACCCGGTAAATACGAGGTTAATATGCGGTGCGGAATCGCCAGTAAAGGTCGGCGGACCCGGTGGGGTGACGCAGGCGCAGGCGGATGGCCCGCGTGATGCCGGCCAGCACCAGGCGGTCATGCAAGGGATCGCGCCAAGGGAACCACAGCCGCACCTTGCCCTCCCAGAAGTGCTGCTGCGGCACCTGGGTGTGCGAAAGGCCCAACACGGCGAGGGGCGGGTAGTCGTAGGTCTCGTCCACGCGCACGCTGAACGTCCAGGTCGAGGGGTCGAGCACGGTCTGGTGCTGCACGAACTGCTCGTCGAAGCGCCACGTGAGGTCGATCGTCCAGCGGTCCAGCTGCTGACCGAAGGCGCTCAGCCACTCCGTGCGCAGCAAGTCGCGCGCGGCGTCGTGGTCCAGGCTCTGCACCGCCGCGCTGTGGGCCACCTCCGCGGCCACCAGCTCGGGATCGCGCAGCAGGCCTTCCACGGCGCCCGCCACGCCGATGCGGGCCTCGCGGCGCCACTGGGTGTCAAGCGCCACGTAAGCATCCGCCGCGGGCAGGCCGGGCGGGCGGACCAGCGTGCGCGTGGGCTGGACCAGCGGGCCGCGGTCGACGTAGAACGCGGGGCAGCCCGCGAGCAGCGCCGCGGCGAGGCCGGCCAGGAGGATGCGGTGGATCATGGGGTCTCCTCGATGCCCGCGTCCCGGAGGTCGCGGATCCAGGCCGTCGGGCCACAGAGCGGGCAGGTGGGGTCTGGCGGCAGCGCGATCCGCTCCAGCGAAAGCGTCCAGAGGTCCAACACGACCAGGTGGCCGCTGACCGTGGCCGCCGGCCCGCCGACCAAGAACTTGATGGCTTCCAGCGCTTGCAGGGAGCCCATGACGCCGGCCGCCGCCCCCAGGATGCCTGCTTCCGCGCAACCCGGCAAGGTGCCGGCGGGCTCCGGGAAGAAGCAGCGGTAACACGGGCCGACGCCAGGCAGGTAGGTGCCCAGCTGGCCCGAGAACTGCGTGACGGCCGCCTGTACCAGCGGGATGCCCTTGACGCGGCAGGCATCGGCCAGCAGGAAGCGGGCGGCGAAGTTGTCCGTCGCGTCGAGGACCACGTCGGCCTCCAGCAAGTGGAGTTGCGCGCGCGTGAGCGTGGCGTGGGTAAAGGTCGCGCCGACCCGCTGCGCGGCGATTTCGGCCTTCGGCTTGCCGAGGTCTTCCGGCCGGTAGAGCACCTGGCGGTTGAGGTTGGACAGCTCGACCACGTCGCCGTCGATGACGTGGAGCGCGCCCACGCCGGCCGCGGCCAGGTACTGCAAGGCGGGGCAGCCCAGCCCGCCGGCGCCGACGACCACCACGCGCGCGCCGCCCAACCGGGCCTGGCCGGCAGGGCCGATCTGCTTCAGCTGCAGCTGCCGGCCGTAGCGGGAAAGCTGATCCGGATCACGGGGATTGAAGGGCATGTCGCGGTAGATTATACCGTGGGGCGCGGCGCCCCTACTTTAAGGAGACCCCATGGGCGAAGAAATCACGGCACTCGAGCTCTTGCAGCAAGTCGATATTTTCCAAGGCATCCCGGACCTGATCCTGGAAGAGCTGCTCGAGACGGCCGAGACGCACGCCTTCGAGAAGGGCGATCCGATCTTCCGCGAGGGCACGCCGGGCAGCGGCATGTTCCTGGTGATCGGCGGCGCGGTCGAGCTGACCAAGGCCGTGACGCGCGGCTCGGGCCAACGCCTGGCGCTGCTGGACCGCGGGCAAATCTTCGGCGAGCTGTCGCTCTTCGACGACCTGCCGCGCTCCGCCGGCGCGACCGCCTTCGTCACGTGCAGCCTGCTGTTCTTCCCCGCCGGCCCCTTCCATGATCTGTTGGACGATCGCCGCGCCTTCGCGCCCCAGCTGATGCGCAACCTCGTGAAGAAGCTGGCCCTGCGCCTGCGCGACGCGGACGAGGAGATCCGCGAGCTGAGCCGCGCCGGAGCGCACTAGCCCATGTTGGGAATCGCGCTGGCGGCGGTGCTGGTGGCGCAATCCCCCGACGAGCCGCTGGACATTCAGGCCGACCGCACCACCTACGCCGAAGACGGGCAGGTGGTCGAAGCCAGCGGGCACGTGCGCGTGGAGCACCTGGGCGTGCTGCTGCAGTGCGAGGCCTTGCACCTGGACCTGCGCACGCGCCGGGGCACGCTGACCGGCCCGGTGCTGGTCAAGGGCGGGCCCTTCGAGGTGGAAGCGGTCGGGGCCAGCTTCGATCTGGACGCCAAGGTGGCCGACCTGACCGGCTTCAAGGGGCACTGGGCCGACCGCGCGCAGTTCGCGGGCGATCGCCTCGTGATCGGCACCCACGTCTTCCAGCTCGATGGCGGCTGGGTGACGAGCTGCATGGCGCCCACGCCGGACCTCCAGCTGGTCGCGCGGACGTTCCGCTTCTTCCCGGAGGCGCCGTCGATGAACCTGGCGGGCGAGGGCGTGGCGTTGCGGGTCCTCGGCCACGATTTGCTGACGCTGCCGTACTTCAACGCCACGGTCGGCAAGGAAAAGGGCCAGGAAATCGATGCGGGGAGCCTGTTCCCGGCCTTCGGCTTCGACGCCTACCGGGGCTTCCTGACCAGCACGCGCTTCGACTTCAGCGTGGGCGAGAACTCGCGCGGCAGCGTGCCGATCGAGTTCACCTCCAGCCGGGGCTGGACCGCCGGCATCGAGCACGCCTTGAGCGTCGGGCCGGGCGAGATCCGCAACGCCGTGCAAGTGCAGACGCCGTGGGCCACGGGCCGCGGCGGCGTGAGCGTGCTGAACGCCTACAACTGGTCGTTGCGGGACGGCTCCCAGCTGGAAGTGAACGGCGACTACCGCGCGCTCTTGAACGGCCAGCCCGTCCACCGCATCCCGGACCTGGCCTGGCTGCCGGCCACGCTGAACGTCGGGGGCGTGGTCGCCATCCACCCGGAGCTGCGCGCGGGCTACCTGTGGGAGGAGAGCTCCGGCCAGCAGGCCACGCGGCTGCGCGTGGCTTCCAGCCTGGACACGCCGGTCTGGAGTCCCTTGCCCGGCTGGCAAACCTCGCTGAACGCGTCGCCCTGGGTCCACCACTACATCCTTTCGCCCTACGCGGGCTTCACCAGCGCCTGGAACGTGCGCCAGGACTGGGGACGCGGCTTCCAGAGCAACCAGGCGCTAGAGTTCTCGCGTGTTTACGGCGAGACGCCCTTCCTGTTCGATCGCCAATACGACGCCGAGCGGCTGCGGCTGGGCGTGACGATGGACTGGTCGAGCGCGGTCTTCACCGGGGTCTCCGGCTCCTGGTCGCGCATGAACCAGAGCGGGCCGTTCTCCGTGGAGGACGTGGCCGTGACCACCACCTACCGCTGGAACTGCTTCGGCCTCTCGCTGGTGCTCCACCCCATCGTGTGGGGCGTGGAGACGCACCTAGCGGCGGGGATGTTCTAGGAAGGCGTCGTCGGGCCGCGTCGAGCGGAGCTCGAGGAAGTAGCGGACCGCTTCCACGATGCGGCCACAGGCCTTGCCGTCGCCATAGGGGTTCACGGCCTTGGCCATGCGGTCGTAGGCGGCCTTGTCGTCCAGCAGCCGCTGGGCGGTCGAGAAGATCGCTTCCTCGTCCACGCCGACCAGCTCCACGGTGCCGGCGTCGATGGCTTCCGGGCGCTCCGTGGTGGTGCGCATGACCAGGACGGGCTTGCCGAGCGACGGGGCCTCTTCCTGGACGCCGCCGCTATCCGTCAGGATCAAGGTGGCGTCACGCATGGCGGCGACGAAGGGGGCGTAGTCGAGCGGCTCGATCATCGCGATGCGCGGGTGGCCGCCCAGGATCGCGTTCGCCGTCTCGCGAACGATAGGGTTGCGGTGGATCGGGAAGATGACCTGGACGTCCGGGTTCCGGTCCGCGAGGCGCTTGACCGCGCGGCAGATGGCGCCCATCGGTTCACCCCAGTTCTCGCGCCGGTGCGCCGTGACGAGGATTTGGCGGCCGGGCGTGCCCGCGGGCGGCAGCTTGCCCGCCGTCATCAGCAAGGCGTCGATCACGGTGTTGCCGGTCTGGTAGATGGCGCCTTCCGCCACGCCGTCCTTCAGGAGGTTCTCCACGGCGGTGCGCGTGGGCGCGAAGTGCAGCGAGGTGAGCTGGGTCGTCAGCCGGCGGTTCATCTCCTCCGGGTATGGGTTGTAGCGGTCCGGCGTGCGCAGGCCCGCTTCGACGTGGCCCACCGGGATCTGGAGGTAGAACGCGGCCAGGCTGGCGGCAAAGGTGGTGGTGGTGTCGCCGTGGACCAGGATCAAGGAGGGACGGCGATCCGCGAGCACGGGCGTCAGCTCGGCCAACACCCGGCTGGTGATGTCGACCAGGGTCTGGCCGGCCTTCATCAAGTTGAGATCGTGGTCGGGCGTGAGGCCGAACAGGTCCAGCACCTGATCCAACATCTCGCGGTGTTGGGCCGTGACGGTGAGGGCCGTGTCGAATTCGTGCGCGTGCTCGCGCAGCGCCAACACGAGGGGCGCCATCTTTACCGCTTCGGGACGCGTCCCGAACACGGTCATGACCAGGGGTTTCATGGCTCGGTGTTGCTCACTTTGGCGGTGCCGAAGATGCGGCCGCTGAAGCCCCAGACCAACAGGCCCACGGCCGTCATCAGCACGACGATGCCTTCCTTGATACCCGTCAGCGTCAGGGCGATGCCGCCCAGCAACAGGCAGATGCCGTAGATGATCAGGACCGAGCGGCGCTGGGAGAAGCCCAGGCCCAACAGCCGGTGGTGCAAGTGCCCGCGGTCGGGGGAGAAGATCGGCTGGCGCTGCATGGCGCGGCGCACGATGGCGAACGCGGTGTCGAAGATGGGCACGCCCAGGATCAGCACCGGCACGAGCAGGGCGGCCGTGGCCACCAGCTTCAGCACGCCGATGACGGAGAGCGCCGCCAGGGTGAAGCCCAGGAACAGGCTGCCGGAGTCGCCCATGAAGATCTTGGCGGGGTTCCAGTTGTAGCGGAGGAAGCCAATCGTGGCGCCCATCAGCGCGAGCGCCAAGAGCGTGATGGCCGGCTGGTGCGTCTGCCAGGCGATCAGCGCCGTGGTGCTGGCCGCGATCAGCGAGACGCCGCCCGCCAGGCCGTCCAGGCCGTCGATCAGGTTGATGGTGTTCGTGATGCCCACCAGCCAGAAGACCGTGAGCGGCACCGCGAACATCGGTGGCAGCAGGATCAGGCCGCCCGACGGGTTGCTCAGGAAGTCGATGCGCACGCCCAGGTAGACGGCGAGGCCCGCGGCCGCGATCTGCACCAGCAGCTTCACCTTGGCGGGCAGGGGCCTGAGGTCGTCCGCGATGCCCAGCAGGAAGATGCTGGCCGCGCCCGCCACCAGGCCCAGGTAGGGACCGGAGTGCGGGAAGAGCTGGCCGGGCGTGAGCCACTCCACGAGCGCCACGGAGCAGACAAAGCCGAAGAAAATCGCGATGCCGCCGAGGCGGGGGATGGGAACCGTGTGGACCTTGCGGGCATCCGGCGTATCGACGCGGCCGAGGCGGTACGCTGCCAGGGTGACCCAGGGGATGAGCAGATCGGTGGCCAGCCAGGCCACCAGCAGCGTCACCAGATAGGGCAGGAGTTGTTCACGCACGCGGGGCTGGTCCTCTCCTGGGGCGGTTCGGCCCCAGCGTAGCACACGGGGTTGGACCGCTCAAGTGCGCGTTGCACAGGCGTTCCGCCCTGGCCACGTGCCTACACCATACCCGGGGACGGGGCGGCGTCCGCGACGGTGGAGGCACCGCGGTTGACCATCTCCACGCCGGCGCCTTCCAGGAACTCGAGGCTGACCGGGTCGGGGTAGCCGTCGGACCAGACCACCTTGCGGATGCCGGCCGTGATGATGGCCTTGGCGCAGTTCAGGCAGGGCTGGGCCGTCACGTAGATGGTGGCGCCCTCCGTGCGGTGGCCGAAGCGCGCGGCGGTGAAGATGGCGTTTTGCTCGGCATGGGTGGCACGGTGGCAGCTGGGGCGGCCGTCCACCTCGCGCATAAGGTGGCCGACGTCGTCGCAATGCGGCAGCCCCGGTGGGGAGCCGTTGTAACCGGTGGCGATGGGGTGGTGGTCCCGCACGA
This sequence comes from Cyanobacteria bacterium RYN_339, assembly GCA_028287685.1. GTDB lineage: Bacteria > Cyanobacteriota > Sericytochromatia > S15B-MN24 > JAQBPE01 > JAQBPE01. Next base: position 10,242 of record JAQBPE010000389.1, on the reverse strand, counting down.
TCACGGCGCCCACGTGGCGGCGATCGCAGGTGGCGCGCTCCGCGCAGACCGTGGCCATCTTCAGGAAGTAGTCGTCCCAGGACGGGCGGCCGGCCATCAGGACACCGTGCCCGCGGCCTGGGCGGGGTAGAGCGGGTGGCGCTCGCACAGTTGGGCCGCCAGCTTGCGGGCGGCATCCTTGGGGCCTTCCTCGGTGGGCTGCTTCAGGACGGCGGCGATCGCCGAAGCCACCTGGCGGCAGTCATCCTCCCGGAACCCGCGGGTGGTAATGGCGGGCGTGCCGATCCGCAGGCCGCTGGTCACGAACGGGCTCTGCGGGTCGTTGGGGATGGTGTTCTTGTTGACGGTGTAGCCGAGCGAGCCCAGCAGCGCGTCGGCCTCCTTGCCCGTCAGGTTCACGGCGCGCAGGTCGAGCAGCATCAGGTGGTTGTCGGTGCCGCCCGAGACGATGCGGATGCCCTCGTCCATGAAGGTCTGCGCCATGGCGCGGGCGTTCGCCAGCACGCGCTGGATGTAGACCTTGTAGCTCGGGTCGAGCGCCTCGTGCAGCGCCACGGCCTTGCCGGCGATCACATGCATGAGCGGGCCGCCCTGGATGCCGGGGAAGACGGCCTTGTCGATCGCCTTGCCCCAGGCCTCGTCGCACATGATCATGCCGCCGCGGGGGCCGCGCAGGGTCTTGTGGGTGGTGGTGGTGGTGAAGTGCGCGTGGCCGATCGAGGTGGGGTGGGCGCCGGCGGCCACCAGGCCCGCGATGTGGGCGATGTCGGCCATCACCAGGGCGCCGACCTCGTCGGCAATCGCGCGGAAGCGCGGGAAGTCGAGCTCGCGGGAGTAAGCCGAGAAGCCCGCGATGATCATCTTGGGCTTGTGCTCCTTGGCGAGCTTCTCCAGGGCGTCGTAGTCGATGCGCTCCGTCTCGGCGTCGACGCCGTAGGGCACGATCTGGTAGTTGAGGCCGGAGAAGTTCACCGGGCTGCCGTGCGTGAGGTGGCCGCCGTGGGCCAGGTTCATGCCCAGCACCACGTCGCCGTGCTTGAGGGCGGCGACCTGCACCGCCATGTTGGCCTGTGCGCCGGAGTGGGGCTGCACGTTCACGTGCTCGCAGCCGAAGAGCTGCTTGGCGCGCTCGATGGCCAGGTTCTCCACCACGTCGACGTACTCGCAGCCGCCGTAGTAGCGCTTGCCGGGCAACCCCTCTGCATACTTGTTGGTGAGCACGCTGCCCTGGGCGGCCATGACGGCGCGGCTGGTGAAGTTCTCCGACGCGATCAGCTCCAAGTGATGGGCCTGGCGGTCGAGCTCGTGGCCGATCGCCGCGGCCACGGCGGGGTCGGCGGCCTTCACGTCATCCAAGCTATACATGCGAAATCCCTTTCTGTGGGGGCTCGAGGTCGCCGATTTGGGCCACGCGCACCGCGTGTTGCCCGCCCTGGTGCGGGGTGGCGAGGAAGGTCTGGACGATCTCCCAGGCCATCTCCGGCCCGATCAGCCGCTCGCCCAGGCAGAGGACGTTGCCGTCGTTGTGCTCGCGGAAGAGCCGCGCCGACGTGGTCTCGCCGACCACCGCGGCGCGCACGCCGGGCACCTTGTTGGCAGCGATGGAGACGCCGATGCCCGAGCCGCAGACCAACACGCCGCGCTCGGCGCGCCCGGCCGACACGGCCCGGCCGACGGCGGAGGCGGGGGCCGGGTAGTCGCAACGCTCCGCGGTGCCGCCCAGGTCCTCGACCTCGTGGCCGGCGCCGCGCAGGCGCTCCACGAGCTGGTCCTTCAGGCGGTAACCGCCGTGGTCGCTGGCGATGGCGAGCTTCATGGGGTCCTCCGGGGTGGGATCGGGCGGCTCATTATAACCCAAGCCCGGACGCCGTTGCTGAGTTAACCAGTTCTTACCGTGCCGTTATCGTTAGTTTTACCGGATTTGGCCGGAACGGGGCGATAAGGCGAGAACGCCCGCTTCTGAAAGGTCCTCATGATTTCGAACGTCCGCGCCTTCCAGCCCCCCGTCCGCACCAACAACAACGTGGTGGTGCAGCAGCCGCAGCCGCAGCCGCGCCCGGTGGGTGTGAAGGCCAAGGCGCGGGGCGGCGACCCGCTGCCGACCTTCGCGAACGCGGAACAGTACCAGCACTACGTGATCAACCTGGTGGCCCAGGCGCGTGCCACCCAGGCCGACCTGGACAAGGCCCGCAACATCCAAGATACAGGCGCCGGCAACAAGTCCGAGGTCGAGGCCCTCAAGGAGCGCCTCGACGCCGTGAAGCTCCAGTTGGCGGTGCTGCGCGACAACTTCCCGATCCCGTCCGACTGGTCGCGCTCCAAGCTGCTGTTCGGCCAGGGCTTCGACAAGGACAAGTTCTGGCGCGAGCAGGTCGAGGCGATTCCCGGCAAGGAAGTCGTCGTGACGCCGCAGGCGCCCCAGGCCCCCGCCCCGGCGCCGGCGCCCGCACCTGCCGTGGTCAACGCGCCCCCGGCCCCGATCGGCGACGGCAGCGAGCTGCCCGCCGCCCTCGCGAAGCTGCTGCGCCAGCATGCCGTGGATGGCGCGACCGGCAACAACAACACGTCCGGCATCCAGTTCATGCGCGGCCACCTCGAAGCGATCCGCCAGATCACGCGCACGCGCACCGACGACCAGTCGCGCCAGGTGGATGCGGTCGCCGCCCGCGGGTTGGCCTTCAAGGGCTTCAACAGCGAAGACTACTACGCGCTCTACTGCTCGAACATCGCGATCCAGGAGCTGCTGGGCGGCGCCGGCACGTTGGACGACCGCGCCCGCAGCGCCATGAAGAAGCTGACGACGGAGGGCAAGGGCGGCAACAACAACACGTCGGGCATCACCTTCATGCGCGCCCGGCTGGCGGCGATCGCCGACCTCTCGGCCAACCGCCAGGGCGATGACTTCGCCGCGGTCGGCCGCATCGCGCGCTCGGTCTTGAAGGAGAACACGGGCTTCAACAGCGCGGACTACTACGCGCTCTACACCGGCTTCCAGAGCGCGCAGGCCCTCTTGAACACCCAGGGCAGCGTGACGGACCGTGACATCAAGGCTTTGAACGAGATCACCATCGATGGCGTGACCGGCAACAACAACACGTCCGGCATCACCTGGATGCGCTCGCGCCTCTACGCCGTGTTGCGCCTGACGCAGGGCAGCGCCGACGGCCGCTTGCAGGCGGTGGATTCTCTGGCGCGCGGCGTGTTGCAGGAGCACCCGGGCTTCAACACGGCGGACTGGCAAGCGTTCCAGTCGACCTTCCAGGCCATCAAGGCCACGCTGAGCTAAACCAAGGCAAAGAGAAGGCCCCACGTTCCTCGCGGAACGTGGGGCCCAACCGTTTTTGAAGACCTGACCTATTAGGTGGAGGGCTTCGCGCTCGGCGTCATCGCGGGCTTGCCAGCGGGCTTGCCGGCGGGCTTGGCAATGGGCTTCGCCATGTTGGTGGCGGCCGGCTTCGCAGCAGGCTTGGTCGCGGCGACCGGCTTCGCAGCAGGCTTACCGGCGGCAGCCGGCTTCGCGGCCGAACCACCCATCAGGGCGGACTGCAGCGAGGAGACGGACGCGCCCTTCGCGCCACGGCGCAGGGTCCACTTGTAGTTCATGCCCAACGCCTTCAGGGTGGCGGGACCGGCAACGCCGTCAACCGACAGGCCCTGCTTGGCCTGGAACTTGCGAACCGCGGCCGTGGTGTTCACGCCGTAGACGCCGTCCACGGACATCGAGGAGTTGTTCCAGGTGCGGACGGCCTTGCGGGCGGCGGCGGGCTTCATCACCTTGCCGGCGACGGGCTTGGCAGCAGCGGGCTTGGCGGCGGCGGGCTTCGCAGCAGCCGGCTTGCCAGCGGGGGCAGCCTTGGTGTCGGCGGGCTTGCCGGCCGGGGCAGCCTTGGTGGTCGCGGCGGCCGGCTTGGCGGCAGGCGCGGCAGCCTTGGTGTCGGCAGGCTTCGCAGCAGGGGCGGCCGGAGCGGCAGCCAGGGCGGCGCCGTTGCCGAGGCCGAGCATCGCGGCGACGAGGGCGGCGGTAACGATAGAGTGCTTCAAGGGGGTTCCTCCAGATAATGTGAAAGTAGTTGGCGGATGCGGTTGGAAAGTGAAGAAGAGTTTGTCTGCTTCGCCCTATAATTTAACCCGAAACCCATTAGAAAGTCGAATGGTCATTGGCGGTCACGCTTTTCCGTCTGCCGCGAAAGCCCCGTGTTACCACGGTGTTTCCGGCAGACAAGCGCCGTGATCAAGCGCCGATCTCGCTTGCTATGGGGACGCCGGGGGATACATAGTGCGGCCGACCGGGTTGGCCCACCGGCTCGCGCACATGCGCGCGAGCGGGCTTCAACGACCGGGCGCTGGCGGAACGCCTGCTGGAGGCGTGAGCCGCTCGATCGTGCAGCGGTGCAGCGGGCCCCGGGCCGCGGGCCCGCTGAACAGGCACTCGCGATCGATCAAGAGCACGACCGTGGCGCAGGCGACACAACGCAGGTCGCCGACCAGCGCCACGCAAGCATCGAGCCGGCCGCCACAGTTCGGACAGGCACACCATGAGACCGTTGGTTCCATAGCCGCATCATAGGGCCACGCGCCTCGAGACTATACGGGCAGGCGGCCGTTCCGGCGCCACCATCTTTCGTCCGAACCGGCTTGTGCTGTCCACTCTATCTATGACCAGGCTCAAGTAAACATGTCGCATCCAGCGGGTCGCATGGGTCGCTCGCAGCGGGCAATCAAGGGCTTCACCCTCGAATGCTTTGCCCGTGTCCGTGTTAACCTTTGTGATTGACCGGCTGGGAATCAGCTGTAGCGCGAGCAGATCCCTGGATCGGTTCGCGCAAACGGTCGGAGCACCACGCGGAGCAAGGCCAGGTATGGAGCAACACCACCACACCACCAGCCCGCGCGCCGCCAGCGATGCCGAAACGATCGATTTCAGGCAACTCTTCGAGGCCATGCCCGGCTTGTTTCTGGTGCTCGCGCCCGACCTGCGGGTCCTGGACGCCAGCAACGCCTACCTCGAGGTGAGCCGGGTGGAGCGCGCCGACCTGGTAGGCCGCGAGCTCTTCGACGTCTTCACCGACGCCAACCCCGCCAACCCCCTGCCGACGGGCGTTGCGAACCTGCGGGCCTCCTTCAGGCGGGTGGTGAACGACCGCGTGCCCGACGAAATGCAGCTGCAACGCTTCGACATCGTGAACCCGGACGGGACCTTCGAGGAACGCTATTGGCGGGCCCTCAACACGCCCGTCTTGGCGGCGAATGGCGCGGTGCGCTACATCATCCACCGGGTCGAAGACGTCACGTCCGATGCCAAGGTTCAGGCCAACCAGTCGGCGACGCGGCGGGAGCTCGAGAGCTCGCGCCACCAGGAGGCCGTCGTCACCGTGGAACTGGAAGCCCAAGCCGTGGAAATCGGCGTGGTGTACCAAGAACTGAAGAAGCACTCGCTGCACCTCCAAGCCGAGGTCGAGCGCCAGGTCGGAGAAATCAAGTCCGGTATCCAGCACCGAGCCCGCCTGCTCGTCGAACGCCGGTTGCTGGCCGGCGAACGCGATACGCTGTGGAACCTGTCGACGGACCTGCTGTCCGTCACCGGTCTGGACGGCTACTTCAAGCGCGTCAACCCCGCGTTCTACAAGGTTCTCGGCTGGTCGGAAGCGGACCTGACGGCAAGCCCGTTCATCGATTTCATCCATCCCGACGATGTCGCGGCCACCGAGTCCGACGTGGCGAAGCTCGGCGAGGGCAGGGTGATCAAGTTCGAGAGTCGCTTCCGCACCCGCCTGGGCGATTATCGCTGGCTGGCCTGGCAAACCACCCCTTCGGAGGACTTGTTCTACAGCGTCGCGCGTGACGTCACGGAGCAGAAAGCCGCCGAAGCCGAATTAAAGCGCGAGCGCGAGCTCAATGCCCGCATCGTCGCGAACGCCCCCGCGGGCATTGCCTACCTGAACTGCGACCTGGTCTTCGAGTGGGTCAACCCGATGTATGCCGATCTCGTAGGCGTACCGGTGGAGCGGTTGCTCGGCCAAAGCATCTACGAAGGCCTGGGCGAGGAAACCAAGGCCCGGATCGAGCCCTATTGCCGCAAGGTCTTGACCGGCGAGGCGCACTACGGCGTGGCCTTCCCCTTCAACGTGACGGCCGACCCGGGCCACCTGGGCTACTGGGACTTCACCTTCCAGCCCATCGCAGACGACGACGGCGAGGTCTACGCCGTGCTGATCCTCTGCACCGACGTCTCGGCCCGGGTGGAGCGCGAACAGCACCAGTTGAGCCGCGTCAACGCGTTGGAGGAGGCCGAGCGGCTCAAGGACCAGTTCCTGGGCATCCTCAGCCATGAACTGCGCACGCCGATCAACGCGATCATGGGCTTCGGCTCCATCCTGGAAGACGAGCTCGCGGGCCCGTTGAATGCCGTCCAGCACAAGTACATCGGCAAGGTCATCACCGCGTCGGACTCCCTGTTGGCCCTCGTCAGCGACCTGCTGGATATGAGCCGGATGCAGGCCGGCAGCTTCACGGTCAGGCCCCACCGCACCTCGCTGGGCGTCGCGATTCAGGAGGTGCTGGGCACCTGCGCCCCGGTGGCCGAAGCCAAGCAGATTACGCTACACGCGGACGTTCCCGCGGATTTGCCCGCTTTGATGGCCGACCAGGTGCGCGTCACGCAGGTGCTGTCCAACATGGTCGGCAACGCCTTGAAGTTCACCCAGGCCGGCGGCCAGGTGGAAGTCCGGGCCAGGGCGGTCGCGGGCAGCTTGCGCGTCGAGGTGGAAGACAACGGCCCGGGCATCGACAGCAGCGCCCATGGCGCCCTGTTCGAGCCGTTCACGCAGGTGGACATGAGCAGCACGCGACGCGCGGGTGGCGTGGGGCTTGGGCTGGCGATTTGCAAGAGCCTTATCCTGGCTCACGGCGGCGACATCGGCGTCCGGTCGCGCGAAGGGGGCGGCAGCACCTTCTGGTTCACGCTCCCGCTAGGGGGCCTGCCGCCCTAGGCGTTCACCTGCGAGGTCGTCGGGACGCGCTGCGGTACCGTCTTCACCAGCTCCGGCGACCCGAGGGCCGCGGCGATGGCCGCGACCAGTTGCCCGTTGCGGTAGGGCTTGCGCACCACGCCACACATCCCGACCTGCTCCATCTTCATGCGGGTGTCCAGGTCGCCGACGGCGGTGAAGCCGATGACGGGCAAGGCAGCAAACGCCGGGTTCTGGCGGATCAGCCGCGTGGCCTCGAGGCCATCCAGGACGGGCATCACCACGTCCATCAGCACGAGGTCGACGGGCTGCCGAACCAGCGCGTAAAGCGCGTCCTGGCCGTTGCGGGCGACGATTACCTCGTGCCCCGCACCGGCACAAACGATCGATGCGATTTCGACGCAGCTTGGATCATCATCGACCAACAGAATGGTTGCCATGATGAAATCTGTACCCCTGGCAGCCGGCTGGGATTATCAGGAATTGTAACCGGCTGGCTGCTGGGTATTGGGGGGGCAGGAGGTGTCCCGTGATCGATCCGCATGCCCAACTCGCCGCCCTTGGCTGGCTCGCCGGTACGTGGTGCAACGATAGTTGCGAGGCGCACTATTCCAGCCCTGCGGGTGGGCTGATTCTGTCGTATACGAAGCATTTCGATGCGGAGCGCGTGACGTCGTTCGAGCACGAGCGCTTCGAGGTCCGTGATGGTCAGGTGGTAGAGGTGCCGGCCCCCGGGGGCGCTCCCTCGCCCGTGGTGTTCACCTTGGTATCCGTGGAACCGGACCGCGCGGTCTTCGAGAACCTCAAGCACGACTTCCCCACCCGAATCACCTACCTACGTAGGGCCAATAAGCTGGAAGTGTTGGCCGAAGGCCAGGCCGGCAAGGGCTTCATGCTGGAGTTGGAGTTGGTGTCGGCGCTGGAAGCCTCGCTCCAAGACCCGCCGGAAGCCGGGTTAGCCCGTTTCGTGGCCTGGTACGAGAAGGACCCGGGCAATGCGTTGATCGGCAGGTTTCCGCTGAACGGCCTCGGCAAGGCGGACTTGCGCCGAATACTCGGAGTGGGGGCGGGTGTCTCGCTTGTTTACACGTTCTCGCTGGATGGCGATCAGTTGGAGGCATTGCGGCCGCATTTTTGCGGGAATGTCGATCCTTCGGCGTACGATTACTTCCTGGAATGCAACTCGATATAATTTCCGGCCGAGCACTTGGAGTTGGACATCGCATGGCACGGCCGCCGCCCTCTTAACGAACAGCTAGGCGAAGTACCGATAAAACCGTGGATGCTCTTCCAGCCTCGGACGTCTCACGTAATTTCGCCAGCCTTCATCCCTGGCGCCAAACCGCACGAAGTTCTCCTGGGCCTCCGCCAGGTGACGTTCGTATCCTGGGTCTGGTTCGGTCCAATAACAGACCGGGCAGACTTCGTACGGAGCCGACGTCTTCATCGTGTAGTAGCCGCAACAGGGGCAAGGGTATGCAACGAGTTGCCACAATTCAAAAGGTTCGAGTTCCAGGTCTCGGTGCGCTGCTTGGGCACACGCAGGGCAAAGGAACACGAGAAAACGGTCCTGCTCCCGTTGCACCTTGGAGAACGCCTCGAACGTATTGAAAGGGACCAAAGGGTAATCGAATACCACCTGGTCAGGTCGGTCGCCGTTGAGATGGACGGCTAGAAACGGGACCTTGGTCTTGCCGCGACGATAGTTGGTCTCGCCCGAACGGTTGTAGACCTCTTCGAATTTCGACTCATTGGTGATTGGAACCTCGGGCTCCATCGTTTCCCAATTTTCGGCACCATCCGCAATCGCCGGGTACTTCTCGAGAAGCTTGGCTAGTGCCGCGGAATAGCACTTATAGTAGGTTCCAGGGCCTTTTTTGCAAACGGGACATTCTGGCATACCTTCGTCTCTGTTCTGGGCCGAGACAGCGCCCTAAAATTGATGGTGTTAGATAGACCACCGTATCGTATCACCCGGTCCTGCCAGGTGCCACCGGCCTCAGTTGGTGACTTCGATGTCCTGGGTCAGTTCCAGGGGGGACGCGTTGGCGCCAGTGGTGGTCTTGAACGCTGGCTGAAGGTGAGAGAAGTCGGTAGGCACGCCACTATCCCCGGTGGGAGACACCAAAGCTTGGACACGGTAATTGCCTAAAGCCCTCAAGGTGACTTGGGTTCTAGCCTCTTGATACCAGACTGCCGCCGTACATCCGGCTCCCGGTGGCGCCACATCCTTTGACAGACAGAGCAGTTAGCCGGACAACCATTGCATTTTCATCCACCGCTGCGATAAGCTGGGCTGCACCTTGGCAGCCGTCGTATAGCGTTACCGTGCCAACTATTGTGAGCGGCTCACCTTGTTTGACCGACTTGTCCGCCTTGAAATAGGCCAAACCCGCTGGCTTGGTTGGACGAAGCCCGACGGGCAGCGAGCATCCGGCGACTAAGGCTATAAGCAATACCGCGTACAATCTCACAGTTCAACTTCCTCTACTTGCTCTACTTGATCTACCGACATCCCGACCTGGTGAGGCCTTGACCGTTCAGGGGTATGTACCCCAGGCAAGTTAGGGTTATTGCACCTGGTATCCTGGTGCTGTTGCTCCGCCGATCCCCGGTAGTGTCGAGGACATTTTAGGGCCTAGCACGCACCATATGTGGGTCCTTGCGGGGTGAGGCGCGGCGCGGAGCAAGATGCGAGAACGAACAGGAAACATTCTTGAGGCCTAATTCGGGCCATTGGAGAACTTATGGCTGATGCCCCGAAGTTTGACACGTCCAAAGATAACCGAGATCAGTTGGCCCGAATTATGAGACTGGCCATAGCCGTTGGCTCACTCGGTAGATTTGTAGGCACTCAAAGTCAATGAGCCACCGACCCTTCAAGGTTCGGTGGCTTTCGACATGGTCAATCTATTTCGTAGTTGGTCGCTCTACCGTCAAAAGAAGAGGCAGGTCGCGGTATGGAGCCTGACACTCCGCTCATTCAATTGTTCAAACCGATTTTAGCACCTTGAGGGTCTATGCGCATAGACTCAATCAAGTTGCATTTCCGAGGTTCTAAACGAATCGCCGGGTTCGAGTGGAATCTGCCCGTGAAACTAGCTCTTTGGCGGCCGCTTCGGGCCGCATCTCGCCAAGGAAGCTTTCGGCAACGGTAGGAATCTCAAATCTTAACAACTGCCACACAACAACGCACCTCCAGCGACATACACCCGATTGAAAAGCGGTCTTGTCAACGATTTACATTTAGATTGGAACCATCGGGAAATCTGCG
>JAQBPE010000384.1 GCA_028287685.1 Cyanobacteria bacterium RYN_339 | reverse complement strand
CGGGGCGGGGGCCTGGGCACGGGCCACGCGGGTGCCGGCGGCCAGCTGGCCGCCGGGGGCGGTGGACAGGGGCTTCTGCACGCGGGCGGGGGTCTTGACTGCCAGTGGGCGAACGCCACCGATCGGTCCGATAGGCATCGGCCGGTCCTCCAACTCGTTGAACTCCAACTTCCTTAAATTAACTGGCCCTTGCCATCAATTTAAGGCTCACTTAAACCCTATCGGTGGGATGACATGAAATCGGGTAAAGCTATGATTAACTTCACGCGTACGTACGGTTAAATCGACCAAGCGGGTATAAACCCAGCGACCGCCAAGAGGAGGCTCCATGCCCGCTCCCGTCCCCAGCAAGCGCCACTTGCCCGCCAAGCCCACGCGCAGGGTCTGGTCGCCCGACCTCGTTACGATCTTGAGCATGGTGGCCGGTATCGGCTTGATGGGCGCGATCGGCGGCTGGTTGGTGGCCGGGCTCGGCGTGGTGCTCTCCGTGATCGCGCTCAACGTGATGCGCCAAACCGCGATCCAGAGCGACATGAACCGCATGCAGCAGGAGAACCTCTCCCACATGCTGCTGTCCAACGCCAGCCCGGAGGACATGGCCAAGCTCAAAGGGCTGGCCGAGGTGGCCGACCAGAGCCTGTTCGAGTTCCTGAACGCGCTGGTCCATCAGTATGGCGGCGAATCGGTGCGCGGCAGCGGCCGGATGCCCTCCGAGGAGCAAACGGAGGCCGTCGCCCCCGGCATCACGATGTCGTTGTCCCACGATCTGGGCTGGTGGTACGCCAAGCTGCATATGCACGGCGAGACGGGCCGCAGCTTCTTGCATGGCGAGTACACCCAGTGGAAGGGCCGCGGCCGCACGCCCGAGGAAGCCGTGGAAGCCGTGATCAAGCGCTGTGGCGCCTCGCGGCAACAGCGCATGATCCAGGAGTACGCCGCCAAGCTGGTCAGCGACAACGATTAATAGGTGTGCACCGCGCTGCCGCCGCCCGGCTCCCAGGGGGCCGGCAGGGGCACCAGGCCAGGCGCGGGGTAACGCTTGGTGATCGCGTCCGTCACGCCGCCCTCGGCGATGATGCTCTTGAAGGCCTGCACGCCGTCCGCCGCGACGCGGTCGAAGTTTTGGTGGCGGCAGTCCACGCTGAACAAGCCGAAGCGCGGCGAGAACGAGCCCCACTCGTAGTTGTCGGTGATCGACCAGTGGACGTAGCCCAGCACGGGCACGCCCTCGGCGACCGCGCGCTGGAGCTGCTTCACATGGGTGACGGTGTAGGCAGAACGCGTCCAACGGTCGGCGCGGGGCGCCAGGTCCCAGGTGGCCATGCCGTTCTCCGCCACCAGCACGGGCAGGTGGTAACGGTCATGGTAGCGGTGCAACGCCTTGTAGAAGCCTTCGGGGTAGACCTCCCAGGTGTCGGCGCGTGGGAAGGCGAAGGGAAGCGTGACCTTGAAGCGGCAGTAGTAGTCGAAGCTGGCGTAGTCCAGCGTGCCCTTGTGCTCCGGGGTGGCGCTCAGCTGGTCCATGAAGAACAGGTCGGAGGTGATGCGCTGCTTGGCCTGCTGCTCCGGCGTCGAGCTCGGATCGGCGTCCGCGCGCAGCCCGACGGCGTACTCCGCCGTGTACATGTTGAACGAGACCTGGGCCTCCGGGTCGTTGGCGTGGATGGCGGCATAGGCCAGCTTGTGCCCCGTGACCATGTTCCGCAGCGCGCGGAGGCCGCCCAGGGGGTCCTGGCGGCCCGGCGGCATCATGCCGGCCAGGTAGCCGCCCATCAGGTAGACGTTGGGCTCGTTGTAGGTCAGGTACCACTTGATGTCGTGGCCGAATTCCTTCGCCACGAACGCGGCGTACTTGGCGAACCGGCCGGCGGCCTTGGGGCTCTCCCAGCCGCCGTCGGCGTCCAGCCAACCCGGGTAGCTGAAGTGCATCAGCGTGATCACGGGCTCCAAACCGCGGGCGCGCAAGGCACCCAGCAAGGCGTGGTAGTGGGCAATGGCGGCCTGGTCGTACTCGCCCTCGCGCGGCTCGATGCGTGCCCACTCGATGCTGGTGCGGAAGGTGTTGCAGCCCAGGCCCTTGGTGAGGTCCGCGTCCTGCTCGTAGCGGCGGTAGCCGTCGGCGCCCAGCGGGTTGCGTTCCACGGTCTTGCCGGCCTGGTCCCACTTGCCCCACTGGCTGCCGGGGTCCTGGCCTTCCCACTGGTAGCCGGCCGTAGAGACGCCCCACATGAAGCCTTGCGGCACCGCGGCGGTCTTGAAGGAGGTGGCAACGTGGGCGACCGGTTGGGGCGCGGCCACGCGTCCGCAACCAGCGGCGAGGGCAGCGGCCAAGACGGCGAACAGGGGGCGGAACTTCAAGGTTGGATCTCTCCCGATCGCTGTTGATCAAGTGTTCATAACCTGGAATTAACCTGTTCATAATATCACCCCACAGGCCGCGCTGCAAGCGCCAAAATGGGCGAATATGCTACACTTTTCTCGTATATCTAATCGATATAGATCAACGGAGATCACATGAGCATCGAACGCGAACAAAACCCCGTAGACGTCCTGTTCGTGGGCGCGGGCCCGGCCTCCCTGGCGGGCGCGATCCACCTCGCGCGTCTGGTGAAGAAGCACAACGCTTCCGCGGAGAAGAAGCTGGAAGAGCCCATGATCGCCGTGCTCGAGAAGAGCGCGGAGGTGGGCTACCACGGCTTCTCCGGCGCCGTCATGAACCCGCGCGGCCTGCGCAAGCTCTACCCGGACCTGGAGGCCGCCGGCGTGCCGGTCGAGAGCCCCGTCACGAGCGAAGAGGTCTGGTTCCTGACCGCCAAGTCCAAGCTCAACGTGCCGTCGCCCCCGCCGCCGATGATCAACCCGTTCGATAACCACGGCTTCTATGTGATCTCGCTGCAGAAGCTGGTGGCCTGGATGGCGCAGAAGGCCGAAGAAGAAGGCGTGACGGTCGCCGCCGGTTACCCCGCCGCGGAGCTGCTCTACGACGATGCCGACCGCGTGATCGGCGTGCGCACGACCGACATGGGCCTGGACCACCACGGCCAACCCAAGAGCGGCTTCCAGCCCGGCATGGACTTCACGGCCAAGGTCACGGTGCTCGGCGAGGGCACCCGCGGCACGCTCACGAAGGCGCTGGTCCAGAAGAAGAAGCTGGATGCCGGCAAGAACCCCCAAGTTTGGACCGTCGGCGTGAAGGAACTTTGGAAGATCAAGCCGGAGAACCACAAGAAGGGCATGGTCATCCACACCATGAACTTCCCGCTCAAGCGCGAGGAGTTCGGCGGCGGCTTCATCTACCACCTCGACAACGAGACGGTGTGCGTGGGCCTGGTGTCCGGCCTTGATTACAAGGACCCGTTGTTCGACCCGCACCTGGCGCTGCAGAAGTTCAAGACCCATCCCAAGGTGGCGGCGCTGCTGGACGGCGGCGAGATGCTGCGCTACGGCGCGAAGACCATCCCCGAGGGCGGCTATTGGGCCATCCCCAAGCTGTACACGGATGGCGCCCTGCTGGTGGGCGACTCCGCGGGCCTGCTGAACCCCATGAAGCTCAAGGGCGTGCACCTGGGCATCGAGTCCGGCATCGAAGCCGCGGAGACGATCTTCGCCGCGATGTTGGCGGATGACTACACGGAGAAGACCCTGGCCCGCTACGGCGAGCGCGTGATGGACAAGACAGGTGACATCGGCGGCGAGCTGTACGAAGCGCGCAACTTCCACCAGGCCTTCGAGCACGGCCTGATCCCCGCGATGATGCTCCACGTGCCCCTGCAACTCGCGACCAAGGGCCGCGGCCTCAAGGAGCGCTACATGGCGCACCCTGGCTACGCGGCGATGAAGAAGCTGCGCGACTATTACCCGGGCGGCGCACCGGCCAAGGGCGAAGGCTTCAAGTTCGACGGCAAGCTGACCTTCTCGAAGCTGGACGACGTCTACCGCTCGGGCACCAAGCACGAGGAGAACCAGCCGTCGCACCTGCGCATCGCGGACACCAACGTTTGCAACACGCGTTGCAAGGAGGAGTATGGCAACCCGTGCCAGCACTTCTGCCCGGCGGCGGTCTACGAGATGGTGCCGAACGCGGAGGGGGTCACGAACATCAAGGTGAACGCTTCGAACTGCGTCCACTGCAAGACCTGCGACATCATGGACCCTTACCAGATCATCACCTGGGTCCCGCCCGAAGGCGGCGGGGGTCCGGTCTACATCGGGATGTAAACCGCGCCGCCTACATCCCGAAGTAACGGGTCAGGATCGATTCCGCCTGGCTGGCCATCATCTTGAGGTCCAGGTACTGGTCGTCGGTCAGGTCCTGGCCGGGGCCTTCCAGGTAATCGTAGGCGGCGTCCGTGGCCGCCAGCAGCTCGCGCTGCGCCGTCGGGGCTTCCTTGAGGGCGCGGGCGAGCGTTTCGCGCACGTAGCCGAAATCCGGTTCATCGCTCACGGCGTGGCAGTTCGCGTCGGGCAACGCGGCATGGTGCTGCCGGCCAGCGAGACTTTGATCATATCCAAGCGGGCTTAGTTCTTCTCGTTGCCCGGGCCGCCGACGTCGCTCGTGTCCGTCGAGGCGTCCTGGTCCTTGCGCGCCTGCTGCTGCTGCACCACCTGAGGGGCGGCGTTCTCGGCGGTCGTCGTCGCGAAGACGGACTCCACCACGGCGCTTTTCGCGGTCGGCGCGGCCTTGCCGCAGCCGGCGAGGGCGGCGGTGGCGACGAGGCCGAGGGCAATGCGGGCGATCCAGGTGGTGTTCATGGGGTCATCTCCAACGTTCGGGACGGGTACCAAGGTTGTCGGAAAATTAAGGTGGAACTCGATAAAGGTTAGATAAAGGCTGGATTAAGAAACGATTAACACAACTTGGTCGTTCCGGAACCCCGCTTGTCCGGTAGTTTTGCGGGGTGCCTAGGGCAAGAAATACACAGTAATTCAACATCCTGCTAATGGGCGATTGATGGGGCCTTGATGTACAAGTGTCATCATAGAAACAACGGCGCCACCGCTGCCTTCTGGGAAAGGATGCACATGCAGACGACCTGGAAAAAGACCACGCTAGCCCTGGTGCTCGGCTTGACCCTGGTCGGTTGCAGCTTCTTGAAGGGCGCGCACCGCGGGGAACCGGGCAACGCGCTGGATGCCAACGAGCCCGCACCGCTCAAGCCCGGCCTGACGAACGTGACGATCGGCCGCGTGGATGCCAACGGCGCCACCATCTGGTGGCGATCGCCCTGGCAGGGTCAAAGCACGGTGGCCTTCGCCCGCGACCCGCACCTGATGCCGGTGGTGGTGGACCACAGCACGCCGACCTCGGAGCGCACGATCGCGCTGGACAACCTCGAGCCGGGCACGCGCTACTACTTCCGCGTGGAGACGGCCACCCCGCTCGGCGTGGCGCGCTCCGCGGTGCTGAGCTTCCGCACGGCGGACGCGGTGGCGCCGCAGCCCCAGCCGGAACCGCAGCCCGCCGCGCCGGTCGTGAAGCCCCCAACCAAGCCGCTTGCCAAGCCCGTCGCCAAGGCCCCGCCGCGGCACCGCCCGGTACGGACCGCCACGCGCTAGTCCGCTGGGTATAATGGTGACCTCCGAAGGAGGCGCCCCTTCCCCATGGCCAACGAGATGCCCGTGAACTGTACGCTATGCGACTGCCTGGCAGGCGATCGCTGCACGTTCCACGAGGTCGAGCTCGACAACCCCACCTTCTCCGTGTGCCGCCAGTTCCGGCTGCCCGAGGAGCCGCCCGAGGCAGCGCTGGCGCAGTACCCTGGCCTGGGGGAACTAAGCCCCGACTGGATCTACGAGCTCGACGTGGGCGGCGAGGCCGCCCCGCTGGTTCAGGTGGCGCGCCGCCGCCGCCAGCGCGGCCGCAACACCGGTAAGCTGCCCTTCGAGAACGCCGACTTGCCGGAGGTCACGGTGCACGAGGCCGTGGATCGGCGTGACCGCTTCGCGGGCGCGCTGCTGGGCGTCGGCATCGGCGACGCGCTCGGCTTCCCGGCCGAAGGCCGGGGCCCCAGCGAGATCGAGATGATCTACGGGGGGCCCATCCGTGGCTACGCGGGCCGCATCGGCCGCCGCCATACCTGGCCCGTGGGCCAGGTCACGAAGGACACCCAGCTGGTCTTCTGCCTGGGCGAGTCCCTGGTGGAGGCGGGGGAACTGGACATGGACGACTTCGCGGAGCGCCTGATCCGCTGGCTGCCCAGCTCGCTGCGGGCGGGCAAGTCGACCGCCCAGTCGGTGCAGGCGCTGGCGGAAGGCCGGCACTGGTCCGTGTGCGGCATCGAGAGCAACGGCGCCGGCTCCACCGTGCGGGTGGTGCCCCTGGCGCTGCTGCTGCACGAGGACCTGGGCCGGCTGCGCCAGGCCGCGATCCTCCAGAGCATGCCGACGCACCAGGCCGCAAAGGCGTACGCCGGGGCCGTCTTGATGGCCACGGCCGTCGCCACGCTGGCGAACACGCCACGCGGCGAGCTCAAGCCGGCCGATTGGCTGAGCCTGCTGGAGCGCGCCATCCGCGGCATCGACTTCGAGATGAGCGCCGCCCTGCACGACGTGGCGGCCTGTCTCTCGCAACACCTGCCCGCGGCGGCGGCGTTGCTGCGCTTCAAGACGGGCGGCTACGTGCTGGAGTGCCTTCCCGCCGCGCTCTATTGCTTCCTGCGCCACCCGGACGACCCCGAACGGGCGCTGCTGGCGGCCGCCAACGGCGGGTTCGCCGCGAGCTCGGTGGCGGCGATGGCCGGCGCCATGGTCGGCGCCTACCACGGCCGCTCGGGCTTGCCGGCACAGCTGGTCGATGGCTTGCCCGTGGCATCGGGGCTCATCGCGCTCTCGGAGAGGTTGCATGCCCGCCTACCGGTTCGGGTCGCCATCAACGCCTGATCGATTGGTGCAAACGGGCGCCCCTCGCGCTTAGGATCGTGGCAGGAGGGCCCTTGCCATGGAGATGAACCTGATCGACGCGGTGGTGCACACGCGCACGGGCGAAGGCGGGCGGGTCAAGCTCGTCGCGATGGAGCCGGAAGCCCGCAAGGTCACACACCTGGTGGTCCACAAGGGCCTGCTCCTCGGCCGCGACGTGGTCGTGCCGATCGAGCATGTGGCGCGGCTGGAGCCTGGCCACGTCTACCTCGACGTCAGCTCCGACGAGCTGCAAGGCTACCCGGACTTCGAAGAGCGCCTGTTCGTTTCACCGTCGGAGGGCTGGGAGTATCCGGTGGCCTTCCCGTTGGGCGGCGTGGTCTGGCCATTGGCGACCGGCTGGATGACCACCAACCCTTACCCGCTGCTGGCCAGCACCGGCATCAAGGAGAACATCCCGCCCGAAGACGTGACGATCGAGACGGGCACGCCCGTGGAGTGCACCGACGGCCATTGCGGCCACATCGAGCGCGTGGTGATGGACGAGGACAGCCATGAGGTCACGGCCTTCGTGATCCGGCGCGGCTTCTTCTTCGCCCGCGACGTATTGGCCCCCGTGAGCTGGATCGACCACCTCGAGCGGGACCACGTGTTCCTCAAGCTGACGAAGCGCCAGGTCTCCGAGATGGCGGAGTATTTTGATGACAAGCCGGGCCGGTAGTTACCGGCGATAATTCCGGACGACCAGCTCGCTGACGGGGCCCCGCTTGGTGGCGTCGCGGTTCACGAACCGCGGCGCCATCACGACTTCCACGTGGAAATCGGCGTACAGGTCGCGGATCAGCGGCGTGTCGGAGTTGCTGAGCATCACCTTGCAGCCACGGTCGGCAAGCGCGCGGAAGGTGTCGCGCAGCGCGGCCTGATCGGCCTCGGAGAAGCTGCCGGCGGTGTAGCTCGTGAAGTTCGAGGTGGTGTTGCGCGGGTGGTACGGGGGGTCGAAGTAGACGAAGTCGCCCGCGGCGGCCTCGTCCAAAATCTTGGCGTAGCTGCGGTGGTGCAGCGCCGTTCCCTGCAGCGCCAGCGAGGCGGCGCGCAGGCCGGGCTCGTTGCAGATGGTCGGGTTCTTGTGCTTGCCGAACGGCACGTTGAAGCCGCCGCGCGCGTTCACGCGATACAGGCCGTTGAAGCAGGTGCGGTTCAGGTAGATCAGCCGCGAGGCGCGCTGCAACGGCTCCAGGCCGGCCGGGTCCTGCGCGCGCAGGGCGTAATAGTAATCCTCGTCGTTGCGGTGGTCCGCCAGGTGTCGGATCAGGGAATCGACCTCATCGCGCACGGCGGTATAGGTCTCGACCAGCTCCGCGTTGAAGTCCGCGAGGATCGCCCGCTCCGGCTGGAGGTGGAAGAACACGGCGCCGCCGCCCAGGAAGGGCTCGAAGTACCGGTTGAAGCGCGCGGGGTACCGCGCGGCCAGTTCCGGAAGCAATGCTCGCTTGCCGCCAACCCACTTCACGAAGGGGGCGGCGTCTTTCACGCGAACGGAGGGCTGGAAGGCGGTGTTCGTGGGCGTCATAAGGTCATTATACATAACATAACGCATGGATTTTTCCGTGTGTTATGTCACAAGAAAGACCAGGACTTTGTTTAGAATCTTTTCAGGATGCGTGTTTTGCGGATCGGACGACGGGGCGATCGGGGATCAAGTGGGGCGCCGGATGGCGGTCCCTAGCCACCCCGCCGCGGCGACATCAGCGAGAACCCGTTGTCCAACAGCGACACGGCGGCGGCCACCCACATCGCCCGGTCCGGGTCCGGGTCCAAGCCCCGCCCCATACGCTGTAACTGCTGTGCATGCCAGGCGATTTCCAAGAAGCCGCCGAAGCGGCCCCAGCCTTGCGCCACGTCACGGGTCCGCTCCACGCCTTCCGCGCCGTTCAGCAGCCGGGCGGGCAAGTCCGGCTCGATGGCCAAAGGCCGTCCGAGCCCGATCACGTCAACGGCCCCGCTTTCCAACGCGGCGCCCATCCCGAGCGCCGTGCGGAAGCCCCCCGTCAGCATCAGCGGGGTGCGCACCGCCGTGCGGGCCCGCTCCGCGAAGTCCAGGAAATACGCTTCGCGCTCGCGCGTGCTGGCGCGCTGGGCGCCCATCATCACGGGCCGCTCGTAGGTACCGCCGGAAATCTCCATCAGGTCCACGCCGGCGGCCTCCAGGGCGGCCAGCAGGTCCAGCGTCTCCTCTTCCTCGATGCCGCCGCGTTGGAAGTCGGCGCTGTTCAGCTTGATGCCCAACGCGAAGCGCGGCCCGGTGGCGGCCCGGACGGCCTCGACCACCGCGAGCGCGAAGCGCCGCCGCTTCGCGGGCGTGCCGCCCCAGGCGTCCGTGCGGAGGTTGGTGCGTGGCGAAAGGAACTGGCTCACGAGGTAGCCGTGGGCGCCATGGATCTGTACGCCGTCGAAGCCCGCCAACTGGGCCACGCGTGCCGCTTCGGCGAAGCGCAGCACCACGTCGTCGATTTCGGCCTCCGTCATGGCGCGTGGCGGCGCGAACACGCTGGTAGGCTCGAGCGGCACGGCCGAAGGCGCGATCGGCTCCGGCGCGACGATGCGGGGGGCCTGCCGCCCCGGGTGGTTGAGTTGCATCCAAAGCCGGCCCTGCCCCTTGACCGCGGCCCAGGCCTGGAAAGCCGCGAGGTGGCGCTCGTCTTCCAGCACCACGTTGCCCGGCTCGCCTTGCTGGCGGCGATCCACCATGACGTTGCCCGTGATCACGAGGCCCGCGCCGCCCGCGGCCCAGCGCGCGAACAGGGTGTTCAGCGCCGGGCTCGGCGCGCCGGCGGCGGTGCCCATGGCCTCGCTCAGCGCGGCCTTGGCCAGGCGGTTGGGCAAGACCTGGCCGCACGGGAGCACCAGCGGCCGCGCGAGCAGCTCGGCAGGCGTGGTCAATGGACGCCGGCCGCCTCGTCGGCCTTGCGCATCAGGGCCTCGTACTCGCCCGGGTCGTACTCCAACAGCTCGATCTCGTAGCCGTCCGGGTCCTCGATGAAGGCCATGTGGCCGTCGGGGCCCGGCTCTTCCGTGATCTTCACGCCGCCCGCGCGCATCTTCTCGACGGTCCCCGCCATGTCGCGCACGCTGAAGGCGAGGTGGAAGATGTCCTCGTCGAGCTTGAAGTCGACGTCCCAGGGCAGGAACGCCAGCTCCAGCTCCGTGGGCGAGCCCGGGCAGTGCATGAACGCCAGCTGGGTGCCGCGCGGCGACGTCTTGCGGTCGCGCAGCGTCAGGCCCAGGTGCGAGCTGTAGAACGTGATGGCCCGGTCCAGGTCACGGACCTTCAGGCGGGTGTGCAAGAACATGGGTGGTGGCCCTCCTCTCCGGTATAATACACCGTGGTACGATAGCCTCAAGCATAGGTGTTGGTGAAGGAGTTCCCCTTGGAGAAATCCGGCCTGAAGTTGGCCACGCTCTTTGTGTACGCCATGATCGCGATCGCCCTGGATCAAGCGCTCAAGTTCTGGGTCGTCGCGAACATGATGCTGCACACGCCCTCCATCCCGCTGATCCCGAAGTACTTCGCGCTGACTTACACGCAGAACTTCGGCTCCGCCTGGAGCATGCTCTGGGGCCAGCGCCTGCTGCTGATCGGCATCGCTTCCGCCGTGGCCCTGGGCATCATCATCTATGCCATTCGCCTCGCAGAACGCAGCTGGTTGCAGATGGCGGGCCTGGGCTTCCTGCTCGGTGGCGCCGTCGGGAACTTGATGGACCGCGCGCGCCTCGGCTACGTGGTCGACATGTTCGATGTGCAGAACAACGGCGTGAACGTCTTCCCCATCTTCAACGTCGCCGACATGTGCATCGACATCGGCGTGGGCCTGCTGCTGCTCTTCACCTTCTTGCTGGGCCGCAAGGAGAAGGCGGAGGCGCTGCGCCTCGAACAGGGCGGCAAGGTGCTGCCCTTCGCGGACAAGCGGACGCCTTAGTCGTGCGGAAAACCGCCTGCGCGCTGGCGATCGCGGCCGCCGTCCTGTTCGGCTGCCCCAAGGCCCAGGCGCCCACGCCGGGCGAAATGGCCGGGCAACTGCGCACCGATGTGCCGTCCTATGGGGCGCTGCACCGCGCGGCAAGTGATGGGCCGGCCCGCAACGTGCTGTTCCAGCATGAGTCCGTGCTCGCGGAGCTGCCGCTGGGCGCCACCCAGGGTCAGGTGCACCAGCGCTACGGCGATCCGAACCGCATGCAGCGGACCGGCGACGGCGAGTGGTGGGAGTTCGACGAGGTCACGGCGATCGCCACGCCGGAGCCGATCGAGAGCGGCCGGCGCAAGCCGCCCGTGCCGCACAACCCGATCGGCACGCTGCGCCTGCTGTTCCAGCCGCGCGAGCAAGCCGTCGACGCCGCCGCCACGGACGCCGCCAAGCCGCGCCCTGCGATCCAGTCACTCGTCCAAATCCAGGCGTGGGCGCCCGGCGCCCAGGAGACCGCCTCCATGATCCGCCTGTTGGACCCCGTTGCCCGCGTGGAGCGCAAATATGGCGCGCCGCCGCGCAAGCTCGGCGTGGGCTGGGGCGGGGCGGAAGTCTGGCTTTACCCCGCGGCCAACGTCGCCTTCGTGATCACCGCGCCCCAGGCGCAAGACGAGCCGGAGCTGCCGCCGCAACGCGTCGTGGCGGGCACCATCGTCGGCCTCTAAGGAGTTCCCATGACCACCACGCCCGACGTCCTGCTGCTCGAGAAGCGCGAGGGCGTCGCCTTCCTCACGCTCAACCGCGCGGACCGCATGAACGCGTTCAACATGGCGGCGCTGGCGGCCCTGCGCGCGGCGCTGGACGACCTCTACGTCGACCGCGAGGTGCGCGCCGTGATCGTTACGGGTGCAGGCGAAAAGGCCTTCTGCGCCGGCGCGGACCTCAAGGAGCGCGCCGGCATGAGCCCGGACCAGGTGCGCCGCTTCCTCAAGCACATCCGCGAGGCCCTCACGGATCTCGAGAACCTGCCCAAGCCCGTGATCGCCGCCGTGAACGGCATCGCGCTAGGTGGCGGCACGGAACTGGCGCTGGCCTGCGACATCCGGCTGGCCGCCGACACCGCCACCATGGGCCTGACGGAAACGACGCTCGCGATCATCCCCGGCGGTGGCGGCACGCAGCGCCTGCCCCGGCTCGTCGGCGCGGCCAAGGCGAAGGAGATCATGATCACCGGCCGCCAGGTGCGGGCCGAGGAGGCGCTGCGGATCGGGCTGGTCGATGAGGTCGTGCCCGCCGCGGAGGTGCTCGAGCGGGCGCTGGCCAAGGCCGCGGAGGTGGCCGCGGGCGCGGTGATCGCGCAGGCGTACATCAAGGCCGCGGTCGACGAGGGCACCGAGACGACCCTCTCCTGGGGCGTCGACCGCGAGCAGCTCTACTTCGTCGACGTCTTCGAGACCGACGACGCCAAGCTCGGCGTGCGGTCCTTCCTCGACAACGGCCCGGGCAAGGCCACCTTCACCGGCCAGTAGCGCTCAGGCCCAGGCCACGCAGCCGAGCTCGACGGGGGTGACGAGGTCGGGGTGGGCCGGGACGACGCGCACGGTGAAGCCGTAGCGGCCCGGTCGCTCGCAGGTGAAGGTGCCCTTGTAGCGGAGGTGACCGTCCACGGCGTCGCCGGCGACCGCCATGGCCACGACCTCGGGGTGCACGAGCTCGTCGTTCTGCCCGACGAGGCCGTGCAGGAGCTGGACCGTGACCTCGCTGGGCGCCAGGTCGCCGATGGAGACCTGGGCGACGACCTCGCGGGGCTCGCCGAGCTCGGCCGCGACCGCGTTCGTCTCCACGCCGTCGACGTGCACGGAGCGCCAGCCGTCGCGCACCCGCCGCTTCCACGCGGCCAGGTCACGCGCCCGCTCGCTCTTCGCCGCGCCGAGCGCGTCCGCGCGAGCGGCGGTGGGCTC
>JAQBPE010000383.1 GCA_028287685.1 Cyanobacteria bacterium RYN_339 | reverse complement strand
GGGGGCGGGGGCGTGGGCGTGGCTTGCGGCGCAGGCGCGGCGATCGCCGGCGAGGCCTTCACGGCGTGGGTGGCCGCCGGCACCGTGGTCCGACATGCCGTCAGGAGCGCTGCCAGCAGGGCAACGGACGCAAGCGAACCAGATGAGCGCATTGGGTGGGATTCCCCGGAAGGGCGGACTCCCTTGTTATACCCCCGCGTCGGACTCCTCGTCGGCCTCCGGCGCGCCGCCCCTCAAGAGGCTCAACAGCTCCTTGCGGCCTTTGCCGGTCCTGCTCGAGAATTGCAACGGGTCCTGACCGGTCTCTTCCGCCACGCTGGCCACGGAGCGGAGCAGTTCGCCCTGCTTTACGTCGTCCACCTTGGTCAGCACGACGATCAGCGGCAGCTGGTGCTGGAGCAGGAAGGCGCGCATCTCGCGGTCGTTCGCCGTGAGGGGGTGGCGGGCGTCCATCAGGTGCACCACCCCGGCAAGCGCCTCGCGATGCTGGAGGTACCTCGAAAGCTCCTTGCGCCAGTGCTCCTGCTGGGCCTTGGAGACCGCGGCGTAGCCGTAGCCGGGCAGGTCGGCCAGCAGGAAGGGGCCGAAGTCGAAGTAGTTGATCAGCTGGGTGCGGCCCGGGGTACGGCTGGTCTTGGCCAGGGTCTTCTGCAGCGCCAGGGCGTTGAGCAGCGAGCTCTTGCCGACGTTGGAGCGGCCGACAATGGCGTACTCCGGGCGACCGAAGTGCGGGCACTGCTCGAGCTTGGCAGCGCTGGTGACGAATTTCGCGGGAGGAAGTTTAGCCATGCCCCTATTCTAGGGGTCAAGCTTCGGCGGCGCCAGCATCGGCACCTTATCCGCCTTCTTCAACTCCTCCAACATCTTGCCGGCGTCCTCCGTGCTGTCCCGCTTGATGGGCTTCGGCGCGGGGGCTGGAGGCTCCTGGACGCGGGGCGGAGGGGGCGGCACGTAGGCAGCGGCGCCGCCGCGTTGGGCCGCGATTTCCTTCATGCGGGCGGCCTTCTCTTCGTCGTACTTGGCCTTGACGTCCTTGTCGCGCTTGTCGATCACGTCGTTGATGGTGGTGACCCATTGCATCACCGACTCGTCGTTCGGCCGGATCGCGAGCGCCTTCTTGAAGGCCTCCAGGGCCTCCAGCGTGCGCTTGGAGTAAACCAGCGAGATGCCCTTGACCCGCCAGAAGTCGAATTCACGGTTTCGCTTCACCCGCAGCTCGAAGACCTGGCGCGGTGTAAGGCTGGAGCCCGGCAACGGCACCTGGCCGGGGTCGGCGACC
Organism: Cyanobacteria bacterium RYN_339; assembly: GCA_028287685.1. Lineage (GTDB taxonomy): Bacteria > Cyanobacteriota > Sericytochromatia > S15B-MN24 > JAQBPE01 > JAQBPE01. The sequence continues at coordinate 13,319 of JAQBPE010000383.1, read as the reverse complement.
ACGGCCGGCGGAGACGCCGGCGGACCGGCGCTGGGCAACGGCGACTTGCCGGGTGGGATCACGCCGCCCAGGCGATCGATGCCCTTGCCGCCGCTGTCCTTGGGGGTAGGCAGGACCGCCACCGCGGCGGACGGTGACGGCGCGGGCTTGGGCGAGGCCGCCTTGGGATCGGTCGCATCGGCCACCGCCTCCGCGCCGGTCCCCTCCAGCACCAACTCGATGCCCCGCACCTTGAGCGGCTGGCCATGCTTGTCGCCCACGCGCAGCTGGTAGGTGCCCTTCTTCAGCGCGTAGGCCATGGCGCCCGCGGCGCTCGGCATGTCGCCCGCGTTCAACACGAGCGACTGGCCCTGGTTGTAGGGGTTGACCGGCTTGTAGTCCAGTTCGCGCAGCTTGTCGACGATCGCCGAGGTGGACGCCGGCAAGGCATGGTGCTCTTGCTCGTAGGCCGTGATCGCCGCACGCACGGCGTTCAGGTTGTCCGCATGCACCAGCGTCGCTTCATCGGACTCCGTGCCGCGGGGCAGCATGGCCCACAGGGGCGCGAGCAGGCCGCCCTCGCCACTGGCGGCCTCCGGGGCCGGTTCCGCGCCCTTGGGATTGCCCTTGCCGCCCGGGGCCTTCGGGTCCGGCGCCTTGGCGTCCTGGACGGGCGTCGCCGGGCCAAGCAAATCGCCCACCACGGGCAAGCCGCGCAGCATGGCCATCGGATCGCCGTCGCCAGCCAGCATCATGTAGCCGCCGGCGCCCAGGCCTACCACGCCCAGCAGCGCGGCGCCAATCAGCGCCAGGCGCTTGGCGCCGGGCCCCTTCCGAGGCGCGGCGCCGTCGGTTTCGGTGACGACCTCGTCGACGACCTCATCCTGGACATAGGCACCGCCCGCGTCCTCCGCGTACGTGGGCTCTTCCTCGTAGGCCGGCTGGCCTTCGCCGATCGGGCCCTCGTCGCCATAGGTGATGACATCATCGTAAGCGGCGACGTCGTAGGCCGGGCCATCATCGCTGTAAGCGGGCCCGTCGTCACCATAGGCGGGGCCATCGTCCCCGTAGCTATTGTGTTGTTCGCTCATGTCGCCAGGCCCTTCCTATCCCGCTCGGCCGGCGGATCAGAAGACGAGCCTGGGATCGATGGGGGTCGAAGCGGCGGGGATCTGGCCAGGGGGAGGGGGCACGGCCGGCGCACCAGCAGGCATGCCGCCGGGCGGTTGGCCGCCGAAGCCTTGCATGCCGCTGTTGCCCACCGGCGGGTTCTGGAAGGGACCGGGACTGGAGCCGGCGAGTGCCTTCTGGCGGGCCTTCTCGCGGCCCTTGGCGATGGCGTCGAGCCAGATCTGGATGCTGCGATCGTTGGGCTTCAGCCGGTAAGCGCTGTTCAGCGTGGCCACGGCGGCGTCGATTTCCGCGTCGTTTTTGTTGTCACGCGCCTGGTAGACGTGGGCGATGCCCTTCGAACGGACGGAGTCGAAGGCCACGTTGCGCTTGAAGATGGCGCTGGGAGCCGAAGGCGTGGGAGACGGCATCGGTGGCGGCGTCGGCGTGGGCGTCGGCTTGGGCTTGGGCTTATCCGTTGCCTCGACCGCCGGGTTCTGGTCGCCAATGCCGAAGACCTGGTCCATGCTCTGGCCTTCACAGCCGGCAAGGACCAGGGCCAGCATGCTGGCCCGGACGAAGTGCTTGAAATGGTTGCCAATAGCCATCTTGTTTGGGATCACCTTGGGCGGACCGTAGCCCGCAAACCCTCGTGTTGCACCATCATGTACCTACCCGGCGTCCCCCGCCCGCAAACCGAGCGGGGGTTATGTTCAAGGCGGGGCGCCGCGTGGCGGGTATTCGTCCGGGTGGCTGCGGGCCAGGAGCGTCCTGGCGTTCTCGTACCCCACCATGTGCAGCTCCTCGGGCCGCACGGCCTCGATCAGCGTGCCCAGGGCGGTGGCCTGCTGGAACAGCGGGAAATCGCTGCCGAACAGGACGCGTTGGAGCCCGAAGGCGCTGATCGCCTCGCGGATGATCTTCACGGGCTGCCACGACGTGTCCGTGTAGCAGTTCGCGTAGTCATGGCCCAGCGAAAGCACGTGGTGGCTTTGATCCCAGCCAATGTGCGCGAGCACGATCGGCACGTCCGGGAAGGCCTTGATCACGGGCTCGAGCATCAGCACGTTGTTGGCGCCTTCGCACAGCGGGAACGGGAAGGTGCCCGTGTGGATGATCACCGGCAGGCGGTGCTTCTGGGCAAGCGCCATCAGCTCGAACATGCGCTCGCTGGTGGGCGCGGGGCCGGCCATGGCGGGGTGGATCTTCATTCCGTAGACCATGCCGGTGCCGACGTACTCCTCGAACTTGTCGGCGTACTCCTCGTCTTCCGGATCGACGCTGCAGAAGACGGCAAAGCGATCGGCGTAGGGGCGGATGGTTTCGAGCAGGTCCAGGGTCTCGAAGAACGGCTCGATCGCCGCGATGATGGTGCGCTCGATCCCGTTGGCGTCCATCGAGGCCAACAACTGCTCGACCTGGTGCTTGTTGAACTGGCGGATGATCTCGTTGAAGCCCACGCGCTTGAACAGCGGGTAGAACTGCGTCATCACGCGGTGGCGGCCATGGCGGGCGAACAGGTTGATGCCCTCGACCAGCGCGGGCTCCAGCGCCTCCGCCGCGGCCTGCAGCAGCGGATAATTGGGCGTATCCGGCGCCTGGATGTCCTTCTTGCCGCGGAGGTGCGCATGGAAGTCGATAAAGAGGCCACGGGCCATGGTGGGCATATCGACCTCCTTTCGGTTGATGGGCACCAAGCGCGAGGGTACCGGAACCGTGGCAGGTGTGGCTGTAAGCCCGGTCACTCCTACGGGGAGGGCTCTTCCTCGTCGCCGTCGGACAGCTTCTCTTCGTAGAAGCGCTGGAAGTCGGTCGCCGTGATGTTCTCCACGAAGGCGTGGAACTTGCGCGTCTCTTGGCTCTGTTGCGTATTGGCTTCGTCGAGCTCGCCCAGGAACTGGGAGACGTTGAGCTGAAGCAGGTCCACGCTCGCCATGATCGGCAGACCGGCGGCCAATGCCACCTGGATCGATTCCGTGGCCGTCATCGCCAACCGCCGCGACTTACGCGAGCCCTCGTTGCCGTAGACCAGCCACCCCTGTACGTAAGAGCCGTAGCCCTCTTCCTTCAGCTCGTCTTCGAGCGGCAGGGGGATCAGTTCCACCCGGCGCAACACGTAGCCCATCGTCTCCAGCATGGGGCCGAGGGCGCTCGCCAGGCGCATCGGCAGGCCCGGCTTGGCCGGGGCGGCGATCGCGACGATTTGCTCGATGTTCTCCCGGCTGGTCTCCAGCACGAAGCCCAGTTGTTCGCGGCGCGAGCCGAGGATCAACCCGTCGCGGACCGGGGGGTCCGCCTCCGCCTGGATCTCGAAGGCCCCCAACAGGGAGACCTTGCGCATCTTGTTTGCCAACCCTGGCCTCCTCTCCCAGCCGGAGCCCATTATAGCAAGAAGCTCCGGCGGTGATGGACCGTGGGACCGTGTTCGCGCAAGGCCGCATAGTGGATCGCGGTGCCGTAGCCCTTGTGCCGGGCGAAGCCGTATTGCGGCAGCTCCTCGTGCAGGGCCACCATCTGCCGGTCGCGCGTCACCTTGGCAATCACGCTGGCCGCGGCGATGGAGCGCGAGCGCGCGTCGCCCTTGACGATGGTCTCCTGCTCCAGCTCGAGCAGGCGGATGCGCTGGTTGCCGTCCACCAGCACGATCTGGGACTGGGGCACCTGGGCGATCGCCCGCCGCATGGCCAGGAACGTGGCCTGCAGGATGTTGACCTCGTCGATTTCCGCCGGGGTGGCCTCGCCCACGCCGATGGCCAAGGCCACGTCTTGGAGCGCGTCGTAGAGGCGGTCGCGCTGCAACGGCGTGAGTTGCTTGGAATCCGTCAGCCCAACCAGCTTGCGCGAATTCCGGCGTGGCAGCAGCACGCAAGCGGCCACCACGTTGCCCGCCAACGGCCCGCGGCCGGCCTCATCCACGCCCACCACGACCTCGTAGCCCTTGGCCCACCAAGCCTTCTCGAACGTCTGCAAATTGCCTCCCAACCAGCCGGCCATCCGACGCGGCGACGCGGCATACATGGTATAACAAGTCAGGAAAATGAAGAAACAAGTAGTCCGCGCGCCGCTGACCGGCGATTTGATCGAGCGCTTCCAGCGCACCCAGAAATTCCCCCTGGACGGGTTCCAGAAGGAAGCGATGCAGGCCCTCTGCGACGGCCGCTCCGTGCTCGTCTCCGCGCCCACGGGCTCCGGCAAGACGATCGTGGCGGAGTTCGCGATCTTCCTGGCCCGTGAGTCGGGGCGCCGCTGCATCTACACCACGCCGCTGAAGGCGCTCTCCAACCAAAAGTTCCGCGACCTCAAGGAGGTCATGGGCGACGAAGTCGGCCTGGTGACGGGCGACGTGGTGATCAACCCGGACGCGCCCGTCCTGATTATGACCACGGAAATCCTCCGCAACATCCTGCAGGCGGACCCGGCGCGCGTGGACGACGTCTCGCACGTGATCTTGGACGAGGCCCACTACATCGGCGCGGACGGCCGCGGCACGGTGTGGGAGGAGACCATCGTCTTCCTCGGCAAGAACACCAGCATCGTGGCGCTCTCTGCCACCATCCCGAACGCCGACGAACTGGCCACCTGGGTGTCGTCCGTCCACAAGCCGATGGACGTGATCCTCCACGTAGAGCGCCCCGTCCCGCTGGAGCCCTGGATCGCGGTCTCCAAGCTGGAGCCGCTCTTCGACAAGCGCGGCAAGCTGCGCATGCGCACCTTCACGGCCGACGGCTGGGTGGAGTCGCCCCAGAGCAGCAACGTGGTGAAGGAGCTGCACAAGAAGGGCATGACGCCCGCGATTTTCTTCGTCTTCAGCCGCATGGGCTGCGAGAAGGAGGCCATGGAGGTGATCCGCTCCGGCGTGGAGCTGACCACCAAAGAAGAGCAGAAGGCCATCACCAAGGCCGTGGAAGAAGCGCTGACGCAGACGCCCGGCATGATCGCCTCCAACGCCACCAAGGCCTGGCTCGAGCGCCTGAGCTACGGTGTGGCGCCTCACCATGCGGGCCTGTTGCCGCCGCTGAAGCTGCTGATCGAGATCCTCTTCCAGCGCAACTTGCTGAAAGTGGTTTTCGCCACGGAGACGCTGGCCGCCGGCATCAACATGCCGGCCCGCACCGTGGTGATTACCAGCCTCAGCAAGCGCACGGACGAAGGCCACCGCATGCTCACGGTGAGCGAGTTCGCCCAGATGACCGGCCGCGCGGGCCGGCGCGGCATGGACACCGTGGGCTACGGCGTCGTGCTGGCCAGCCACCGCTACTCCATGAACGACGTGGTCGCGCTCTTCAAGGGCCAGCCGGAGCCGCTGCGCAGCCGCTTCACGCTGAATTTCAACATGGTCATCAACCTGCTCGCCAACTACGAAGAGGCCCAATGCCGGAAGATCGTGGAGCAGTGCTTCAGCCAGTTCCAGAACAACGCCACGGTGGCGCAACTGCACACGCTGGAGCTGCACGTCCGCGACAAGTTGGATGCCCGGGACCTGCGCTGCCCGCGCTACCCGGATGAGTTCGAACGGGGCCACCTGCTCGGCCTGCACGACCAGGCCAAGAAGGCCGTGGCCGACAAGCGCGAGCTGTTGACCTCGCTCGAGAAGAACTCAAAGGGCTCCGGCCAGACGGAGTCGATCAGGATGTTGAAGGCCGCGCCCTTCCACAGTTGGCTGGTGATCAAGCGCCAGACGGAAGCCGATCCGGAGTTCGGCCTGCTGCTCGACAAGTGGCAGACCAAGCGCAAGGACGTCCAGTTCTCCGTGCTGCTTTCGGGCAACCGGTTGTGCATGCTCAAATCCAGCGATCTCATGGTCGCCACGGGTGTCGTGGCGCGCGGCGTGCCCGGCTACGTGCGCGACCAGGCGGACAACATGAGCTATAACCAGGTGCGCCGGCTGAAGGGCGACTTGCCCTGGGACCAGTGGCTGGAAGACAGCGGCCTCCACGCGGCGGATTTCCTACCCGAGAACAAGGAGCCGCGCCAACTGGGCGCCGCCCGCCTGGCCTTCACGGAAGCCGAAGCCACGTGGAAGCAGATGCACTGCTTCGACTGCAAGTTCCAGCGCCGCTGCAAGGACGAGGACAAGGAAACCGCGCGCCTTCTGCGCGACCAGAAGGCCTACAACGAGCAAATCGAGGCCATCCGCGGCAAGTACTGGCGCCAGTTCAAGGTGCTCCAGCGCGTGCTGGAAGAAGGCGGCTACATCCGCGCCCGCAAGCTGTTGCCGCGCGGCGTGGCCCTGGCCAACCTGCGCACCTCCAACGAGCTGGTGGCCGCCGAGACGATGGCCGCGGGCCTGCTAGAGGGCCTGCAGGCGGACGAGCTCTGCGCCGTCGTCAGCGGCGTCGTGGCCGAGCCCATCCGTGGCCGCATGGCCTGGCGCCCGGTGAACCCCAGCCCGGCCGTGGTCACGGTCAACGACGAGATGATCGACATCGCCAAGCACGTCGATCGGCTGTTGGAGCGCTGCAAGGCCGAAGAGATTTCGCTCTACGTGGTCTTTGACTACGCGGGCATGGTGCAGGCCTGGGCCGGCGGCCACAAGTGGGCCCACGTGGTCGAGCGCACGGGCATTGACGAGGGTCAGCTGGTGCGGCACTTGCGCCAGGTGATCGATATGTTGAACCAGCTCAAGGACGTGCCGGGGAACGACGAGAACTTCCGCGAGCGCTGCCTGAGTGCGTTGGCGCTGATCGATCGCGACATCGTGAAGGAAGTATTCTAGGGCGGCAGGATCAGCCGGGGCACGGAACCCGCCTGGGCTGTCGTATCCAGGGTAAACCGCGGCACCACGGGCCCCGTCGGTAAGTCGAACAGTTGCAGCGAATACGGCCGCAAGTTCAACGTCACCACCCCCGGCAGGGTCCGTAGCTCCTTGCGGCTGGCGAAGCCGATCAAGCGCGTGGAGCCATTCGAGCCCACCATCTTCAGCGAGGCGTACTTCTGGGCCGGATCCGTTGCGGCATCCAGCGGGTCCACCGCGTTCGCCAGCGCCCAATCGTGGAAGACCCGGTTGAACGCCGTGGCCTTCGGGCGCAACACCGCGTCCAGGTTGGCCGTGCCGCTCGCGGCGCTGGAGACGATGGTGTGGATGATGTCTTCGCCGAACCGGTCCGCCAGGTACACCATGAACAGGTAAACCGGGCCGTAACCGGAGTCGTCCGGGTTGCCCGTCCACTCCGTCAGGGAGTACTGCTCCGGCTCCTGCTGGAACTTCTTCACGTGGTTGGCCAGCACCTGCCCGCCCGACTTCAGGCCGTAGCCGTTGGCCTCGATGGCGTACATCGCCATGCCCTCGTCGATCCAGAGGTCTTCGCTGTGCGGATCGTTCTTGGGGTCCTTCTGCCACGGCACCAGCACCTTCTGGTTGAAGTTGATCATGTGCTGGAACTCGTGGGCAATCGTGCCCATGTAGTCGTCCGCGGAGCCCTTGAGCACGATCCGGCTGGAGACGTAGAACATCTCCTTGGCGTTGCTGTGCTTGTAGATGGGCTGGGCGTCAGCCCGGGCGGCGAACTCGTCGCGCTGCGCGAAGAAGCCCAGGGTGTTGTCCTTGCCGTAGTTGCCCACGGCGGGCGAGAGCAGGATGAAGAGCCGCGCGTCCCCGTCCACGCCGGGGTTGGGCTCGGCGCCGAACGTGCGCGTGTCCGTCGGGTAAATCTGCGCGTCGAAGGCCGCGGCGATTTCCTTCGCGCGCTGGCTCAGCGTGGCGCCCTCCGCGGCGATTTTGTCCGCGTCCTTGTCGATCAGCACGTAGCAATGCTGGCCGACCTCCGCCACGCGCGCGCTGATTTGCACGTCCGCGTATTGGTCGTTATCGAAGCTGGTGATGACGTAGAAGGGCACGCTGGCGCCCTTTTGCAGCGGCGTTGCGGTGGCTTGCAGCCCGTACCGGGGCGCCTTGGCCGGCAGCGCCTGGGTGGCCTGCCAGCGGCGCCAGGCCGCATGGGCGTCCGGCTCCTGGGCCGACAACGCGTGGTAAAGCACGGGCTTCGCGGTGGCGGGCGTACCGCCGTTGTCCGCCGCGCCCACACGCACCGCGGTCTTCTCGGGGATGTTGGCCGCGCTCAGGACCAGGAAGCTCTGGGCTTGCAGGGCCAGGCCGGCCGCCACGCCGTCCGGGGGATTGACGGTGACTGCCTGGGCGGCGATCGCCGGGAAGCTGGGCATCGGCGAGGGCATGGGCGCTTGCGACGCTGCCGCCACGGGCGTGGTGGCGCTGGGCTTGGGCGACGGACTCGACGTCTTCTTCAAGCTCGTAACGGAGCTGGCAGGCGCGACCGGGTTTGTCGCCACCACGCCGACGGCCGTCGACGCGACGGGCTTGGTCCGCAGGCGCGTGGTGCTGGTGGGGGAGCCCGTCCCAAAGCAGCCGCTCGCGATCACCACGGGCAGGGTCAAGACCAGCAAGCGACGAGATACTGGCTGCATCAGCCTTTATGTACCCCAGCGCCGGCTGCTTAACCCCCGGCCACGACCGCGGCGGGCTGCGGTGCCGGCACGCCGCGCCGGTCGATGGTCGCAAGGATCTGCTCGATCGACTCCAGCCCGGGGGCCAGGCCCAGCCTGCGCGGGTTGACCGCCTCGTAGCGGAAGTGGCGTTGCTCCAAACAGACCCGGTCCCAGCTGTTCATCCGCCGCCCGGCCAACCGGCCGATCAGCCCGGTCAACGGCGTGAGGTTCAGCCTGCGCCCACGCGGGAGCGCGTAGTACCCACACATGCGGGCCAACAGGTCGTCCACGGTCGCGCAATCGTTGCCCAGCACCAAGTCGGCGCCCGGACGCGGCACCTCCAGCAGGTGTGCCACCACCCGCGCGATGTCGGCGGCATGGATGAAGTGCAGGGAGCCGTCCACCGTCAGCCAGCGCAGCACCCACAACGCCTTCACCAGCCCGGGCAGCCCGTTGCTGGCATGCGACGTCGGGTGGTGCGGGCTTCCGCCGAAGATGATGGTGGGGAACACCGTCATGACCCGCCCGGCGTGCTCCGACGCCTTCAACGCCTGGTAGGCCAGGTACTTGGAGCGCACGTAGTCCGTGCCCTCGGTGTCGGCCACTTCAAGAGGTTTGTTTTGCTCGTCCAGGATGCTGGCCGTCGAGAAGTAGATGAAGGGGGCCGGGGCCGTCAGGCGGGCGAGGGCCAGCGTGGCATCGACGTTGATGGGGTAGGACTCCGGGTCGCCCCAGGCCGTGGCGATGTGGACCACGCCGGCGAGCCCTTGGAGGGCGTCGGCGTAGGCCTCCACGTTGCGCACGTCGTCCTGGATCCAGGTGATGCGGTCCAGGTTCGGCAGCTTCAGCTTGGCGGGGTTGCGCGCCAACAGCACCAGCGCCACGTCGGGGTCGGCGTGCAGGGCCTCGATCACGTAGTGGCCGACGCAACCGGTCGCGCCGGTGACCAACACCCGCTTCACGTGCCGATGGCTTCCAGCTCTTCCCAGCGGCGGTAGAGCGTTTCGACCTGCTTCCGGGCAGCGTCCGCCTCGGCCAACAGGCCCTGGACCTCGCCACCGCGCTCCGCGTAAAGCGTGGGGTCGGCAAGTTGGGCCTCCAGCGTCGCGACGGCGGTCTCGGCCGCCTCGATGGCCGCCTCCATGCCCTCGAGCTCCTTCTGTTCCTTGTAGCTGGGCTTGCGCGCGGCCACCCCGACCTTGGGGGGCTCGACAGGGCGTGGGGTTTCCTTCTGGACCTCGCGCGGGCGTTCGGCGGCGGCCTTGGTCTCGAGGTACCGGGCGTACCCGCCGACGTGGTACGTCACCTTGCCATCGCCTTCGAAGGCCAGGATCGCCGTGGCGACGCGGTCCAGGAAGTAGCGGTCGTGGCTGACGACGAAGGCGCAGCCGGGGAACTCCACCAGGGCCTCTTCCAGCGAGCGCAGCGTGGGCAGGTCCAGGTCGTTGGTCGGCTCGTCCAGGATCAGGACGTTGCCGCCCTTGGCCAGCAGCTTGGCGAGCTGGGCCCGGTTCTGCTCGCCGCCCGAGAACTTCTCGATCACGGTGTTCTGCTGGTCATCGCTGAACAAGAAGCGGCGCAGGTAGCTGCGCACGGTCATGGTGCGGTCCTCCAGCTGGAGGTGCTGGCCGCCTTCGCCCACTTCCGCGAAGAGCGTCTTGGTCATGTCCAGCCGCTCGCGGCCCTGGTCCGCGTAGACGAAGCGCGTGTTGGGACCGACCTCGAGCAAGCCTTCGTCCGCCTGTTCGAAGCCCTGGATCATCCGCATCAAGGTGGTCTTGCCCAGGCCGTTGGCGCCGACCACGCCGATGCGGTCGCCCGCGACCAGCCCGAAGCTCAGGTCCTTGAACAGGCGCTTGCCGTGGAACGATTTGCCCACATTCGCCAGCTCCACGATCTTGCGCCCCAGCCGCACGTCGCCGGTGGGGATGATCAGCTTCATGTCGTCCGGCGTGGGAGGCGCTTCCTCGGCGGCCAGGTCGTAGTAAGCCTGCTCGCGCGCCTTGCTCTTGGCCTGACGTGCCTGGGGTTGCTTCCGCACCCACGCCAGCTCCCGCTTCAGCATGTTCTGGCGGGCCTGCTCCTGGTTGGCGTCCGCCACCTGCTTGGATGCCTTGGCCTCCAGGTAGTCTGAATAGTTGCCAGCGTAGGTGGTGGCCGTGCCGTTCTCCAGCTCGACCATGCGGTTGACCACGCGGTCGAGGAAGTAGCGGTCATGCGTGACCAGGAGGCAGCTGCCGCGGTAGTCCGCCAGGAATTGCTCCAGCCAGTTGATCGTGTTCGCGTCCAGGTGGTTGGTGGGCTCGTCCAGGATCAGCAAGTCCGGGCGTGCCACCAACGTGCGCGCCAACGAGACGCGGCGCCGCTCGCCGCCGGAGAGCGTGTCCACCAGGCGGTCGTTGGGCGGGGTCTGGAGGTTCTGCAGCACCGTCTCGACGGTACGGTCGAGGTCCCAGGCGCCGGAGCGTTCGAGCTCATCGGCCAGCTCCGCCTGGTGCTCCAGCAAGGCCGGGTCGTGGTCGGTCGCGATGCGCTCGGCCAGGGCCTGGTACTCCGCGAGGTGATCCTGGAGGTCGCGCACGCCCTCCATCACGCTTTCGATCACGGTCTTGCCCGGCTCCAGCGAGAACTCCTGGGGCAGGTAGGCGATGCGTAGGCCACGGACGGTGACGACCTCGCCGCCATCGGGCTTCTCGGCACCTGACATGATCTTGAGGAGGGTGGTCTTGCCGGCCCCGTTGGCTCCCAACAGGCCGAGGCGATCGCCCCGGTGCACGGTCAGGGTCACATCCGTCAGGATCTCGCGCGAGGCGTAACGATGACGGATGCGGTTGACGGAGAAGATCGGATCGCCGGGACGTGACTCCATTCCTCCAGTGTACCGCATCACAAGGGCCCCGCTGGGATGGCCGGCGGGGCCCCTCGGTCGGTTAGCGCACGATCGGCAGCAAGGCGACCTGTTGGTAGCGATCGTCGCCGATGCGGACGAACGCCCGGGCCACGCCCTGCACCGGGCCGACCAGCGCGGGACCGCCGCCGCCGCCGCCGCCCGTCGTCGCGACGTTGTAGAGGTCGCGGCCGTCCGTGGTGCGTCCGATCTTGACCATCTGGCGGTCGGGGAGCAGGTTGATGCCGCCCATCGGCACCCAGACACGGCCCGACGCGGCCAGCGGGGCCGATGGCAGGCCGGCGTTGACGGTGCGTTGTTGGTTTGCGGCATGCACGCCCCAGAACAGGAGCAGCCCCAACACAATGGCCAAGACTGGCACCCACAGCCGGCGGTCTAGCCGCTCCATGCGGTGAATGAAGGTATCCTCGTGTTCCACCTTGATTTCAGCCATAGTCCACCTCCCTGTCAGCGGTATTGTAAACTTTCGTTAATTGCATGCTCAAGCGTCGCTTGCCATCATGAAAACCCGAAGGCCCCTTAGATAGGTTGATGTGATGCTGAGCCAACGCCTGGACGACCACTCCGAGCTGCGTCTGTTGCAGCCCTGGCACGCGGAAGAGCTCTTCGCGCTGGTCGAAGCCAACCGGCCGCGCCTGGACTACTGGCTGCGCACCGCCATCCGGTTCAAGACGCTGGAAGACACGCGCAAGCACGTGGACGAGTGGCTGCAGCGCTTCGCGACCGGCGAGGGCATCCCGCTGGGCATCTGGCACCACGGCCGCCTGGCCGGCGACATCCGGCTGATGCGCATCGACCCGCGCGACCGCTGCGGCGAGCTGGCCTACTGGATCGGCGGGGCTTACGAGGGCAAGGGCCTGGTGACCGCCGCCTGCCGCGCGATCCTGGCCCACGCCTTCGCCGACCGCCAGCTCCACCGCGTCATCATCCGCGCCGCCGTCGCCAACACGCGCAGCCGGGCCATCCCGGAGCGTTTGGGCTTCACGCTGGAAGGCATACAGCGCGAGTCGTTCTACATCAACGGGGAGTACCGCGACATCGCGTCCTACTCGCTGTTAGCGCGCGAGTTCTCAGCCCGGGATTAGCGGCGGCCGGCCCGAGGGGCCAGGGCTGGCGCCCTTGAGGGTGCCCACGCGGCAGCCGATGGCGCTGCCCACGGTGGGGCAGAACAGCAGCGCGCCGTCCTGGTAGGTCAGGATGCCGTCCGGAGCCTCCATGCGGCCTTTCCAAGTGGTGCCATAGGCCGTCCACTGGCCGTGGACGGGCTGAGGGGCGATCGGCAGGCCGCTGTCCTCCTGGAGCTTAATAGTGCCGGTGATGAGCTGGCCATTCTGCTCGATGGTCCAAACCACCTTGGGGGCATCGCCCTGGGTGACGACCCATTCGCCGGCGATGTTGGGCAGCGGGCCGGGCGTCTCCTCTTGGACCGGCGGCGCGGTACGGCGCGCAGCGGGCGCGGTGGTCGAACAGGCGGCAACCAGCAAGGCCAACAGGGCGAAGCGTTTCATGCCGCCATCATACCGTGGACTGATTGCTTAAGCATTTCTTAATCGAACCATATTCTTTCCTTACCCTCAACAGTCTGCTTTGTCAGCGGCTTGCAATTGCCCGCGGTGATAATCCTTCCATCTTCCCCCGCTTGTAAGAGGCGCCCCGATGATCTCCAACTCCCCGCCCCGCATCTTCACCCCCAAGACGCCGATGCAGCGCCACGTGGCCTTCTTCGACGGCAACAAGGACGGCAAGGTCACCTACAAGGAGACCCGCGAAGGCCTGGGCAAGCTGGGCATGGGCGGCGCGGCGGCCGTGTTCGCCGGCGCGTTCATCAACTTCTTAATGGGCCCCATGACCAGCAAGAAGGCCACCACCACGATCGACC
>JAQBPE010000374.1 GCA_028287685.1 Cyanobacteria bacterium RYN_339 | reverse complement strand
GAACGGACGGAAATGGTGCTGCGATTGGGAAGTATTATGGTAACAAATCCGACCCCGCCCGGCCAGCGACGGGGGAGGGATTTCCTGCCGAGGCTGGTGGGAGCGTGAACGTGAACGTCGCGCCCTGACCCAGCCCGTTGCTGCTCGCACCGATCGAGCCGCCGTGGGCCTCCACCAGGGCCTTGGCGATCACCAGGCCCAGCCCGGTGCCGCCCACCTCACGCGTGCGGCTCATGTCGAGCTGCCGGAAGCGCATGAACAGCTTGTCGATGTTGTCGCCGGAGATGCCGATGCCCGTGTCCTCGACCTCCGTGATCACCCGGTTGTCGTCGAGGCGCGCCGTGACTTGCACGATGCCGCCTTCCGGCGTGAACTTGATCGCGTTCGAAACCAGGTTCGTGAGCACCTGGATCACGCGCTGGGGATCGCAGTTCGCCTCCAGATCCGCCGGCACGAGCGCCTGCAGCTCGATGCGCTTGTGGTCGGACAACGGCTTGAGCGTGGTGAGCACGTCGTCCACCAGGGGCGCGTAGGCCGTGGGCCGGGGGAAGAGCTCGAACTCGCCGGCCTGGATCTTGGCGAAGTCGAGCAAGTCGTTGACCAACAGCAGCATGCGGTCCGTGCCGTTCAGGATGCGGTCCAGGAAGTTGTGCTGCTCCGGGGACAGCGGACCCGCCACCTCGTCCTGCAGGATGCTGGCGAAGCCCATGATGAAGTTCAGCGGCGTGCGTAGCTCGTGGGAAATCACGCTCAGGAACTCGTCTTTGAGCGTGTCGATCTGCCGGAGGTGCCGGATCTGGTCGCCTTGCAGGCGCTCGTTCTCGACGCGGTCGGAGACCTCCAGCGTGAAGATCAGCACGCCTTGTGGCGTGCCGTCCTCGTCCGCGACCGGGAAGTAGACCACGTCCCAGTAGGTCTGGCCGTCGGCCCCATCGGCCGTGCCGAATGGGAAACCGATCGCGCGGAACTGCTCCCCGGTCTCCAGCACGCTGCGGATGGACGGCTCGAGCAGCATGGCGTTGTTCTGGAAGACCTGGCACATCGTGTGGTCCAGGATGTCGGCCGCCGGGCTGCCGGCGAAGCGCGCGAACTCCGGGTTCACGGAGCGGCACACCAGCTCGGTGTCCACGTAGGCGATGCCGGCCGGGGCGTCTTCGATCAGGCGCTCCACGAAGCGCTTCTGGGCGGCCAACTCGCGGGTGCGCTGGGCGACCTCCGCCTCGACCACCTTGTTGTGCTTCTCCAGCGCTTCCTGGTGCCGGATGCGGTCGTCGATGTCCGTGGCGGTGCCGATCCAGCCCAGGATCTCGCCTTCCGCGCCCAGCTCGGGATAGACCTGGGCCAGGTGCCAGCGGTACACGCCGTCGACGCGGCGCAACCGCACCTCCGTGGTGATGCCCGTGCCGGTCTGGATGACATCCGCCTGCTGGGCGATGTAATGCTCCACGTCGTCCTCGTGGACCACGCGCTCGATCGTTTGGCGGTTCCACGGCGTGCCGGGCACCAGGCCGGAATACGCCCACCAGCGCTGGTTGAAGTAGGTGAACGGACCCTCCGGCGGGCCGGTGCACACGATGTGCGGCATCGCCTCCGCCAGGTTGCGGTAGCGCGCCGCGCTCTCGCGTTGGGCGGCCTCCAGCGTCAGCTGGGCCTCGCGGGCCTCCGCCCGGCGCAGCCGCTCGCCCTGGTCCTTGAGGGCCAGGGTCTTGCGGTAGAGCTCGATGAAGACGGCCACCTTGGAGCGCAGCACCGTGGGGTCGAACGGCTTGAAGAGGTAGTCCACCGCGCCGACGGAATAGCCCTCGAAGACGTAGCGCTCCTCCTTGTTGATGGCCGTGAGGAAGATGATCGGGATGTGGCGCGTGCGCTGCCGCTCCTTGATCAACGCGGCCGTCTCCAGCCCGTTCATGTCGGGCATCTGGACGTCCATCAGGATCAACGCGAAGTCCATGCGCAGCAAGGACCTGAGCGCCTCCATCCCGCTGTTGGCCTTCACCAGATTGAGCCCCATGCCCTCGAGGATCGCCTCGAGGGCCAGGAGGTTCTCCGGTCGGTCGTCCACCAGCAGGACGTTGACGGTCGGGTCCTTGGCCATAGGCCTAGGTCCTGCCGGCGCTGACGGTGCTCAACCAGGTCCGCATGACCAGCAGCAGCTGCTCCACGTTCACCGGCTTGGGCAGGTAGTCCGAGGCGCCCGCCTCGATGCACTTGTCGCGGTCCCCGGGCATGGCCTTGGCCGTGATCGCGATGATCGGCAAGGACTGGAACTGCGGCTGCTTGCGCACCGCGGCCATGGTCTCGTAGCCGTCCATCTCGGGCATCATGATGTCCATCAGCACGATGTCCGTCGTCGGGTGCTTCTCCAGCATGCCGATGCCGTCGCGGCCGTTTTCGGCGTAGAGCACCTCCATGTGGTTGGCTTCCAACACGCTTGCCAGCGCGAAGATGTTGCGCACGTCGTCATCCACGATCAGCACCTTGCGGCCGTGGAGGGCATCGGCGTGTTCCCCGCCGACGATCGGCGGCGGCGACGGCTGGCGCGCCGAGCTCACCTTGGTCAGGAACTGGGAGGTCTCCGAGAGCAAGCGGTCGGACGCGCCGGCGTCCTTGACGATGATCGACTCCGTGAAGCGGCGCAAGTGCGCCTCTTCCTCGGCATTGAGGTCCTTGGCGGTGTAGATCACCACCGGGATCCGTTGCAGCTCGCCGCCTTCCAGCTTGTCCAGCACGTCGAAGCCGCTCATGCCGGGCAGGCCCAGGTCGAGGACCATGCAGTCGAAGTTGCCGCTGCGCAAGGCCTCCAGGGCCTCCTCACCGCTGCCGACGGCCGTCGCCTCGACGTCCGCATCGCGCATCAGCTCCACGATGCTGGCGCGTTGGTTGTCGTCGTCCTCCACCACCAGCAGGTGCTTGACCTGCCGGTCGATGAAGCCGGCGATCGACACGAAGGTGCTTTCCAGCGCCTCCTTCGAGACCGGCTTCTGGAGGTACGTGACGGCACCCATCTTGCTGGGATCCTGGATCGTGCGGTCAACCACGGAGATGACGTGGACGGGGATGTCCGCGGTCTGGGGGTTGTTGCGCAGGCGGTCCAGCACCTGCCAGCCGTCCAACACGGGCAGCTGGAGGTCCAGCGTGATGGCGTCCGGCTTGTAGCGCTGGACCAGCTCCAACGCGATGTCGCCGTCCTGGGCCACCAGGCCCTTGAAGCCGCGATCACGCGCCAAGTTGAGCAAGATCGTCGCGAAGTTCGCGTCGTTCTCGATCACCAGCAGCACCCGGTCGCCCGGCTTGAGGTCGGCCCGGTCGTCCAGCACCTCCGTGGGCACGAAGAGCGTCTCGGCGGACGGCGGGTCGAGCATGGGCGGTAGCGACGAAACCGGGGCCGGCACCGCGGCCGAGGCCGTGGCTGCCTGCAGGTAGCGGTTGGCATCCTCCAGCTCGTTGGGCTCCATGGTCGGGCCCTGGTCGAGCCCGGCGTAGGTGGCCGGCATGTACAGGGTGAAGGTCGAGCCCTGCGAGGGCTGGCTTTCCACCCGGATCTCGCCGCCCAACAGGCGCGCGATCTCGCGGCTGATGGTCAGGCCCAGGCCCGTGCCGCCGT
>JAQBPE010000338.1 GCA_028287685.1 Cyanobacteria bacterium RYN_339 | reverse complement strand
GTCGCGGCTCTCCGCGGCCGTGAGCCAGGCCTCCGCCAGGTTCACGGTGTCGAGCTCCGCCTCCACCAGGCGCGCCACGTCGTAGAGCGAGGCGCGATCTTCCGGGCCGAACTCGCGGGGCACGTAGTCCATCAAGCAGAGCGTGCCGATGCGCCGACCATGCGCTGTGAGCGGACGCCCGGCATAGAAGCGCAGGCCCAGCGGGTGGTCGACGAAGCGCGCGTCCAGCTGGGTGTCCGGGATGATCAGGGACCCGTCCTGCCTGATCGCGTGGTCGCAGAAGGACAGCGTGCGGGGCACCTCGAGGTCTTCCAGGCCGACGCAACTCTTGAACCAGGTGCGGTCCACGTCCACCAGGCTGACCGCCGCGATCGGCACGTCGAAGACGCGCCGGGCCAGGCGCGTGATCCGATCGAACCGCTCTTCCTTCGGCGTATCGAGCAGCTGCAGGCCGTGGAGGACCTCGACGCGCTGGCGTTCTTCTTCGGGGGTGCGGGATTCCGCCATGCAGGGGTCATACCTCCGGCCCGCCGAGGCGTATCTGAAGTTTCGAAGGGGAAACCCTCGGGTGACGCGCGGGCCCGACGACGTTATAATGCCCTCCATGACCGTACAACCTTCCGTGTTGGTCGTCGAAGACGACGAGCACATCAATTACCTGCTGGACTTCATGCTGGCGCGGGAGGGCTTCCAGATCCACGCCGCGAAAGACGGCAAGCAAGCCATCGAGCTGGTCGACGTCATCGCACCCCCGCAGCTGGCCCTGCTGGACGTGATGCTGCCGTACGCCGACGGCTTCCAAATCTTGGCCCACATCCGCGCGAAGCCGGAGTGGAAGGATGTGCCGATCCTGATGCTCACGTCCAAGAGCCAGGAGAAGGACATCGTGCGGGCGCTCGAGGCGGGCGCCAGCGACTATGTGCTCAAGCCGTTCCAACCCCTGGAACTGATGGCGCGGCTGCGGCGGTTTATAAAGGCCACGCCGTGATCCCAGCCCCACCGGCGTTGGTGGCCCAAGAGGCGTCGCCGGTGCCGCGGGCCCAGGGCTTGGCTTACGCCGGGCGCCTGGACGACGCCCAACGGCTGTTGGTGCCTTGGCTCGCATCACACCCCCGCGACGAGGAGGCGCGCTTCCTGTTGGCCCGCGTCCTGAGCTGGCAGGCCCGGCCCGAGGACGCGCTGGCGCAGTTCGACTACCTTCTGGCGCAGACCCCCGGCAACGCCGATTACCAGCTGGGCAAGGCCCGTGCCTTGGTGGCGTTGAACCGCCCCGACGAGGGGCTGGCCTGGGCGCGGCGCGCCAAGGCGGCGGCGCCCGCCTACGAGGAGGTCTGGCAGCTGGAGCTGCAGACGCTGGAAGGGCTCGGTCGCAAGCCGGATGCTGCCCGCTTGCGTGCGGAGGCCGCCAAACGGTTCCCCGGCGCCGCCTGGCTGGAAGCCGCGCGGCCCGCGGCTGCCGTGCCGCCCTGGAAGGTCGAGGCCAGGGCCGGCTACGACAACTTGAGCAACGGCTTCGCCCCCTGGACCAATCTAGAGGTGGTGGTGACGCGGGACTGGGGCCACCACCGGGCCGCGGTGCTCGACGTGCGTGATGCCGGACGCTTCGGCCTGCACGACCAGGAGCTGATGCTGGGTTACTATCACCCCGTCAATGACCACCTGACGGTGAACGCGGAGGGCACCGTCAGCCCGGGCCACCAGGTGTTGCCGTTCTGGGCGCTGGCCGCCGGGGGGTACTACCAGCTGCAAGATGGCTGGGGGATCGCCGGCGACGTGCGCGAGACCGCGTACAACGGGGCGTCCACGACGCGCGAGCTCCTGGTGGTGGACAAGTACCTCGGCGCCTGGCGCGGGGCCGCGACGCTCTCCCTGACGGAGTTGCCGGCCGCGCCGCTGGCCCCCGGCGGGGCCCTGACGCTCGAGTACGAGTACGGCGCCGGCAACCGCGAGGGCCTGACCGCCAACATCGGGCGCGAGCTCGAGTTCACCGCCCCCGGCGTGCTGCAGACGTCGGACGTCTACGGGCTGACGCTGGTGGGCCGCAACTGGGTGACGACGCGCTGGGGCATCACGCACGTCGTGGGCGTGCAGGTGCAGGGGACGAACTATACGCGGGCGGGGGCGCAGCTTGGGGCCTTCTACGCCTTTTAGCCTGGTGCTGGTGGCGCTCGCCGCCGGCGCACCCGTGGCCTATGACCCCGTGCGCGGGGAGCTTACGGTGCCGGCGCCCGCGGCAGCCGTGCGCACGCTCCTCCACCCCACGCGGCTTGTGGTAGACCTCGCCGCGACCGCGGAGGCCCATACAGAAGCGTACGCGTCGGGAGCCGTGGCCCGCATCGAGATCCAACCCCACGCCGCGGTCGTCACGCCGCGGGGGCCGACGGGCTGGCAGGTGATGGACCGGCCCGAGGGGGCGCTGGTGGCTTTCGCCCGCCCGGTGGAAAGCGCGCCGATCGAACCCGCACGGGCCAAGCCCGTTCCCGAGGGGTGGCCCGGGTTGCCGCCGATCAGCCTGCCTACCGAAGACGAGCGGATCAAGGCCCAACTGGCCCTGGTCTGGAAGGGGGCGATCGGCTTGTGCCTGCTGACGCTGGTCCTCATGGTCACCACGCTTGGGCTCCGGATGCGCCTCGTGGCGGACCAGCGGCTGCGCGAGGCGTTCGTAAAGGTGTGGCGCCCGCTGATGATGGAATGCCTGATGGCGGACACGGTGCCACCGCCCATGCGCAAGGGCGACTGGCCGGCCTTCATGGTGCTCTGGAACCACTTGCATGAGTCCTTGCGCGGCGACGCCAAGGATCGGCTGAACGCCTTCGGCCGTGCCGCCGGGTTGGCCGCGGCCGCGACGCGGTTCATGCGCGGCAACCGGGTGCGCCGGCGGCTGATCGGGGTCATGAGCCTGGGCAACCTGCGCGAGGACACCGCCTGGGAGGAACTGGAGCGGCTGGTGCACGAGCCGGACGCGTACCTGTCCCTGGCCGCGATGCGGGCCCTGGTCCAGATCGATGCCGACGCCGCGACCCAGCTGCTGGTGCGCTCCGTGGCCGCGCGCCAGGATTGGACGCCCACCCGCGTGGCGCAAGTCCTCGGCGATGCCGGGGCCGAACGGTTCGCCAAGCCGATGATCGAAATCCTGAAGGCGGCGTCGCCCGAGCAGGCCGTGCGGCTGTTGCGCTACCTGGCCATCTTGAAGGTCTACGAGGGCGAGGTCGCGGCCCACGAGATCCTGGGGCGTACCGTCGAGCCTGCCGTGCTGGCCGCCGCGTTGGAGATCGCCGGGCCGCGTGACGCGGCGCGCGTGCGCGAGCTGGCGCGCCACCCCGACGCCGCCGTGCGCGTGA
>JAQBPE010000317.1 GCA_028287685.1 Cyanobacteria bacterium RYN_339 | reverse complement strand
CCACCCCGGTGGGCGCCGCCAGCGCCACGCGCACGGCGCCACCCACGCGCACCACGCCGCGCGCGCCCGCGGCGGTGCGGATCTTGCCGTCGGGGGCAATAGCCCGCACCACCCCAGATACGGGCTCGACCACGTACACGCTGCCGTCCTCCGCACGCCACAAGCCGTGCGGGTTGGTCAGGCGGGCGGCCGTGGCCGCCCCGCCGTCGCCTTCGTCGCCGATCTCGCCCGTGCCGGCCACCAGGGAGCGGGTCCCGTCCGACGCGATGCGCCAAACCTTGTGTTCGCGATCCGCCGCCACCAGCATTGCCCCCGCGGAGTCCGCGGCCAGGCCGCCGCGCGAGGCGCAACCCAGGGCACCGGCCACCATTTGCCAGGAACCGGCCGGGTCACGGCGGGCAAGCCGCCCGCTGAAGGGGCCGGTGTTGGCGTCATCCGGCACCCACAAGGCCCACAGGACGCCGTCGGTGGCCAGCTCCAGCGCCACCACCTGGCCGCCCGCCGGGAACGTATCCGGCCACGGCAGGGGCGCCACCTGGCCGTCGGGCGCGCGGCTCAAGATGCCGCGCGGATACGCCTGCCCGATCCACAAGGTGCCGTCCGCGGCGAGGGCGATGGTGTTGGGCTCCACGTCGGGCCCGCCGGCCTGGGCGCCAGCGCCGATCAAGGGCTCCAGCCGGCCATCGGGCAACAGGCGCTGGACGCCCGAGGGCCCCTGCTGCGCCACGTACAACGCGCCGTCGGCCGCGCGCCGGATCTGCGTGATCGTGCCGAACCCTACCTTGAAGCGCCCGTCCAGGGCGTCCGTGTACAGCGCCATGGTCCCGTCGGCCTTCAATTGACGGATGCGGCCCGTGGTGCGCTCCGCGATCAACAGGCCGCCCGTGCCGTCGGACGTCACGGCCTGTGGATCGATCAACGCCACCGCCGTCGCGGGCAGCCCCACGCCCAGGTTGCTCACGCCCGCCAACAGGATCGCCTCGATCCGTTCCAGCTCCGTGCGCACGCCTTCGTTGGCCTCGCGCAGCACGGCCACCTGGCCGGCCAGCGCCGCCGGCGCGTAATCCGACGGCCGGCTTTCCGCGGTCAGGGCAGCCGTGATGGCGGTTTTCAGGTCCCGGGCGTTCTGGGCCGGCAGGCGCTCCAGCACGCCTACCTGGCCCTTCACGAGCCGCTCCAGCACGTAGCCCGCGCCCAGGGACGCGGCGGTATCGAGGTCCAGCGTGGCGTTGCCGGCATCCCGGGCCACGATGGCCCGCAGCTCGCCCCCCTTGCGCACCACCGCCGTGGAGAGCCGCACGCGCAGGACCACGGCCTCCGGAGGCAAGACCGCCCGGAGCTGGAAGCTGCCGTCTCGCCCCGAGGTCGCCACCAGCGGCCGACCGTTTTCGTCGCCAAGCGTCGCCCCCGTGGCGTCCAGGACCTCGATGCGCGCGTCCGCGAGCAGCGTTTCGGTGGGCGCCGCGGCCAGGACGCGGATCACCATGTGGCCGGCCTTGGCGGCGGCCAGGCCGCTACCGTTGTTGCTGATGACGCCCGCGCCGTTGTCGGAGATCGCGCCCGCCCCGTTGTCGGAGATCGCGCCGCTGCCGTTGTTGCTCACCACCGCGCCGCCGCGATCGGAGATCAGCTTGACCTTGCCGGTGAGCAGCGTCGGCGCGCCCAGCTGCGGGATCGGCCGCGCGGCGACGGCGGCGGCGGCGGGCGCCCCCGTGGGGTGGGCGGCCGGCTTGGTCGGCTGGACCGGCGTGGTCCGGCACCCGGCGCAGAGCGCCAGCACCACGAGGGTCAGGCTAAGGTAGGACTTCAACTGGCCCCTGCTCCCGGCTGATCGACGTGAGGGTGCTGTCCTCGTTATACCCGAGGCCCGGCAAGCAGACGACTTGCCGGGCCTCGGGAATGACGTCGTAGCCTTAGATGTCGAGGTTCAAGACCTCGCCCGCATGCGCCTGAATGAACTCGCGACGCGGCTCAACCTTCTCGCCCATGAGAATCGTAAAGATGCGGTCGGCATCCGCGGCGTCCTCGATGTTGACGCGCAGCACCGTGCGCTTGCTCGGGTCCATGGTGGTGTCCCAGAGCTGCTCCGGCATCATCTCGCCCAGGCCCTTGAAGCGGCTGATGGACACATCGCCGGCCATGGTCGCGAGCGTCGCCTCCTTCTCGCGGTCGGAGTAGACGTAGTGGATGATCTTGCCCTTCTCCAGCTTGTAGAGCGGGGGCTGGGCGATGTAGACGTAGCCCTGCTCGACCAACGGCTTCATGAAGCGGTAGAAGAAGGTCAGCAGCAGCGTGCGGATGTGCGCGCCGTCCACGTCGGCGTCCGTCATGATCACGATCTTGTGGTAGCGCAGGCGGCTGACGTCGAAGTCTTCGCCCACACCCGTGCCCAGGGCCAGGATCATGGCCTGGATTTCCTCGTTGGCGTAGATGCGGTACAGGCGCGCGCTCACCACGTTCAGGATCTTGCCGCGCAGGGGCAGGATGGCCTGGAAGGACCGGTCGCGGCCCTGCTTGGCGGAGCCGCCGGCCGAGTCGCCCTCGACCAGGTAGACTTCGCACTTGGCGGCGTCGCGCTCGGAGCAGTCGGCCAGCTTGCCGGGCAAGGTGGTGGACTCCAGCGCGCTCTTGCGGCGCGTCAGCTCGCGCGCCTTGCGGGCGGCTTCACGGGCGCGCAGCGCGTCCATCGCCTTGCCGATGATGGCCTTGCCCACGCCGGGGTTGGCCTCCAGGAAGTGGCCGAACGCGTCGGAGGCGATGCTCTCGACGATGGCGCGCACCTCCGGGTTGCCGAGCTTGGTCTTGGTCTGGCCTTCGAACTGGGGCTCGGGCAGCTTGACGGAGATGACGGCCGTCAGGCCCTCGCGCACGTCTTCGCCCGTCAAGGAGGCGTCGGCTTCCTTGATTTGGTTGCTGATCTTGCGGCCGTAGTCGTTCAGGATGCGCGTCAGCACGTTGCGGAAGCCCGTCAGGTGGCTGCCGCCTTCGTGGGTGTTGATGTTGTTGGCGAAGGCCAGCACGGTCTCGCTGTAGCCCGTGGTGTACTGCATGGCGATTTCCACCATGTTGCCGTCCTTCACGCCGGAGAAGTAGATCGGCTTGTGGATCCCGTCGCGGTTCTCGTTGAGGTACTCCACGAAGCTGACGATGCCGCCCTCGTAGTGGTAGTTCTCGCGGTGCTCGACGGTCTCGCCGGTTTCCGGGTCTTCCTTGATTTGGTTGAAGGTGATCGAGATGCCGCGGTTCAGGTAGGCCATCTCGCGGAAGCGCGCGGCCAGCGTGTCGTAGTTGAACTCGATCGCCTCGAAGATGCTGGCGTCCGGCTTGAAGACCGTGCGCGTGCCGGTCGTGCCTTCGGGCGCCTCGCCCACCACCTGGATGTCGCCGTGCGGGATGCCGCGACGGAACTCGATGCGGTGCAGCTTGCCGTTGCGCTTGACCTCGACGATCGTGTAGTCCGACAGCGCGTTCACGACGGCGGCACCCACGCCGTGCAGGCCGCCGGAGACCTTGTAGCCGCCCGCGCCGAACTTGCCGCCCGCGTGCAAGACCGTCATGACGGTCTCCAGCGTGGACTTGCCGGTCTTGGGGTGGATCTCGACCGGGATGCCGCGGCCGTTGTCGACCACCTCGACGCTGTGGTCGGCGTGCAGCGTCACTTCGATGCTGCTGCAGTAGCCGGCCAGCGCCTCGTCGACGGAGTTGTCGACGATCTCGTAGACGAGGTGGTGCAGGCCCTTCTCGCCGGTGCTGCCGATGTACATGCCGGGGCGCTTGCGCACGGGCTCCAGGCCTTCGAGCACCTGAATCTGATCCGCACCGTACAGGCCGGAGACGTTCGTGGCGTCGCGGGTGTCCTGTTGGAGCTGGTCTTCGCTGGTCGTAGCCATGCCGTCGAGCATGCGGTTTCTCCATTTCATAGCCGCCCCCCACCGGGACGGATCCATCCATATAGAATAGTCCATTGTACCAGGGCTTAGGCGGCGCCGCCAGGGATGGTTCCAGGGTCTAGCGCCGTTGCAAGCGCCGGATGACTACGAGTCAGTTTCAAGCAAGCCCCCGTCTGGGTAGAATCCACCTGTGTTGAGGCGAGGTGGTGGGGGGTGCATGCGCTATAAAACGATGCTCCCGCTGGCGCTGCTCGCTGCCCTGGCCGCGTGCAAGACCACCGGCAACCCCACCAGCCCCCAGCGCACCAAGGCGCCGCTCTCGACGCCTGCCACGGCCCCCGTTTCGACCGCCGCCCTGCCGCCCGCCACGCCGTTGCAGAAGCTGCTGGCGCCGCCCGGCGAGCGCCTCCAGGTCGCCGGCAGCCTGACGGTGGACGCGGCCTACATGGTGGCGAGCGGCCAGGGGCGCATCATCGCCAACCATGGCAGCAGCGCCGTGATCCTCGACGGCGCGCCGATCATCTCCGACAATGGCGGCAACATCGCCCCCGCCGACCTGGTCACCGGGGGGCGGCTGCTCTCCGAGAACGGCCTGGGCTTGATCGGCCGCACGCGCCTGCTCTCGGAGAACGGGCTGGGGCTGGTCGCCCCCAACGGCGCGACCTACAGCCTGCTCGCCGCCGCGACCCCGGCGGCCGGCGAGGAGCTGCCCGCCGTTGGCATGCTGGTGGGCGTGGTCGGGCTGGCGGACGGCAAGCTGGTGCCGATCGGCGTGGACGCCGCCGGCAAGGAGGTCTTCTCCGTGCTGACGGGCGCGGATGGGCACTACGAGCTGTACCTTCCCAAGGAAACGCACGGCAACGTGCGCGTGGTGGCGCTGCCGCCCAAGGGCGCCGACGTGCGGCTGGAGTACGGCGCCGTGTTCGCGCCGGGCCAGGCGGCGGGCAAGACCCAGGCGCTTGATGGCGCCGAGGCGATCGCCTCCGCCTTCCTGCGCGTGCAGATGACGCGCTTCCTGGAGCTCTACCTCGCCCACGACAAGGCCGCCAACCAGCAGCGGCTGGTCGACGGCCGCACGCCGGCGGCCGTGATCGACATCGCGATGGGCGTGATCGAGGAGTTCCGCGACATTGCGACCAAGAACGGCTACTACGGCAAGCCGGCCGCCGCGCGCCGCAACGCGCTGCAGCTGGCCGTGGACGCCATGCTCGCGCCGATGGACCTGGCGGCCCTGCAGCTGGACCCCGCCGTCAGCACGAGCTGGAAGGGCCCCAAGGAGCCGGCGCTTGCGGCCATGGCCTCCGTGGTGCGCCTGATGAACGCGCGCACGGCGACGCTGTTGGCCAAGGACGCGCACACCTTCGACAACAAGCCCTACATGACCGCCTTCAACCGGGCGCGCCTGGCGGCAGGCGCGCCGGCGATCGCCATCCGCCGCCCCGACGACCTGGCGGCCATCGCGCTCGGCGAGTTCTTCGCGGGCACGGACCCGGCGGAGCTCATGAAGGTGGACCAGGTGTTGGCGGACATCGACCTGCCGGCCTCGGAGCGCGACCACCTCAAGGCGGCGGCCGGCGTGGTGTACCAGGCGCTGTTCCTCAAGCTGGTGGTGGACGAGGACTTCAAGGCGATCGTGCGCACGCAGCTGGGGGAGGCCTTCAAGGCCGGGGCCCTGCCGGAGCCCGCCGGCAGCGCCGAGGGCGTGGCCGCGCCCCCCACCCCGCCCGCGCCGGAAGCGCCGCCGCGCGTCACGACCCTGGCGGGCGACGGCACCGACGCGCTCGTGGACGGCCCGGCCGCGGCGGTGCGCCTGGCAGACCCCCATGGCCTGGTGCTGCGCGAAGATGCCACGGGCCTAAGGCTCTACTTCACGGACAACTACCGGGTGCGCTGCCTGGCGCGCGCGGCCGACGGCAGCTGGAGTGGCAGCACGGTGGCCGGCAGCACCGCGGGACACGTCGATGGCCCGGGCACGCTGGCCAAGTTCCGCGCCCCCATCGGCATAGCGCTCGATAAGCTCGGGCGCTTGCTGGTCGGGGAATCACCCAGCGGCTACATCCGCCGCATTGACCTGAACAACCCGACCTTCCCCGTCACCACGCTGGCGGGCGGGGCGACGGACAACACGGATACGGACGGGCCCGCCGCCACCGCCGCGTTCAACGGCCCGCTCGGGCTGGCGGAGCTGCCCGACGGCAAGCTCCTGGTGGCGTGCATCAGCGCCCAGATCCGGCTGGTGGACCTCCCCGCGCCGGGCAGCCCCGTGACCACCCTGACCGGGGCCATCGGCCCGGAGCTGAGCGGCTTGCTGGCCGACAGCCACTTCTTCAGCCTGCTCGGGCTGGTGCTGGCCCCGGACGGCCGCTACATGATCGCCACCGACGGCGCCGTCTTCCAGGTCGAGGGCGGCCGCTCACGCTTGCTGGCAGGCAACCGCTACGCGGGGCAGAACGAGGGCTTCTGGGCCGACGCCCGGCTGCGCGCGCCGTCCGGCCTGGCGCTGGACGCCGCGGGCAACCTCTTCGTCAGCGACCGAGACAACAACCGCATCGTCAAGATCACGCCGCTGGGCGACGTGCAGGCGCTGGCCGGCGAGGTGCTGCACCCGGGCCCCCGGTCCGAGGGCTCGCCCGGCTCGTTCGCGGACGGGGTGGGCGCGGCCGCGCGCTTCAACAAGCCGGACGGCATCGCCATCGACGCCAAGGGCAACCTCTACGTGGTGGACACGCTCAACAAGCGCATCCGCTTTATCGAGCGGAAGAACTAGCGGGTCAGCTGGGCGGTGCCCGGCGGCGTGGGCGGGCCGAAGGGCATGGTCGCGGCGCCGTGGTGCGGGAAGTGGGCGGCCAGCTCCGGTTGGGCCGCGGCGCGTTCCGCCAGGCCGCCCAGGAAGGCCGCCTTGCGCGCGATCTTGCCCCAGCGGGGGTCGGCCATCAGCGGGGCCAGGTCCGCGGGCGCCATGCGCTTGGCCTCGTCGAGCTGTTCTTCCGCCCAGGGCAAGAGCGACGGCAGGTCGGCCAGCTCGCTGGCGATCTGCTGCACCAGCATGCCGAGGGCCGGCTTGCCCTTCGCGGCGTCCGCGACGGGGGCGGCGCGGTCGGCGTAGAGCGCCTGTTGGTCGGGCGTCTCGATCAGCACCGTGCCCTCCTGGCCGGCTGCCCGGAAGACCAGGTCCAGCCCTTCCACGTATTCCTCCCAGAAGTACGCCGCCATCGCGATGTTGCTGGTGGCCTGGGCCACCGCGTAGCTCGGGTCTTGCTCCGGCGCCTGCAAGGGGGGCATCTCCGGCACCTCCAGCACATCGGGCAAGATCTGGATGCCGTTCAGCGTGGCCAGGTTGCGCTCGTAGCAGGCCATTTCAACCTGCAAGGCCTGGCCGACCGCGCTGTAGAAGCTCGCCAGCAAGGAGACGCTGTAGAAGTCTCGCGCCTGCTGGGGCCGGCCGCGGTGGGGGCGCAACTTGGCGGCCAGCGCCACGTAGTCCTCGCGCTCCTTGGCGGCGTAGGCCAGGCGTTCCTTGGCGGACCGCGCCAGGAACTTGAAGTGTTCCACCGTCCTGCGCACCTCCGTCCGGTAGGCGCCCTTGACCTGTTCCAACTCGCGGCGCGCTTCCGCCTCGGTGACGGCTTGCGGGCCTGGCTGTTGGGATGGGTTAGTGGGGTTGGGTGACATTCTGCTCGTGGGGACTCAGGCCCAAGGTGGACGTGAAGGTGGTCTTCGGCAGCGCGTGCCCGGCCTCGTGCAAGTCCGGCATGGTGTTCAACCGGTTGGTCACTGCTTGCTTCTTATTATCCCCAGAAGGTCCCATCTTTGACATCGCTTCGTCGAGCACGGCCAACCCCTGGCCCTTACAGATTTGGCGGGCTTGCTGCACGCGCATGATGCACATGTTCGCGATGTCGATGCCCTTCGCGATCATGGGCCCGACCACCGGGATCATGGCGATGAAGGGCTTGAGGATGGACGCGATATGCGCGATCTTCTTGATGACGCCACCCATGGCTGGATCCTCCCGTCGGCTTGGCCTGCTGGTAGCCTTATGCCCGCTTGCCGCGAGAAATGAACATCAGTCAGTGCCGAGCTGCAGCGCAGAGCGCAAGAAGCGCTCCAGCGCGTCCTCCGTGGCGCCCGGAGGCCGCGGCAGCTCCTGCGTGATCGCGCTCGACGCGAGCTGCTCCAGCAGCACCACCACCATGTGCGCCGTGGCGCGCGGGTCCATGGCAGCGAGGCGCCCGGCCGCGAGCTCGTGCTCCAACACGACGGCCAGCCGGTCTACGCAGGCCTGCAGGGCCACGTCCGTGCCCTGGCCGCCGGCGGTGCCGGCCGTGGCCACCAGCACGCGCAACAAATCCCGGTGCCGGTAGGCCGTGTTGAAGACCGCGGAGACGCCCAGGCGCACCCAGGCGGACCGGTCCTCTTCCTCGCCCACGGCCTGAAGCACGGCCTCCACCACCTTGCGGAACAGATCCGCGCGCAGCTCCACCAGGGCGTCTTGCTTGGCCGGGAAGTACAGGTAGAAGGTGCCCTGGGCCACGCCGGCCTCGCGCACGATCGCCTGCACGGTGGCGGCCTCGTAGCCGTGCTCCGCGAAGACCTTGCGGGCGGCCTTCAGCAGCTCCGCGCGCCGCTTCTGGGCACGCAGCTTGGAGGTGGGCGGCAGGGCCGCGGCGGGGGCCTTCTTGGCAGGCATGGTGGCCCCTAACCCGGCCGGGCCGGCGCGACCGGGCGGCGCACGCCGACGCGGAACAGATTGCGCAGCATCGGCGGCCGATCGAAGGCCTCATGCAGGTTGCCCAGGGGCACGACCAACGGCTTGAAGGCCTCGAAGTCCACCAGGCCGGGCTTGGCGGTCTGCACCAGCTCCGTGAGCCGCTCGTACTGGCCGTGGACGGTGCGCAACCGGCCGGAGATCTCCGGCTCCGCGCGCAGGCTGAGCGCGATCAGCTTGGCGTTGCGGCCTTCCAGCGTCAGGAAACGCGCGAGGTCATGCCCGAAGCCATGCTCCATCGCGTCGAGCACCTCGCGCACCACCTCCATCTTGGGCTTGATTTGGACCAGCAGGCCGCGCGCGCGCTGGACCAGGGTCTTCTCCGCCTCGCGGACCTTGGCCTGGTGCTCCGGCGCCGCGGCGGCCAGCCCCTTGAAGCCCACCTCCTTGAGCGCCGGCGGCGGGAAGAGCATGCGCAGCACCTTGTCCGCCTCGAAGCTGGCGGGCAAATTGGCCAGGTGGTAGAGCTGGCGGCGGAAGGCCTCCAGGTCGTCCGGGATGATGCGGTTGGTCATGCGGAAGCCCGTGGTCCGCGCGATCTCGTAGAAGCGGAACATGGACACCTGGATCGTCTTGGCGAGCTCCGGGCTGTTGCCGATGTTGGCCGCCACGTACGCCACGATCTGGCGGCCCTTGGGCGAGACCTCGTGGTGGTACTGGACGTGGGGCACGCCGGGGATGGCCAGCGCCGCCTCCGCGCAGGCCAGCGACAGCAGCTCCATGCGCTGCTCCAGGCGCTCCAGCAGCTCGTAGACCTTGTCCACCATCGCGTCGGCGTCCAGGCCGCTGACGGCGCCGGAAAGCGGCCGCGTGGGCGTTTTCGCCGTGAGCGGTTGGGTCGAGCCACCGTAGCGGACGCTCTGACCCTTCTGGAAGTTGAAGGCGTCCTTTTCCATCGGGTCCCCGATTATACCAACAGGCGAGCCTCCGAGCTATAATACCCGGATGCATTCTCCCGCGCTGCCTTCCCGCTACGAGCAACCGCGCCTGCTTGGCGCCGGTGGCATGGGCACCGTCTTCGCGGCCTTCGACCGCGAGCGCGAAGCCACCGTGGCGATCAAGGTCTTCAACCCCGCGCCGGGCGCCGACGAAGCGGCCGCGCGCTTCCTGTTCCAACAAGAATTCTGGGCGCTGGCCTCGCTGTCCCACCCCAACCTGGTGGCGGCCTACGACTACGGCGAGGCCGAGGGCACGCCCTACTTCACCATGGAGCTGGTGGACGGCACGGACTGGGGCGCGGCCTTCCCGCTCGACGAGGCCGCCGTGCGCCAGGCCCTGCCCGGCATCCTGGCCGCCCTGGGCCACCTGCATGGCCAGGGCTGGGTGCATGCCGACCTCAAGCCCGAGAACGTGCGCATCACCTCCGCTGGCCACGTTAAAGTCATGGATCTGGGCCTGCTGACCCGCGTGGGCACCAGCGCGGGCGTGATCCGCGGCTCGCTGTCGTATATGGCCCCCGAGCAGATCCGGCAGGTGCCGGTGGACGGCCGCACCGACCTCTACGCGCTGGGCTGCATGCTGTACCACGCGCTGGCCGGACGCCCGCCCTTCGTGAACGACTCCGCGCCCAGCCTGCTGCGCGACCACCTGGACACCACCGCCGTGCCCCCCGGCGTGCTGGGCGTGACGTTGTCCGCCGGCTTCGAGGCCGCCTTGATGGCGCTGCTCGCCAAGCGCCCGCAGGACCGGCCCGCCCACGTCTGGGAGCTGGCCGAGCGGCTGGGCATCCAGATGGCGACGGCCGCCTCCGTGGGCCTGCTGGGCAGCCCGTTGGTGGGCGCGGCGAGCGTCACGACCGCGCTGGAGCGGCGAGCGCTGGCGCTGCGCGAAGCCTGGTTCGGTTGCGTGGTGGGACCGGCCGGCGCGGGCAAAAGTCGCCTTTTGGCGGAGACGCGCGCCAAGAGCCAGTTGCGTGGCGACGCCGTGCTGACGGCGCGCGGCGATGGCGATCAGGCGCCGCCCTACGCGGCCGTGCGGCCCTGGCTGCGGGCGATCGTGGCGGAGCGTCCACGCTCGCTGGAACGCCTGGGTCCCGCCATCGCCCGGCTGGTGCCGGAGGTGCGGGTGGCGCCCGCGCCGGCGCTGGAAGGCATGCAGGAGCGCGTGCGCCTGCACGGCGCCCTGGCAGAGCTCGCCAAGGAGGCCTGGCCCGGCTTCCGCGTGTTCCTGGTGGACGACTGGCACAGGCTCGACGCGGCCAGCGCCGAGCTGATCCTGGCGCTGGCGCGCGTGGGCGGCACCGCCTGGTGTTTCGTCGCCACGAGTTCCAACGAGGCGCCAGCCGGCGCGGAGGGGCTGGAGCTGCCGGCGCTCGACGAGGCCGCCATGCGCGAGCTGGCCGGCAACTTGCTCGGCCAGCCCGCGCCGGAGCACGTGGCGGAACGCCTGGTGGCGGCCAGCGTCGGCCGGCCCGGCCAGGCCGAGGCCGTGTTACAACACTGGATCGCCACGGGCGCGCTCGTGCACGTCCAGGGCCGCTGGGAAGCCAGCCCCAACGCGGACTGGGAGCTGACGGGCGGCCTGGCGCAGGTGGCGGAAGCCCAGCTGGCGGCGCTGGGCGGTCAGACCGCGGGGCTCTTGAAGGACGCGGCCTTGCTGGGCGCCGAGGGGCCGCTGCCGCTGCTCGCGGCCGTCGCCAACCTGCCGGAGGCGGCCTTCTTCGCGGCCCTGGCGGAGGCGGAGCGCGCCGGCGTGCTGGAGCGCGAGCGCGAGCGCTACCGCTTCACACGGCCCGCGCAGGCGGAAATCTTGGCGAGCGCCCGCGACGCGGCGGAGGCCCGCGCGGCCCACACGCGCGCGGCGGCCTACTGGCAATGGGAGTGCGGCATCGCGAGCCCCCTCGAGGCGCCGCTCGACCTGGTGCTCGCGCTGGCGCGCCATTTGCTGGCCGGCGAGGCCCCGCTCACCGGCGTGCCCTGGGCGCTCGCGGGCGCCCGCCGCGCGCTCGCCATCTACGCCCTCGCGCCTGCCGAGCGGCTGCTCGCGCCCCTGTTGGCCCTCGATGGCCTGGAGGGGGAGGCGCGCACGGAGGCGCTGGCCCTGATGGCCTACACCCACCGCTTCGCCGCCCGCATCGACGACGGGCTGGCGGTCTACGAGCAGGAGCTGCTGGCCCGGCTGGTGCCGCAGAGCGGCCACGGCATCGACCACCGCGTCTCGTACGGCATCTTGCTGATGCAAAAGGGCCGCTACGACGACGCCTCGCGCACCTTCGCGGAGGCGATCGCCGACGCCGACGCCCAGGGCGACAGCGTCCAGGCCATCCGCGGCCGGCTGTTCGCGGGGCGCATGGCGGTCTTCACCGGCAAGCCGGAGGTCGCGCGCGGCTACCTGGGCGAGGCGATCGCCCGCGCCCGGGCGGCCCACGAGGCCTCGCCGGAGCGCGCGCTGCTGGCCGGGGCGCTGGGGCTGTACGGCTACCTGACCGCTAGCGCCGGCCCGGGGCACGAAGCGGAGGCGTTGGGGCACCTCGACGAGGCCGTGGCGCTCTGCGAGGCCCAGGGCGACCTGGCCCGGTTGTACGAGGCGCTGAACACCAAGGGCAACGTGCTCGCCGGGGCGGGCCGTTACCGCGAGGGCCGCGACGTCTACGCACGGGCGCTGGCGCTGTGCGAGCGCATGGGCACGGCCAACGAGGCGCTGGTGGCGCACCTCAACGTGGGCGGCGGGGCGCTGGAGCTGGGCGACCTGCGCGACGCGCTGCACCATGCGGAGCTGGTCGCCCTGCTGGCGGGCGCGCAGGGGCGCAAGTTCCCGCAGGCCTACGCGGAGGCGCTGGCCGGCCTGTCCATGGTCTGGCTGGGCCGCGTGCCGGAGGGCATCGGGCACGCGGAGCGTGGCGTGGTGCTGGCGCGCGAGCTGGGCAACAAGTACCTCGAACTGAACGTGCGCGCCTACCAGGCACGGGCGCTGGCCTTCGCCGGCCGCCTGGACGAGGCCACGGCCGCGATCGCGAGCGCGCGCGAGCTGGCCACGGCCACCCAGAACAAGGAGCTGAACCCCAAGCTGGACCGGCTGGACGCCACCCTGGCGCTGGACGCCGGCGCCGCGGACGGCTTCGACCGCATGATCACGGCGATCGCCGCCGCCCGGCGC
>JAQBPE010000300.1 GCA_028287685.1 Cyanobacteria bacterium RYN_339 | reverse complement strand
TAGCCCGGCCCGGCCGCCAGCGCGGCCACCGGCGCGGCCACCGGCAGCGCGCGCCGGAGCCAGCCGGGGGGCGGCTCCGGGGGCGTCAGCTTGGCCGTTGAGATCCAGGTATCGCGCATCCTGCCTCGACTTTACCCCACCCGGCCAATCGATAACGCCATGATCGTCCGGATAACCTGTTCCTAACCCAAGCTTTACCACACCTTGGGATGATCCGGGGCCGCTGTCAGCCGCCCGTCAGCTTGTCGGCGATAGACAACTCGAGAGCGGTGAGCGCGTTGCCACCGACAAGCGAGAGAGAGATTCACCATGACGATGATTAACGCTGCCAACAACACGTTCGCGGGCCTGAAGGCGAAGCTGGCGGGCGCCAAGCCCGAGGTCAACGCCCAGGCGAACGACGGAGTAGTGCAGAAGAAGAAGCAGGCTGCCGCCAACAACTTCGGTTCCGACGAGCTGAAGCTCTCGAACTCGGCTGACAAGGAAATCATCGCCAAGAAGCTGGCGGCCGCGGCCGAGCAGGAAGGCAAGCCGACCAACGTCGAGAAGTTCAACAAGCCGAGCAACGAGAACAACGGCAAGTGGAACAAGCCCGAGGGCTTCGGCAAGCCGGAGTCCGGCAAGCTGATCGAGAAGGCCGACGGCAAGTTCGACGGCCAGACCAAGCACGCCGACAAGGAGCTGGATAACGACACGGGGGGCGACGAAAAGTTCGCCGTCAATCAGAAGGTCGCGGACGACGAGGGCGGCGACGAGAAGATCGTCGACAAGAAGCTCGCGGATGACCAGGGCGCCGACAAGAAGGTCGCCGACGACGAGGACCTGGACCAGCAGATCATCGACAAGAAGCTGGCCGACGACACCTGCGACGACAAGAAGGTCGCCGACGAAGCCGGCGACGACGAGCTCGACGCCGAGGACAAGGAGATTATCGCGGCCAAGCTGAAGGAAGCCGGCGACGAGTAAGCCCCCGTCCGTCCACCACCAGGGGGAGCCAGCGATGACCCAGCCCAAGACCCGCCGCCGCGCCAGCTCCTTCCGGAGCCGGCCGGCTCCCCACCCGCACCCGTCCGTCTGGCCCCTGGGCCGGGCGGACGCCCCCGCGCGTCCGGACCCCCTCCCGCCGGATCGCCCGGGCCGCGTGCAACTCGCGATCGCCGCCGCGCTCGTGGCGCTGCGTGGTTGGCCGCTTGGCGGCCTCCAGCGCTGGCGGCGCCTGCCTGCACGGCACAAAGCCGATGCCAACCGGGTACAAGACCTGGTGAGGGATCCTATGCGCCGTCATGTACTCCTGGGTCTGTTGCTCTCCACGAGCCTCGGCTGCACGGCACTGGGCGGCGTCTCGCCGCGCAGCTCGGCCAAGCCCACCAAGGTCTCGCAGGTGGCTTCCACCCCGCCGGGCGGCATCAACAACCCGGCCGATCTGATCAGCAAGGCGCGCCTCACCGGCAAGGTGAAGCTGCTGAGCCCCAACGGCGGCTCCCTGGTGAGCAACAACGGCGGCCAGGTGCTGTCCGACAATGGCCTGGGGCTGACGCCCGATGCGGGCGGCAACGTGCTCTCCGACAATGGCCTCGGCCTGGTGTCGAAGGCGCGCTACGGGCTCACGGCGACGGCGCCGGAGGCCTTGCTGGCGGACGCGCTGGTTACCGTGCTGGACGCGGCCGGCAAGGCCGTAAAGGACGCGCAGGGCCACCCGATCGAGGCGACGACGGACCGTACGGGCACCTTCGTCTTCACGGCGGAGCTGCCGAAGCAGGGCCTGATCCTGGAGGTCACGCTCTGGAACGGCGGCAAGCTCTCCGCCATGCTGGCGCGCCGCGACGACGCGCACCAGGAACAATCGATCGACACCGCCACCTCGCTGGGCGCCGCCTTCGTGCTGGGCGAGTACGTGAAGGGCGCCCAGGCAATCCTCGACAAGCTGCCCCCGGCGGAGGCGGAGCGCCTGTATGGCACCCTGCGCGCCGCTGCGACGGGCCTGCTCACGGCCCCGCCGAAGTACGAGGCGAGCGAGCTGGTGGATCTCGTGAAGGGCGTGCGCGCCAAGGCCCCGGCCGTCGACCAGAGCCTGGTCGAGATCCGCGCGCTGCTGCTCGGCCAGGCCAACCTGGGCGCCGGGCGCACGGCGCTGGAGGTCCCGCTGGCGGACGCGCGCGCCATGGCGCCGGACGGCAAGGGCGGCTTCTACATCGCGGAGGGCGTGGTCGGGCGCATCCGGCACGTCGCCGCGGACGGCACGCTCTCGACCCTGGCGGACCAGCTGCATGGCGACGTCAAGGAGAACTTCTACGGCATCACGGATCTGGCGCTCGCACCGGACGGCGCGCTCTATGTCGCGACCGGCTCCACGGCCAAGGTCACGCGCATCGGGCCCGACCACAGCGTCAAGGTGGTGGCGGGCACCGGCACGGTGGGCCGCGGCGCGCTCGGCAAGCCGGCCGACCAGGTGGACATGCGGCCCCTCTCGATCGCCTTCGACACCGACGGCACGCTCTGGATCGCGGAGTACGCCCAGGACGGCACCACGCCGCGCGTGCTCAGCGTGGGCGCGGACGGCGTGGCCCGCGAGCCTGCCACGGCCTCGTGGCCGATCGACGCCCGCATCGTGGGCCTCGCCAAGGCCGGCGACGGCGCCTGGTACACCCTGCTCTCGATCGCCGGTGCGGCCGACGCGATCTACCGGCTGGCGCCCGGCGCCACGACCTGGGCCCTGCTGCCCTGGGAGGTGGACGTGGACGGCCAGGGCCAGCTCGCGGCCGCCCCGGACGGCGGCCTGCTGCTCGCCGAGGATCTGGCCGGCCGGTTGGTCCACCTGGGCCTCGACGGCAAGCGCACCGTGCTCATGGACGCGGCGAAGGGCGGCGCGATCAAGCGCCCGACGGCCTTCATCGCGCTCGCGGACGGGCGCATCCAGGTGATCGACGCCGACCGATCCCAGGCCTTCGAGCTCTCGGCCAGCCTTGCGGTCACGCCGATCGCGGGCAGCGGCGTCTCCGGTGACGGCGCGACGTTGGCGCTCAATGGGCCGTTCGGCGCGGCCGTCGACCCGACCGGCCTGCTCTACCTCACGGAAGTCGGCAGCCACAGCGTCCAACGCTGGAATGGCAAGCAGCTGCTGCCGGTGGCCGGCGGCATCAAGGGCTTCGCGGGCGACGACGGCCCGGCCTTGCTGGCGCGCCTGGACGAGCCGTCCACGCTGGCGTGGGGGCCGACCGGCCTGCTGATCTACGACAAGCACAACAGCCGGATCCGCCGGATCGGGCCCGACGGCGTGATCCGCTCCGTCTTTGGCGGCACCAGCACGGCCTTGCTCCAGCCGGGCGTCGCCGTGAAGTCCAACGTCCCCGACCTGCGGTCCGGCGGCGCGCTGACGGTCGGCCCCGACGGCCTGCCGCTGGTGTCGAACCTCTTCACGCATCAACTGATGCGGCTGGGCGCCGACGGCCAGGTGCGGCTGCTCGCGGGCAAGGGCAAGGGCTCGGCCGGCGACGGCGGCCCGGCCGATCAGGCCATGCTGAACACCCCGGCGGGGCTGGCCTTCGGGCCCGACGGCGCGCTGTACGTGGCGGACGCCGGCAACATGCGGGTGCGCCGCATCCCCAACCCCGGCGCGGCCATCCCCACGATCGAGGCCTACGCGGGCGTGGACGGGCTCGCGGCGATCACCCGCTTCTCCGCGGAGGCCTTCCCCGACACGACCTTGAAGGACGCCGTGTTCGCGTTCCCCAGCGCGCTGTGCTTCGATCCGGCGGGCAACCTGTACGTCGCGGAGTTCGGCACGCTGAGCCTGCCCCTGCTGGTGGGCCTCGCCCAGGGCATCAAGGATCTCCCGTTGGCCTCGTTGCCCAAGGTGCCCGCGCGCATCCGCAAGATCGCCCCGGACGGCAAGGTCACCACGGTGGCCGGGCCGGGCGGGAAGTTCTTCGCCGACACCTCGCGCGGCGACGCCCTGATCCTGCCCACGGGCCTGGCCGTCGATGCCCAGGGCCAGCTGGTGATCGTGGATGCCGGCGCCAACCTCGTGCGCTTCTTGCCGGCGGGCTCCTTCTAGCGAGAATAACCAGAGTTTAACCCAGATTTCATGGATGCTTTACCCGGAATCCTCTTAAGCGGCCGATAACCTGGTAGCCAACCAGCGCCTGCCGACCCGCGAGGAAAACGCCCCATGAAGAAGTTGATCATGTCCGCCCTGACGCTCTCGTTGCTGAGCGGTTGCGGCACGCACGCCCTGGTGGGCACGGCGCGGACGGGCACGGCGGTGAACGCCCAGTCCAAGGCGGGCGTCGAGAAGGGCATCCACGCGATGTTCCGTGCCGCCTTCGTGGCCGCGGACAAGAACGAAGACAAGAAGCTCACGCTCGAAGAGATGCCGATCGCGCTGCCCCAGGCCGCGCTGCCCGGCCAGGCGCCCGCGCTGATGCTGGACCCCGCCGCGGTCCAGGCCGCCCAGAAGGACATGCTGGCCCGCATGGACTTCAACCGCGACGGCGTCGTGACGTACCGCGAGTTCGCGCGGCCGGACGACCAGGCGCAGGCCATGATCTTCTACCGCACGGAGATCGCCAAGCTGTTCGCCGGGTTGGACAAGAACGGTGACCATGTCCTGACCGCCAACGAGGTTGCTTCGGCGCCCGTGGGTGCGGACGGCAAGCCCGCCTTCGACATGGACTTCGTGGACCTGAACCACAACGACAAGGTCACGACCTCGGAGTTCGAGGATGCCTTCATCCGGAAGTTCGGCCAGGGCGCCGACCCGGTCGAGCCCGCGCCCGCCCCGGGCCCGGTCGCGCCGGTGGATCCGGCGCCGGCCCCGGCCGACCAGCCCACCGACCAACCCGCGTAAGCGCCGGCCCCTTCCACCCGGAAGGGGCTTTTTAACGTCCGTTTACCGAAGCTTCGCCAGCCCTTAGGGTCAGTTGGCGGGCGATCGGGCGATAACTGCCTTGGAGTTTGGAGAGGAGTTATCGATGCCCATTACCGCCTTGGTAGGCGGTCGCGGCCTTGCGCCCGCGGCCCATTCCACGATCCGGCAAGGCGCCCGCGGCGCCGGCGTGCAGGAACTGCAGATGCGGCTCACCGCCGCCGGCTGCGATCCGGGTGGGGTGGACGGCCAATTCGGCCCCAAGACCGACGCGGCCGTGCGCCGCTTCCAGGCCGGCCGTGGCCTGACGGTGGACGGCATCGTGGGCCCCAAGACCTGGGGCGCGTTGCTCGGCGCCCCCGCCAAGGCGCCGGCGCCGGCCCCGGCGCAGCCGGCGCCCGACGGCTTCGTCAGCAGCCCGCAGCGGCGCCTGATCGGGAATGCCATGCGCTTCCTGGGACAGCGCTACGTCTACGGGGCGGGCCACGGCAACACGCTCTCCGGCCCCGGTCCGGTGGACTGTTCCGGGCTGGTGGTGCAGGCGGCGCGTTGGAGCGGCCGGAACCTCGACGGCAACGCCGCCATGCAGCAGGCCCGCGGCCGCTACGTCGGCATGAACGCGCTGCAGCCCGGCGATTTGCTGTTCCACGGCACGCCCGCGAGCCACGTCGGCATCTACATCGGCGACGGCCGCGCGATCCACGCCTCCAGCACCCACGGCCAGGTCATGGTCGTGAACGTGCAGGACTACGGCTACTTCGACAACGCGCGCCGGTACGCCTAAGGCGCGAGCTGGGCCTTGCGGACCACCTTGATCTGGCCATAGCGGGTATCGGCCACGTACAGGTCGCCGTTCTTGTCGAAGGCCAGCCCGCCGGGCGCGCCCAGGGCCGTGTCGATTGTCGTGCCGGTCAGCACCTGCGTGCCGGCGCCAGCCACCAGCTCCATCACGCGCGGCGAGCCCGGGCGGACGCGGCGGATCCGGCTGCTGCCGGGCTCCGCGAAGTAGAGGATGCCTTTGGCGTCCCAGGCGAAGGCCGACGGGGAGTCCAGTTTGGCCAGCTGCGCATCGCCGCCGTTGGCGTCCGTGCCGGCCGCGGAGCCGGCCACGCGGATGACCTGCATGGTCTTGAGATCGATGCTGTAGATGTACAGCGGCGTGGCCACGTAGAGCCGGCCGTCCGGCCCCTTGGCCATGGCCGTGAGCCGGGCGAAGTGCATGTCCTTCGCGACGTTCCCTTCTTCGGTCTGCTTGCCCCCACCGGCCCAGAGCACTGCGTTGCCGCCGGGCTGGAAGCGGAAGATGGCGCCGCCCGCCGCGAAGGAGTAGAAGTAGGCGCCGTCGGCCTCCACCAGCTCGCTGTCTGAGGCCGAGACGTAGGCGCCGAGCGCCGGGCCGTCGGCGACGATCGTCTCCGGCTGGGCGGCGCCGCCGGCCAGGGTCTTGAGCTTGCCGCCCTCCATCAGCAAGACGCGGCCCAGCAGGCTGCTGGGATCGGTGCCCAGCAAGGCGAACCGGTCGGGCGCCAGGGGCACCAGCGAGCGCGGGATCGTCAAGTTGGTCTCGCCCCCGGCCTGGCCTTCGGCGAAGGGCGTGCCGCCCGCGCCGCCGCCGAAGATCGAGACCAGCGTGTTGGCCGCCAGGTCCCAACGCCAGACGTGGCGATCGTCCTCCACCCACATGGCGTGCGCCGCCGCGTCGTAGGTCAGGCCACGGGGCCCCAGCAGTTGGACGGCCGTGGCCGGCCGGGGGGTGGTGAAGCCGGAGGTGCCGCCCACCAGCGTCTGCACCACGCCGCCGCCGAGCCAGCGCACGTAGCCGCGATCGATGAAGACCAGGGAGCCGTCGGGCTGGGGCGCCAGGCCCGCGGGCTCCGGCAGGCCGGCCGCCAGCTGCGGGCCCCCGTCGCCGGAGAGGATGCCCGTGCCGTTGCCCGCGAACGTGCTGATTGTCCCGTTGGCGATCTGCCGGATGCGGTGCGCGGTCGGGTCGCCGAGCAGGATGCTGCCATCCGGGCGGACGGCCAGCGAGCCCAGCAGGCTGATCTGCGCCTGCAGCGCGGGGCCGTTGTCGCCCAAGTCGCCCGGCAGGCCGTTGCCGGCCACCGC
Source organism: Cyanobacteria bacterium RYN_339 (assembly GCA_028287685.1). Lineage (GTDB taxonomy): Bacteria > Cyanobacteriota > Sericytochromatia > S15B-MN24 > JAQBPE01 > JAQBPE01. The sequence goes on along the minus strand of JAQBPE010000300.1, from coordinate 1,784 downwards.
TTCCACGCGCGTGGCCGTGATGCGCCGGATCTCACCGCCGGCGTCGTACACCAGCACGTCTCCCGTGCGCGGATCCCGCGCGAGCGCAAGGATCCCGCGGAAGCGTGCGTCCTTGGGCGCGCCGCCGTCGCCGCCGGGCACGGCATAGATCCAGCTCCGGGCGTCGAAGGGGCGGACATCGCCGGCCAGCAGCGTGGGCTGCCCCTTCGGCGGCACGCGGAAGAGCGCCGAGTGGGTGGCGACCAACAGGCCGCCGTCCGGTTCCTCCACCACGCCGCGTAGCTCGTGCCAGTCGGGGCTGGCCGCGCGCGTGGTGATGGTGCCGTCCGCCGCCACCTGGCGGATGCGCTGCGTGCCGTCGTCCGCGATCAGCAGGGCGCCGTCCTTGCCGTAGGCCAGCGCCTTGGGGATCAGGGCGGCCGCTGTGGCCGGGCCGCCATCGCCCGGCGCCGGCCCGCTGGGGGAGACCGTGCCGGCCAGCTTCAGGCCCGTGCCCGCGACCGCCTGTAGCGTGCCGTCCAGGGCCTTGCGGAAGACCCGCTGGGCATCCTCGCTGGCGAAGACCAGCTGGCCGCCGGGTCCCACCGCCACCGCCACGGCATCCATCTCTTGCTTGTCCGCCGGCAGGCCCAGCCCCTGGTTGGACTGTCCCGCCAGGAGCACGCGCCGGACCTCCGCGAACTGGTCGTCGACGGCCTTGGCCTGCTTGCGCAGGCCGTCCACGGCGGCCACCACGGCAGGCGGCGTGAGGTCCGTCGGCGCTGCCGCGGCCGCCGTGACCACACTCGCGCGCGTGCTGGCTTCCAGCTCTGCGGGCAGCCGTTCGAAGGTCGCGACCGGATCCGCCTGCGGCTTCACGAACTGCTCCTGGATGTAGGTGGCGGTGAGCGTGCTGGCGAGGCCCAGCTCGACCGTGCGGCTGGGGGCGTCGCCGCGCGGCAGCACCAGCTGGACCAGGCCCTTGTCGTCGTAGAGCTGGATGGCCAGCAGCAAGTTGTGGGTGGTGACGAAGCCCTTGAAGGCGAAGCGCCCCTGCTCGTCGGTCTCGGCCGTGATCGGCTGGTCGTCCGCGCCGAGCACCAGGCGGCCCTTGGCGTCCAGCAGGTAGACCAGCTGCTTGCGCAGCGGCACGTCCTCGGCGAGCGCGGCCACCCGGTAGCCGGCGCCATCGCGGGAGATCACACCCGCCCCGTCGCGGGAGATCACGCCCGCTCCGTCGCGGGAGATTACGCCGGCTGGCAGCCTGGCCACGCCCGAGATGCCCGCGCCGTCCCGGGAAATGACGCCGGCCCCATCGCGCGAGATGACGCCCGCGCCGTCGCGGGAGATCACACCGGCGCCGTCGCGCGAGATCACGGTCGTGGCGGGCTTGGACGGGTCCAACACGCTGGGGATGTTGGGGGTGCTTGCCGCGGGCTTGGGCTTCGTCGAGGCCTTGGGGTCGGCCACGGTGGGCTTGCTGGCCGGCGATTGGCAGCCGACCAGCAAGCCCACGAGGGCCAGGGCGATGGCGGTGGATACGCGGCTGGGCATCGGTGGCTCCTTCCGGTCGGACATTACAGGCCCCCCATGCCGAAGCCCAAGGGGCCGCTGGCCGCCCGGCGCGCGGGCCGGGCCGTGGGCAAGCTGAACGCGATGTGGTTGCCCTCCGCCACCCGGCGGCGGCGGGGCGGAGCCAGGAAGCGCAGGCGCGCCACCGGGTCCAGACCTGCCTGGGCTGCCGCCAGGCAGGCCTGGGCATGGATGACGTGCGCCGCGGAACCGGCCTCGTAGGGGGCCGCCGC
>JAQBPE010000284.1 GCA_028287685.1 Cyanobacteria bacterium RYN_339 | reverse complement strand
AGCAGCACCTGGAACGCCGCGAGCAGCAGCATGAACGGCGTCACGCCCTCCCGCCGGGCCACCGCCTGCAGGCGCTCCGTCAACGCGAGGTCATAGTGGAACTCGACGCGCGCCCCCTCGTAGCGCGCCACCGCGGGCCGCGGCCGGTCGGTCGGCAGCGACAGCAAGGCCGGTGCGCCCGCCAACCGGTGCTTCCAGTACGCCAGCTGGGTGTCGAAGACTTCGCCCTGGAGCCAGCCACGCTGCCAGGCGGCGTAGTCCGCGTACTGGATCGGCAGCGGCGGTGGCGCCGAATGGTCGCCCGCCCGCAAGCGCGCGTAGTTGCCGGCCAGCTCCTGCAGCATCACGCGCCAGGACCAGCCGTCCGACACGATGTGGTGCAGCCCGAGCACCAGCACGTGCGCGTCCTCCGCGAGCTTCAGCAGCTGCACGCGCATCAGCGGCCCGGCCTGCAAGTCGAAAGGCCGGTTCGCGTCTTGCTGCGCCACCGCCAGCGCCTCGGCGTGCGGGTCCGGCTGCCGGCTCAGGTCCGTGAAGGTCAGCGCGAAGCCGGCGTCCGGGTCGATCAGCTGGACGGCCTGGCCGTCTATGACGTCGAAGCGGGTGCGCAGGGCTTCGTGGCGCGTGACGAGGTGCGCGAAGCTGCGCGCGAGCGCCTCGCGGTCGAGCGGCCCGTCCAGCCTGTACGCCGCGGGGATGTTGTACAGCGCGCGGTCCGGCGCGAGCTGGTCCATGAACCACAGCCGCTCCTGCGCGAACGAGAGCCATGGCGGCGCGTTGCGCGGCGCCGGGGCAATCGGCGGCAGCCGGCGCCCTTGCAGGCCCAGGACGCTCGCGGCCAGCCGCGCGACCGTGGGCGCCTCGAAGAGCGCGCGCAGGGGCAGCTCCACCTGCAAGCGCTCGCGGATGCGCGAAACCAGCCGGGTGGCGAGCAGCGAGTGCCCGCCCAGCTCGAAGAAGCCGTCGTGGATGCCGACCGGCCGCACGCCCAGGATCTCCGAGAACAGGTCGCACAGGGCGGCCTCTTGCGGCGAAGTCGGCGCCACGTAGCTTTCGGCCGTGCCATCGCGGCCGCCGTCGGGCGCCGGCAGGGCCCGCCGGTCGATCTTCTCGTTGTGCGTCAGCGGGATGCGGTCAAGGAACACGAAGGCCGCGGGCACCATGTGGTCGGGCAGCTGCGCCGCGAGGTACGTGCGCAGCGCGGCAGGCGTCGGCTGCGGGCCGGGCTTCGCGACGACGTAGGCCACCAGCCGCTTGTCGCCGGGGCGGTCCTCGCGCGCGAGCACCACGACCTCGCGCACCGCCGCATGCTGGGCGAGCACGCCCTCGATCTCGCCCAGCTCGATGCGGAAGCCGCGCAGCTTGACCTGGTGGTCCACGCGGCCCAGGAACTCGAGGTTGCCGTCCGGCAGGTAGCGCACCAGGTCGCCGGATTTGTAGAGCCGCTCGCCGGGCGTGAACGGGTCGGGGATGAAGCGCTCGGCCGTGAGCTCCGGCCGGTCGTGGTAGCCACGCGCGAGCCCGTCACCCCCGATGTGCAGCTCGCCGGCCACGCCGACCGGCACCGGCTGGAGGTGCGCGTCGAGCACGTAGAGCCGCGTATTGGCGATCGGCCGGCCGATGGGAACGACGGCGCGCGGGTCCTCGCGGTGGCAGTCGTAGTAAATCACGCTGACGGTGGTCTCCGTCGGGCCGTAGCCGTGCGTGAGGGCCGCCTGGTCGAGCTTCGCGTAGAAGGCCTGCTGCAAGGCATAGGTCAGGCTCTCGCCGCCGACGAAGAACCGGCGCAAGCTGCGGCATTGCTGCAGCCGCGCGTCATGCAGCACCTCGAACAGCATCGACGGCACGAAGTCGATCATCGTGATGCCATGCTGCTGGATGAAGTCGCACAGGTAGCTGCCGTCCTTCTGGGCGGAGGGCTTCGCGAGGTGCAGCCGCGCGCCCACCATCAAGGGCCAGAACAGCTCCCAGACCGAGCCGTCGAAGTTGATCGAGGTCTTCTGCATGATGCGGTCGTCGGGCGTCATCTGGTAGGCCGACTGCCGGTAGACGAGGTGGTTGTAGACACCCAGGTGCTTGTTCAAGACGCCCTTCGGCTTGCCGGTCGAGCCCGAGGTGTAGATCACGGAGATCAAGTGGTCGAGCGTCACCCCGGCCTCGGGCGCGGTGTCGGGCTGGTCCCCCCATCCCTCGCCGTCGACCAGGATGACGCGGGCCGCTTCGCCCGTGAAGAGCGCCAGCGTGGAGGCCTGGGCCAGCACCAGCGGCATCCCGGCATCGCGCACCATGAAGGACACGCGCTCCGAGGGGTAGGTCGGATCGAGCGGGACGTACGCGCCGCCGGCCTTGAGGATCGCGAGCACGGCCACCACCAGCGCCAGCGAGCGCTCCACGCACAGGCCGATCAGCACGTCGGGCCCCACGCCCAGCGCGCGCAAGTGGTGAGCGAGCTGGTTGGCGCGGGCGTCGAGCGCCTGGTAGGTCAGGCTTTCGCCCTCGAACTGGACGGCGATCGCCCCCGGCGTGCGCTCGACTTGGGCTGCGATCAGCTGGTGGATGCAGGCGTCCTTCGGGTAATCCACCCGCGTCTGGTTCCAGTCGACCAGCAGCTGCTGGCGCTCGGCCGGCGTGAGCAGCGGCAGCTCGGCCACGCTGGTGTCGGGAGCGGCGGCGATCGCCTCCAGCAGCGTCGAGAAGTGCCCGGCCAGCCGCACGATCGTGGCGTGGTCGAAGAGGTCGCGGTTGTAGTCCAGGCGCCCCACCAGGCCGTCGTCGCCGGGCGTGAGGTCGAGGCCGAGGTCGAACTTGGCCGTCTCGCTGCCCAGCTCCAGCGTGGTCGCCGTCAGGCCCCCGGCGGCCCAACCGGGGCTGCTGGCGCCTTGCAGCGCGAACATCACCTGGAAGAGCGGGTGATGGCTTGGGCTGCGCTCGGGGTTCAGGGCCTCGACCAGCTTCTCGAAAGGCAAATCCTGGTAATCGTCGGCATCCAGGCAGCGCTCCTTGATTTGCTGCAAGAAGTCCCGGAAGCGCGGCGCGCCTTCCAGGTCGCCGCGCAGCACCAGCGTGTTCACGAACAGGCCGAGCACGCCTTCCATATCCGCGAGCCGGCGGTTGGCGTAAGGCACGCCCACGCAGACGTCGGTCTGGTGGCTGTAGCGGTAGAGCAGCACCTGGAAGGCCGCCAGCAAGAGCATGAACGACGTCACGCCTTCTTGCTTGGCCAGCGCCTCCAGGCGTTGCGTGAGCGGTAGCCCCAGCGCCAGGTCGAGCTTCGCCCCGCGGAAGGTCTCGAAGGCCGGCCGCGGCCGATCCGTGGGCAGCGGCAGCAGGGTGGGCGCATGGGCCAGCCGGTCCCGCCAGTAGCGCAGTTGCGGCGCGAAGGCGTCGTCGGCCAGCGCGTCGCGCTGCCAGGCCACGTAGTCGCCGTACTGGAGCTTCGGCGGCGCAAGCGCCGGGGCAACGCCACGCACGTAGGCGGCGTAGTGCCCGGCAAGCTCCTCCAGCAGCAGGCCGAGCGACCAGCCGTCGACCACAAGGTGGTGCACCGTCAGCACCAACACGTGTCGATCGACCGCCAGCGCCACCACCCGCGCCCGCAGCAACGGAGCCACTGCCAGGTCGAAAGGCGCGTGGGCGCCGGCGAAGGCAAGCGCCTGGGCATCGGCCGCCAGGCGGCCGTCCAGCAGCTCGAGCGTGAACGGCGCTTCGGCGTCGACCACCTGGCGGGCCTCGCCACCCTCCAGGACCAGGAAGCGCGTGCGCAAGGTTTCGTGACGGGCTATCACGGCCTGGAATGCGCGTTCAAGCGCGTCCGCATCGAGCGCGCCGACCAAGTCAAACGCAGCCGCATGGACGTACAACCCGCTGCCCGGCAGCATCTGCTCCATGAACCACAGCCGCTCCTGCGCGAAGGACAGCGGCAACGGCTCCGAGCGCCCGGCCCGCGCTACCGGTGCGACCAGCACCGCCCCCTGCAAGTCCCGCACGATCGCGGCGAGGCCGGCGACGCTCGGCGCTTCGAAGAGCTTGCGCAGCGGCAACTCCACGTGGAAGGTCTCCCGGATGCGCGCGGCCAGCCGCGTGGCCAAGAGCGAGTGGCCGCCCAGGTCGAAGAAGCTTTCATGGACGTCGACCGAAGGGATTTCGAGATCGACCAGCACCTCCGCGAAGAGCGCGCAGAGCAGCTCCTCGTCGGCCGTTTGCGGCGCCTGCGGGCCGGGCGCGGTGGGCAAGACGGGGGCTGCTGCCGCCTGCCCGAAGACCTCGCCCGCCAGCAGGCTGGCCAGCGGAACGTCCGGCGCGGCCGCCACCTCGCGCAGCACCCGCTCGTAATGGGCGCCCAGGCGCGCCACCGTGGCCTCGTCGAAGAGGTCGCGGTTGTACTCGAAGCGCGCCGCCAGCCCGCCGTCCCGGGGGATCAGCTCCAGCGTCAGGTCGAACTTCGAGGCCCCGGTGTGGAACGCCTCCGGGACCACCTCCAAGCCGTCCAAGCGCCAGTTGGCGCCTTCCTGCAGGATGAACATGACCTGGAACAACGGGTGGTGGCTCACGTCGCGCCGAGGCTTCAAGGCCTCGACCAGCTTCTCGAAGGGCACGTCCTGGTGGGCGTAGGCTGCCAGGCAGCGCTCCTTGGTTTGTTGCAGCAGCGCGCCGAAGCTGGGCGTCCCTTCCAGCTGCGCGCGGACCACCAGCGTGTTGACGAAGAAACCGACCAACGGCTCCAGCGCTTTCATGCGCCGGTTCGCCACGGGGATGCCGACGCACAGGTCGGTGGCCCGGGTGTGGCGGTGGAGCAGCGCCTGGAACGCCGCCAGCAGCACCATGAACGGCGTCACGCCGGCTTCCCGCGCGAGTCGTTGCAGCTTGGCCGTCAGCGTCGCGTCTAGCGCAACGTAAAGCTCCGCGCCCCGGAAGCTCTCCGTCGCGGGCCGCGGGCGGTCCGTCGGCAGCGGCAACAAGGCGGGCGCGCCAGCCAGCGCACCCCGCCAATGATCCACCTGGCGCTGCAAGGTCTCGCCCTGGAGCCAATCCCGCTGCCAGGCGGCGTAGTCCGTGTACTGGACCGGGAGCGGGTCCAGGCGCTGCGACGCGTAAAGCTGCCGCAGCTCGCGCGTGATCACCCCGAGCGACCAGCCGTCACACGCGATGTGGTGGATGCTCAACACCAACAGGTGCGCGGTGGGCGCGTAGCGAATCAGGGTGGCGCGCAACAAGGGGGCCCGGGCGAGGTCGAACGGCGCTTGCGCCGCGGCAAGCGCGAGGTCGCGCGCCTCGGCCTGTGAACCAGCCTCGACCCGCGTCAGGCCGAACGGCGCGGCGGCCTCGACGGCTTGCTCGACTTGGCCGCCGGCGATCGCCACGAACCGCGTGCGCAACACCGCATGACGCTCGACCAGCGCCCCCAGCCCGGCCTCGAGCCTGGCGGCGTCGAGCGGCCCCTCCACCCGCAGCACCGTCGGCATCACGTAAAGCGGGCTGCCAGGCTGCCACTGCTCCATGAACCACATGCGCTCCTGGGCGAACGACAGGCACCCGCTGGGCCGGCTCACCAGAGGTGGCAAGGCGCACCCCTGGAGCGTGGACAGGCGCTGGGCCAACGCCAACGGCGTGGGGGCCTCGAACAGCAGCTGCAACGGCAGCTCCACGCCCAAGCGGTCCCGCAGCCGCGCGATCAGCCGCGTCGCGAGCAAGGAGTGCCCGCCTAGCTCGAAAAAGCGGTCGGTCACGGCCACGTGGTCGAGGCCCAACAGCTCGGCGAACAGGCTCGCCAGCATCCGCGCTTGTTCGCTCGACGGGCCGTCGGGGACCACGACCTGGAGGGCGGGCAGGCTGCCGGCCTCGAGGGCCGCCTTGCAGGCGCGCCGCTGCACCTTGCCGCTGGACGTCTTCGGCAAGGTTCCCGCGGGCAGCAAGACGACGGTGCCGACCACCAGCTGGTGCGCCTCGAAGATCTCCGCCTGCACCGCCGCCGCGAGCCCGTCCTCGTAGGGCTCGGCCACCTCCGCCACCAGCACGACCTGCTCCTGCCCGGCGATGTCCACCGCGAAGGCAGCCGAGCAACCAGGCCGGATCAGCGCGTGGGCCGCCTCGGCCGTGCGCTCGAGATCCTGGGGGTAGTGGTTCTGCCCCTGGATGATGATGAGGTCCTTCAGGCGCCCCGTGAGGAACAGTTCCCCGTTCAAAAGGAAGCCGAGGTCGCCCGTACGCAGGAAGGGGCCCTCCTGGCCAAGCCAGGCGCCAAATTGCGCCTCGTTCTCGGCGGGCTTGCGCCAGTAGCCCCGCGTGACGCTCGGGCCGGCAACCCACACCTCGCCCACGGTCCCGTCATCGCACGCCAGCCCAGTTTCCGGCGCCACGATGCGCAGCAGCTGGTCCGGCAGGCCGCGGCCGCAGCCAACGTAGACCGGGCCGGCCTCATCCAGCTCGATGCGCCCTTGCTGCAGCGCCTCGCGGGAGACGGCCACACAAACAGGCGCGGCTTGCTTGCTCCCAGCCGACACCATCAAGGTGGCTTCGGCCATGCCGAGGTACGGGAAGAACGCCTCGCGCCGGAAGCCACAGGGCGCAAACGTCGCGCCGAAGCGATCGAGGTCCTCCGCGCGCACCGGCTCGGCGCAGTTGTAGGCCACTTCCCAGGCGCTCAAATCGAGGCCCGAAAGCTCCTCCGGCCGGACCTTGTTCGCGCACAACGCATAAGCAAAGTTCGGCGCGCCGCTGGTGGTGGCCTGGTAACGCGAAATCGCCTCCAGCCAGCGCAGGGGGCGCTTGATGAAGTCGAAGGGCGACATGAAGACGGCGTGGTAACCCACGAAGAGCGGTTGCAGGAGGTCCGCCACCAACCCCATGTCGTGGTAGGCGGGCAGCCACGAAACGCTGATGCTGTGCTCGTCGTGGCCGAACGCGCGTTGCAGCGCGGCCAGGTTGTGGCGCAAGTTCGCGTGGCTGACCATCACGCCCTTGGGCGTGCCCGTGGAGCCCGACGAGTATTGGAGGAACGCCAGGTCGTCGTCGGAACACGCTTCGGCGCGCCATTCCGCGGCTGGAGCCTCGGGGCCTTCCAGCCAGGGTAGCGCCCCGAAGAGCGGCCGCCCGAGCGCCGCGGTGGCCGGGTCCGCCAGCACGATGGCGGCGCCGGCGTCCTCGATGATCGCCCGCAACCGCGGCAGGGTGCGGGCCGAGCGACGGGCGTCGTCGAACTGGGCCGGGGCCGGGATCGCCGTGACGTTGGCGTAGAGGCAGCCCAGGAAGGCCGCGAGGAATTCCAGCCCGGTGGGGAACAGCAGCAGCGCCCGTTGGCCGGCCAGCTGCCGGGCCTGGAGGGTGGCGGCGATCGCCCGCGCCTGCTGGTCGAGCTCGCCATAGGTCAGGCTGCGCGCATCCAGCTCGCCGTCCGCCAGGAACGTATAAGCCGGGCGATCCGGTTGGTGCAAGGCGCGCCACTGCAAGATGGCGGGCAGCGTCGCGTTCATGCGCCCTCGCCGAGCAGCTCGCGCACCACCAGCCGGATCAGCGGGTACGAGGTCAGGCTCGTCACGTCCTCGTCGGGGATCACGATGCCGTACGCCTCTTCCAGCGCGAGGATCAGGTTCATGTGCCGCAGCGAGGTCCAGGTCCCCAGGGTGTCCTGGTTGGTCGCCTCCCCGACGGTGACGGGGTCGACCCCCAACACGGTGCCGACGACGCGTTGCAGGCGCTCTTCAGCCCACATGGCAGACCTCGATGTGGGGGGGCGCCACGGAACGCAAGGCGTCGAGGCGGGCGGCATACAGCGTGCCCAAGGCGTCGCGATCCGTGACCGTCAGCCCCACCCGCGCGTAGAAACCTGCCACCTGTTCGTTGCGGGGGGACGCCCGGTAGGCCGCCTCCACGGTCTCGCAGCCCCGCGCCCGCGCCGCCGCGAACACGGCGTCCCACGGCGCCAGCTCGAGCCCGCGGCCCAGCACCCGGCAGCTTAGCAAGAAGGTCTCGACGCGCGCCACCGGGCCAGCGAAGTGCACCACCAGCACCCCCGTCAGGCCCGCATCGCCGAAGCGGTCCCGCATGTGCAGCGCCACCACGTCGCGCGCCGGGTCGGCCATGGCCTCGGCCATCTCCGCCGCGGTGTAGCGCCGCGTCGTCAGGTTGAACTGGTTCGACTTCTGCGTCAGTTCCGCGGCCCGCGCGGCCTGGCTGGCATCGTTGCAGCGCACTTCAACGCGCATCCCCAGCGAATGCAAGTAGGCGTCGTGGCTTGGGAAGCTCGCCTCCGCTTCAAGCGCCAGGGCCCGCGCCCGGTACCGAGCGGTCTGGTCGGCCCCGGCGGCCGCGGCGGGAAAGAGGCCGGCCACTTCCTGGACCAGCGCCGGGTACTCGAACAGGTGCTTCGGCACCTGCACCACCTTCACGGCCGGCAATTGCCCACGCACGGCCTCGCACTCGAAGGGCGAGTCGTCGAGGAAGACGAGCGCATCGAGCCCGAGCCCCAGTTCGGCCGCGATCTCGCGCAGGGCCGCGGCCTTGTCCCGCCATGAAAGCTTCAGCACGGCGAAGTGCTCCGCCAGCAACACGCGGTGGGGATGGCTCTCGAGCAGCTCCGCAACGTCCGCCGGGTTGTTCTTGCTGCACAGGCACAGCAGCACCCCGGCCTGCTGCAACCCCAACAACATGTGTTGAACGGTCCAGAACACGTTGTCGGGGTACCGGTGCGGGCCGAGCGCCACGCCTTCGACCCCGTCTTCCCCGACCACGCCGCCCCACAGCGTGTTGTCGCCGTCGACCACCAGGGCCTTGTAGAAGGTCGTGCCGTCGAAGCGGCTGGCGAGCAACACCTGGCGGGCCAGCTCATCCCAAAAAGCTCCCGCATACGGCGCCTTGTAGGCCAGGTAGAAGCGCGGGTTGAAGGCCGGGGCCCGGCTCGGGGCAAGCAGGCACACGTTGGGGAACGCGCCCGCAACCTCCGCCAGCATGCCGTTGAACGCCGTGAGCACGGCCTCCACGCGATCGCGGCCCGGCGGCGTGAAGCGGTGGAAGGGCGGCACGTACACCGCCTTGAACGGCCTGGCCGCGGTGAAGACCAGGTGCAACTCCGAGCGCACGCGACCCATAACCTGATCGACCATGGCCGGCGCCATGTGGCCAAGCTGCGCCTCGAACGCCGGCACGAGGTTGTCGAAGAACTGGATCAACACCAGCGTATCCAGCCCGCGCACGAGGAAGTCCTGGAGGTTGTCGAGGTGGAGGTCATAGCCGCCCTCGACGAACGCGCACCTCAGCCCGCCCAGGTAGGCCTGCTTCTTGAAGTAGCAAGCCGCCAGCTCCGTGGTCACGTTGGCAGATAGCCCGACCTTCCAGGTAGGCGCCGCGGGCGCCGTGGCTTCGGCTTCGGCGATCGCCTCCAGCAAGTCGGGCAAGGTGGCGCCCGGCGCCGCCAGCCGCTGGCGTACCTCCCCCGCGGGCCAGGCGGTCGGGCTCACGCCATCACCGTCCCGCCGTTGACGCGCAGCGTCTCGCCCGTGATGTGGGCGGCCTCGTGCGAGGCCAGGAAGGCCACCGCGCTCGCCACGTCCCGTGGCTCCGCGAGCCGTCGCGTCGGCGTCTGGCGGGCCACCACCAGCCGGGCCTTCTCGGGGATGTCGCCAATCAGGGCGGTGTCGGTCATGCCCGGCGAGACGTTGTTCACCGTGATCCCGTGGGGGCCAAGCTCCACCGCCAGGCTGCGCGCGAAGGTCGCGAGCGCCGACTTCGCGACGGCGTAGGCGGTCCAGCCCGGCGGCGGCGCCGCATCGCTGGCCTGCGACGTGATGTTGATGATGCGGCCGTGGCCCAGCGCCTTCATGCCGGGCACCACGGCCTTGGCCAGCTGGAAGGCCCCCTTGAGCTGCACGTCGAGGTGCTGCGTGACGTCGCTCCACGCCAGCGCCTCGAAGGTGCCAGGTGCAATGCGCGGGGAGGCGTTGTTGACCAGCGTCGTCACGGCACCGAAGCGCCGCGTTGCGGCCTCCACCAGTGCGAGCACCTGGTCGGGGCTAGACACGTCGGCTTCCAGCGCCAGGGCCGTGCCGCCCGCCTCGGCAATCTCCGCGACCACCGCGCCCGCCCGCGCCTGGTTGGTGTGGTAGGCCAGCACCACCTTGAAGCCGTCTGCGGCGAGCCGCTGGCAGATGGCGCGCCCGATGCCGCCCGCGCCGCCCGTCACGATCGCCACCCGCGTCGGCTCCGCTTGCGGGATGGCGGCGGGCCTGGGCTCCAGCAGCTTGACCTTGCCCTGGCCGGAAAGCACGAGCTGGCGGGCCTGGTTCACGATCGTCGTTTCGAGCTCCAGCAGCCGCTCGCGCTCGTGCTTCGCGCGCACCGTCACGCTGATGGTCAGCTCGTCGCCGAGCCGGACGGGCAACAGGAACTCGAAGGCCTGGGAGACCCACAGCGCGCCCTCGCCGGGCAGCTTGGTGCCGATCAGGGTGGAGATGAAGCTGGCCCCGAGCAGGCCGTGCACGACGATGTCCTTGAACGGCGTCGCCTCCGCGTAGGCGCGATCGACGTGCAGGGGGTTGTCGTCGCCCGTCAGCTCGACGAAGCGCGCCACGTCGGCCTCCGTGATGCGCTTCACGAGCGAGGCGGAGTCGCCGATGGCGATCGCCTCGAAGGGCTTGCCGCCGATCATGGGGCGCTCCACTTCCACACGCTCGCGCCGAAGTTGAAGCCCGCGCCCACGGCGCCGAGCACCAGCGTCTGCCCCGGCTTCAGCTTGCCCTGCGCAACGGCCTCCGACAGCACGATCGCCACCGAAGCCGCGCCCGTGTTGCCGATCTCCTCGACGTTGGTGTGCGTCTTCTCCAGCGGCTGGCCGAGCTTCCGCACCACGTAGTAAATCAGGCTCACGTTCGCCTGGTGGAACAGGAACAGGTCCACGTCGCCGGGAGTGACCCCCGCTTTCTCGCAGGCGCGGCGGACCGTGTTCGGCAGGTGCGTCACGGCCTGTTGCCAGGTGGCTTGGCCGTTCAGCTCGATGGTGTGCCCGCCCCCGCGCAAGCGCACGGCTTCGTACAGCGCGCCGTCGGTGAAGAAGTGCGAGTCGAGGATGCCCGCCCCGGCTGGCACTTGCCCCAGCACCGCGGCGCCCGCCCCATCGCTGAAGCACATGCCGGTCGTGGCGTCGTCGGGCGCGACGTAGCGCGTGTGGAGCTCCACGCCCACCACCAGGGCGTACTTGACCGTCGGATCCACCCGCATCCGGTCCGAGGCGCACGTCAGGCCGGTGACGAAGCCGGCGCAGTTGGCCTGCAGGTCGAAGATTTGGGCGTGGGTGGCGCCCAGCTCCTGCTGGATCTTGGCCGAGACCGGCGGGAAGACGTAGTCGGCCGAGAAGGTGCAGGCGATGATGAGCCCGATGTCCTCGGGGGCGATGCCGGCGCGTTCGATCGCCCGGCGCGCCGCGGCCACCGCCAGGCCCGCCGCCGTGTCGCCTTCCCCGGCCTTATAGCGGCGCTGGATGCCCGAGCGCTCGAGGATCAGGGCAGGCGTCAGCTCCGGCAGCCGTTTGCACAGGTCCTCGTTTGTTTCGACGCCCGCGGGCAGGCTGTGGCCGACGCCAACGATGCCCACCCCATATTCGCCCCGCATACCACCTCGTTGCTTGCCTGTTCGCTGCTGCCGCCATTCTACCCGGCCCGAAGCGCCTCGTCACGGTTTCCGGCTCGTCGCCCGGGAGCGGCAAGCGCACGGATAGCCGATGTCAGCCGGGCCGAGCCTTCACGTCATGGGGATAGGCGGCCTCGCGCCCCTGGAACGCCAGGATCTTGGGGTTGCGCACGTGCCCTCGTTCGATGTCGATCGCCCGTCCCAAGGTGCCTTCGGGTTGCCAGGCCTCGGGACCCCGCACGAACTCGGCCAGGTAGGGCGTCAGCGCGGCGGAGATTTCCCAGCTGGCGCTGTCCCACAGGTAGCTCGGCGTGTGGTCGACCGCGTAGTAGTGGCAGTGACCTACGGCAAGGAGCGGCGCCGCAAAGGTGGTTGGCCGCGCGAATGAGAAGCCCATCCCCTCGTCGCAGCTGACGTCGAGGATCAGGCTCCTGGGCTTGAGGCAGGCCACCTCTTGCTCCGACACGAAGGTGATGGGGTGCAGGGGGTCTTGCAGCACCGCGTTGACCAGCACGTCGGCCTCGCACAGCAACGGCAGCAACGGGCCCTCGGCGCCTGCCGGGCCGACGCAGGTGGTTCCCTGGATCTGCACGAAGCGGCAGCCAGCCGGCCGGTCCGCCAGCTCGTCTTCGCGCTCCAAGGTGGCTACCGTGATGTCTTGGAACCCCAGCGCCTGCAACGCTTGGACGGCGCCTCGCCCTGCCGCGCCGAAGCCCAGCACCACGGCACGCCGCGCGGGGCCGTAGAGGCCGTCGATGCCGCACAGCGACAACCCGTGCAGGACGGCGCAGTAGCCTGCCAGCCGGTTGTTGCGGTGGAAGACGTGGTTCCCCCGCGCGTACATCGCCTCGAAGGCCACCAGCGTGAGCTTGCGCTCGATGGCGGCCTGGGCGATCGCCCGCTGCTGCACGGCATGGGACCAGCCCCACAGGATGCCGCCCTCGGGCAGGGCTTGCAAGTCCGCGACGCTGGGCTTCAGGAGGATCACCGCGTCCATCGCGGCCAGCAGATCCGCGCGCGACGCCACGCCGCCGGCGTCCACGGCGACCTGCGCATCCGTGAGGCCGAACGGCTCGCCATACCCTTGCTCGAAGTAGAGCCGGCCCTTGAGCGCTCCGGGGAGCTTGGCCAGGTGGTCCGGGTGCAGGGGCAGCCGCCGCTCGTGCGCCTTGGCGCAGGTGCGGATCACGCCGACGTTCAAGCCCGGGGCCCGGGCGGCCGCGTGGCCATGTAAGCCAGCGGCGACAACGTGCCGGTGGCGATCGCCCCGACGACCCACGGGAGGGCCCACCACAGGCTCTTGCCGCGCTGCCGAAGGTCGGAGGCGATCCAACCGCAAGCAAGTGCCAATGCGACGGACAGGTCCGTGAACATCTGGGTCGCCCACCAGCTAGCGAAGGGCGGGAAGACGCTCAAGTACCCGTCCTTCGCATGCGTGAAGACGTCGAAGCCCAGCATGGCCACGAAGGCCAGGGCGAAGAACGGCCGCAGATCGGCGGAAATGAGGGGCATCGGTTGTTTCCTCCCGGTGCCCCATTATAGCCCGTTCCTAGAGGCAGATGCGGCGGATGCACTGCCCGTCGAAGTCGCTGACGTAAACCAGGTGCCGGGCGCCGTCCACCGCGATGCCCACCGGGAAGGTGAAGCAGGCCTGGTCGCCCTTGCCGTCGATCGTCGTCGGCGCGCCGGTGCCGGCCACGACCTCCGCCAGGTGGCTCGCCAGCGTTGCGCGCGCGACCCGGCGACCCGCGCCGTCCGTGAAGTAGACGTGGCCCGCCCCGTCCAGGGCCACGGCCTGCACGTCCGCGTCCACCCCGTCGATGGCGCCGGCGAAGGCGGTGGCGACCGTCTTCGTCAGGGGGTCGTAGACGCGCACGGCGTGGTTGCGCGAGTCGGCGATGTAGACCTTACCGGCGGCGTCGCAGGCCAGGCCGCCCATGTTGGCGAACTTGGCGGTCAGGGCCGGGCCGTCGGCGTAGCCGCCGCCGTGGCCGCCGGCGATCGTCGTGACGTTGCCGTGGGGCTCGATGCGGCGCAAGGCCAGGTTGTCGGTGTCGGCCACGTAGACGATGCCGTTCGCGTCCACGGCCACGCCCTGCGGCCACTCGCAGAGCGGCGCCGGCCCACGCAGCGAGGTGCCGTCACGGAAGCCACGCACGCCGGGGGAGCCGAGGATGATGCGGGCCGCGCCGCTGGTCTCGAAGCGCCAGACGACCTGCTGGTAGCAGTCGCTCACGATCAGGCTGCCGTCGGGCGCCACGGCAACGCCCCAGGGCGCCATCACGCTGCGCGGATAGGTGCCGACGGCGGGCGCGGCGTTCGGGCCGACCGCGATGGTGCGGGGGCTGCCGCAGAACATGTCGGCCGCGTAGAGCGTCGTGCGGGCCGCATCGAGGGCCAGGCAGGCCGGGCCGCTGAAGCGGGCGGCCTGGCCAATGGCGTCGATATGGCCCCAATCGTCGTTGGTAGGGCCGGCGAGCGTGGTGACGTTGACGAGGCTGGCAAGCGAAGGCCCGGCCGGGGCCGATAGCAGGTGCCGCTGCGCCGCCGACCCGCTGGGGGCCAACGCCGGCGCGGCGCCGCAGGCATCCAGAAGCAGCAGCGAGAGCAAGGCGGGGAGCATACGCGTATAGACAAATTGGTTCATAGCAATCTCCATAACAAGGGGCTACAGGAACCCCATCGAAGGCTCGCTTGGCACACTTAAACGGGCTTGATGTTGACGTAATATTTGCGCCGTTTCGCCTGCCATGTCACGTAGCTTTGCCGGTCACCCCGTTGCCTTCCTCCGGGGAGATAAGGGGCGTTGCGACGCGATCCGAGGCCCTGTCGCCGCGCTGTAATAATTCGGCAATGCATGTAACAATATGTTAAGATGGTGGCCATGGGCGTGAAGAAGACGGACCTGTCGACCACGGCAGACCTCCGAACCGAACTCCGACGCATCACGGCGGCGCTCGATCGACACCGCGAGCTGGTGCTGGCAGCCAAGCTCGAGGCGCAGGAGCACGGCCTCGAGCTGGCGTCGTTGGCCCGCCTCTATGAAGACGAGCATGCCAACGGGCAGCGGGCGGCGCGCACGCGCAAGTCCGATGCGAAGACCATCAAGCGGTTGACCGTCACGTTGGCCGAGGGCGATGACGCGCTGGCGAGCATGACGGCCAAGCGCGACAAGTCCGTTTCGAAGGCGGTTGACCTCCAAGCGGACGTCGTGCGCCGCACCCTGGAGGTCCACGAGAAGGAGGAGTTGCTCGCCTTGGTGCTCCACACCTCGGTGGATGGGGTCCTGGTTTACCGCGCCGTCCAGGGGCACAAGGACGAGATCATCGACTTCGAATGCGTGCTGCACAACCCTGCGGCCTCGAAGATCTATGGGATCGATGGCCTGGAGGGGAAGCGCTTGCTCGATCTCCATCCCGACGTCCGGACCAAGGGCTTGTGGGAACGCTACGTCCAGGTCCTGCAAACGGGCGAGCCGTTCGAGGGCGAGTACCTGTACGGGACGGACGGGAACGCGCAGTGGTTCCGCGTGCTCGCCAGCAAGTTGGATATCGGCATCGCGATCACGTTCTCCGACATCACGCCTCGCAAGCATATGGAAGCGCAGCTGCTGGTGCAGATGGAAGCGTTACAAGCTGCCGACCGGACGAAGAACCAGTTCCTGGGCATCATCTCGCATGAGCTCCGCACGCCGATCAACGCGATCATGGGGTTCACCAGCATCCTCGAAGACGAGCTCGGCGGCCCATTAAACGCCGTGCAGTGCGGCTACCTCGCGAAGATCTCCACGGGGGCGGACGTCTTGCTTGCGTTGGTAGACAACCTGCTTGATATGAGCCGCATCCAGGCGGGCAAGCTCAACATCCACCCCGAGCCTTGCGCCTTCGAGCGCGTGGTCGCGGACGTGCTCGCGAACCTGGAGCCCCTCGTCCAGCCACGTGTGCTGGTGAACAAGGTACCGGCAGGCCTGCCGCTCGTGTTCGCGGATGAGCGCCGGGTCGCGCAGGTGCTCACCAACTTGGTGGCGAACGCCATCAAGTTCACGCCGCCGAGCGGCGCCATTTCCGTCCGGGCGAAGCGCCACCGCGGGATGCTGCGCGGCGAGGTCACGGATACCGGCGTCGGGATCTCGGCGGCGGACCAGGACTCGCTCTTCGACCCCTTCGTCCAGGTGGACATGAGCACCACGCGCGTTACGGGCGGGACGGGGCTCGGGCTTTCCATCTCCCGCGGGCTGGTGGAGGCCCAGGGAGGCACGATGGGCGTGGATAGCAAGGAAGGCCAGGGCTCGACCTTCTGGTTCACCTTGCCGCTGGCGCCACCGAAGGGGGGCTAGGTCGCTTTTCGGGGCGGCAAAGTAATTCGCGCAGCGGCTGCTGGCAAGCGTTGGGGACCGTAGATGGGGCCTGGATTTTCAACGTCCAAGCATAAGTTGTGTTAAGCTAGCTTCATTAACAAATGTAACAACTCACCCCCACTCCGAGGAGGTCCCGCCATGACAACCCAGCCCTTCCCCAGCCCTCTCCATCCGTTGCACGCCATCCGCATCCGGCTCGCCCGGAAGCCGCTGAACCGGCGCTGGGTCATCTTGCCCCTGATTGCGGCGGCCCTGTTGACCGTCGGCTACCTCGGCGCGCGGATGGACCAACTCGCCGCCGCCACCTCGGCCCAGGTGCTGGGCAGCACCCAAGACCTGGGCAACACCCCCGTGTTCAACGCCCAGACCACGCCCAACGGCCGCGCGTACAAGCAGCACGCCGACGGCCACTTCCAGCCCCTCTTCCTCGACCATTAGCCCGAAAGCAGACCCCTATGAAACCCATTTCAGCCCTCGCCGCATCCGTGCTCCTCACCGGCGCCATGCTGCTTGCCGCAGCCTGCCCGGCCACTGCCGCCATCCCTCAGGCGACGCTCGGCGGGGGCGTGATTGACAGGGGCGAGAACGACGGCGTCCAGCAATTCGGTTGGCCGACCGACAGCCCCGCCGCGTTGCCCGCCCGCTCCTCCGCCAAGCCGATCGACGCCCCTGGCGGCGTCGACTTCCTGGCGGTGGCCGGCTCCCCGGTCTACGCAGCGGCGAACGGCGAGGTCCTGAGCACGGGCCCGGCGGGCATCGTCGTGACGCATGGCAACCGCCTGACGAGCATCTACACCCTGATCGGCCAGCTCAAGGTG
>JAQBPE010000279.1 GCA_028287685.1 Cyanobacteria bacterium RYN_339 | reverse complement strand
GCCGGTGCCACCGGTCCGTCGTCGTCCGGCAGCGGGACGCCGTCCCAGCCGCCTTGCACGAAGGCGGCCCGCGCGGCCTGGTACGCCTGCAGCTCCGCGGCCGACAACTGGCCGTCCGCCAGGAACGCCTGCATCATCGTGTCCAGCGCGCCCAGCTGCGCCGGCGCGAGGACGGGGTCTACGGCCGCTTGCACGGGCGAGGCCGGCGCGACCACGCCGGGGGCCGCGGCCGCCTTGGGGGCGGGCACGAGGGGCAGGGGCGAAGGGCCTTCGATGCGGGTCATGGGGTGGTCCTTTCGTTCAAGGCCCTAAGGCCGCGCGCTTCACGAGCTTGACCTGGTTGTGGCCGGAGTCCGCGATGTAGAGGTTCTCCTCGGCGTCGAACGCCAGGCCGATCGGCTCCTTGAGCGAGTCGTCCGGCGCGGTGCCGTTCAGCGCCAGCCCGCCGGGGCCGACCACCGTGGTGATGATACCCGTGGCAAGGTCGATCCGACGCACCCGGTCGTTGCGCGAATCCGCGATGTACAGCCGGCCGCCGGCATCCAGCGCCAGGCCCAACGGGTAGTTGAACTTGGCGCCCGTGGCCGGCCCGCCGTCGCCCGCCAGCCCCTCGCCGCCGCCCGCGATCACCGTGGCCACGTTCTTCACCAGCTTGATCACGGAGGAGTCCTTGGTGCTGGTCACGTAGACCGCGCCGTCCGGCCCGGCCGCGAGGCCGCCAGGCTGCCCCACGCCGCTGTCCGGCGCCAGCGCCTCCGCCTCGTCGCCCTTGATGCGGAAGACCTGCCCCAACAGCACGTCCCCCACCAGCAGCGTGCCATCCAGCTCGCTGCCCAGCGCCGTCGGCACCACCACGCCGGCGGGCAGCTTGACCACCGTCATCTGGCCGCTGGGGTCCACGTCGCGCAGGTACAGGCCGGTGCTCTTGGAGCCGTCGATCAGGTAAATGTGGCCGTCCGGCCGCGCCGTGATGCCCACCAGCCCGCCAATGGCCGTCTTGGCGGCGGGCACCGCGGCCGCCGTGGGCACCTCCGTCGCCACGTCCAACATGCCGGCGAAGCGCACGTACAGCCCGTCCGGCCGGCGCTTCCAGACCACGGCGTTGAGGCCGTCCGCCACGTACAGGTTGCCCAGGGCGTCCACGGCCAGCGTGGTGGGCCGGTTCAGGCCCAGCGCTTCCGGCGCCACCGGCTCGTCGCCGCTCTTGGGCACCAGGCCCGCAATTTGCTTCGCGTTGCCGCCCGCGAAGGGGATTTGGTAGAGCTTGTTGCCCTCGAATTCGCAGACCACCAGGCCGTCTTTGGTCGCCAGCGGGCCCTTCAAGTCGTGGTGCGGCAGATCCAGCTTCAGCTCCGCCCAACCGGCCGCCGTGCCGTGCCAGATCCGGAGGTCCGTGGCCAGGTAGAAGCTGCCGTCCGCGGCCACGGCCAGGTACGGGTCCGCGGCGTTGGGCAGGGGCGTGAAGCCGGCCGCGGGCTGGAACGCATCGCCCTCCAACACCGTGACCACGCCCAGCGTGCCGTGGTAGCCGTAGACCTTGCCGTCCGGGCCCGCGGCCACGGTCAGGGGCTCCTCGCCCCCCGGATACTCCAGCCCCTTGAGCTTGCCGTCTGCCTCCAGGCGGTAGGTGCCGTTGTTGCCGCGGAAGACCACCCGGCCCTGCGCGTCCACGGCCAGCGTAACGGGGTGGTTCAGCGTGGCCTGGAGGGCGTCCATCCCGTCGAAGGGGTAGTGGGTCGTGATGCCGGACGGATCGCCGCCGTTGCCCGCGACCGTGGTGATGACGTTGGTCTTGGCGTCGATGCGGCGCACGCGGTGGTGGCCGAAGTCCGCCACGAAGACGTTGGCCTGGGCGTCGACCGCCAGCGCCACCGGCTTGTCGATGAAGGCGTCCTCGGCGGAGCCGCCGTCGCCCAGCGCGCGCGCGCCGGCCTTGCCCGCGAAGGTCGTCAGGTGGCCGTCCGGCCAGCGCCGCCGCACGCGGTCGGCGTTGCGCTCCGCGATCAGGATGCTGCCGTCCGGCAGCGGCGCGGTGGCCGTGGGGTAGGTCAGGGAGACCTTGGTGGCCGACTGGCCGTCGCCCAGGTCCGCCAGGCCGGCCACCAGCAGGCTCTTCACGTAGTCCAGCTGCTTGTCGAAGCCCGCGTCCTTGGCGCGCAGGCTGCCCACCGCCTGGCGCACGCCCACGCCGGTGAAGTTGCGCGCCGGCCAGGTGGCGCCGATCGCGGCGATCGCCTTGGCGCGGGTGTCGGCTTCCACGCTGGCCGGCAGCTTGGCGAGCACGTCGCGCGGCTTGGCCTGGGTGCGCACGTAGGCCTCCAGCACGTAGCCCATGACCAAGGTGGAGGTGCCGTCCACGTCCACCGCGCGCTTGGCGTCCGCCGGGGCGTCCGGCACGAAGGCCACCATCGGGCCCACGGCCGCGGGCAGGTCCACGCGCACCAGCAAGTTGGCGCCGCGCGGCGTGCGCGCGAAGGTGTAGCCGCCCTGGTCGTCCGTGACGGCCTGGAACATGGCGCCCTTGTCGTCCTTGAAGGGCGTGCCGCCCGCGTCCACCAGCGTGACCTGGAAGCGCGTGGCGGGCAGGTCGCCCGTGGCGAGCAGCTTGCGCTTGACCTTGCTCGTCAGGCTCGCGCCCGCGTCGCCGATGATCGAACCGCCGTTGTTGGAGACCAGGCTGCCGGAGTTGTTGGAGACGATGCCCGCCGGGATCTTGACCTTGCCCGTCAGGCTGCCGCCGTTGTTGGAGATCAGGCTGGCCCCGGCATCGCCGATGATGCTGGCGCCCGCGTCGCCGATGATGCCGCCGCCGTGGTCGGAGATGATGTGGGTGGTGGCGGGCGCCTTGGTGCTCTTCACGGCGCCGGGGGTGCCGCCCTTGCAGGCCGCGGCTTGGAGGGCGATCGCCAGCGCGATCGTCAGCAGTGCCTGCCTGTGCGATCCGAACGGTTGCATGCGCCTCCCTCCGCGCATCATACCTCCGGTCGGTTGCCGGTTAACCGTTGAACGAGGCCGCGGCGCGCGGCTCGCGGGGCGGGAAGAGCTTGGCCATGGGGGGCACGTCCTGGAAGTGCAGGTGCAGGTTGCCCAGCGGGAAGAGCGCGCCGTAGTAGCGGCCAGTGGGGAAGTTCTGGAGCAAGGTTGCCTCCGTGGCGGGCGGCAGGGCGCCCAGCCGTCCGGCCAGCGTCTGGGCGTCCTGGTGCAGCTCGCGCGCGTCCTTCCAGTTGTTGACGGCCACGAAGGCCTTGCGGGCCACGTCGACCTGGGTGTGGAACAGCTGCGCCAGCTTGGGCACCCAGGGCGCCATCGGCGCGGCGATGCCCGCGGCGGTGGCGGCCTGGGGGCACGCTTGCAGCACGTCCTCCCACGGCCGGCGGGGGCCCGGCAGCCCGGTCACGCCCAGCGCCGCCTGCACCATCGTGAGGCGCGGCGTGACGTAGCCCAGGAGCTCCGTGCCCAGCCGGAAGGCCGCGTCGAAGCCCTTGCGCCCGTGCAGGAAGGCGCGGTCCGCCAGCCCGGCCGCCGCGCGGTCGCGCTGGAAGGCCCCGGTGGGCGCGCTCCGGGTGGGCTGCACGGCGCGCACGGGCGGCGGCAGCGGCGCGGTGACGGCGCCCCGCGCCTGGACCCGGTCGCGCAGCTGCTGGAACGCCAGCGTGGCGGGCTCCAGGTCGATCGCTTCGAGCTGGGTCAGCAGCGCGCGTTCGGATAGTCCGCCATAGACGGCCTGGGCCTCGCGCAGGAGGTTGGTGGCTTGTTCCAATTGTGCCAGCCAGGCCTGGACGTTGCCCTGGCGGGCGCGCAGCTCGAGGTCCTGTCGCATCGCGCTCTCGACCTCCACCAAGAAGGCCAGGACGCGCTCGACGCGGCGTCGTTGCTGCTTGATCCGCTCGTCCATCGCGCCCGCATCATCGGGCAGGTGGAGCATGCTGCGGGCGGCCATCTGATTTGACCTCGCGAGGGGCTGTCGCTAAACTTTGCCCAGTGTACCACCCCGCCGATTTCCCCCCCCACCTCCTCCCCGTCGGGCTGCTCGGCGAGGGCGCCTTCGGCCGGGTCCACGAGGCTGCCACCGCCGGCGGCACGCGCCTGGCGGTGAAGGTGCTGGCGTCCGAAGACCCGGACGCGGCCTGGCGCTTCGCCGCGGAGTACCGCCGCCTCGAGCGGTTGGACGACCCCGGCTTCCCGCGCGCCATCGAGATGGGCTCGACCCCGGCGGGGCGGCCTTACTACGCGATGGAGCTGATCGCGGGCGGGCCCATCGTCGGCCCCTTGCCCGCGGCCGAGGTGCAGGTTCACCTGTTAGGCGTGGCGCGGGCATTAATGGCCGCGCATGCGCTGGGCTGGGTGCACGGCGACCTCAAGCCGGACAACGTGGTCGTGACGCCGGAAGGGCGGCATGTGCTGCTGGATGTAGGGTTGATGGCTCCCGTGGGGGCGCGCCGGGAGGCGATTGCCGGGACGCTGGAGTATTTGGCCCCGGAGGTGCTGCGCAAGGCCCCGGTGGCGCCGGCCGCGGACATGTACGCGCTGGGGGCGCTGGCCTATGGGTGGCTGACGGGGCGTCCGCCTTTTAGTGGTAGCCCCGCGGACCTGGTACGGGCGCACCTGACGCAGGCCCCCTCCGCCCTACCGGGCACCTCCCCCGCCTCGGGGGGAGGAAGCAATACCCTCGCTCCCTCCCCCCCCGCGGGGGAGGTGCCCGTCAG
>JAQBPE010000251.1 GCA_028287685.1 Cyanobacteria bacterium RYN_339 | reverse complement strand
GCCGCACCCGCGCCGGCCGCTGGCGCCCCCTCCATCGGCACTCCAAGCAGCAGCAGCGGTGGTGGGGGTGGCGGCGGGGGCGGCAGCTCCTATGCCCCGGCCCCAGCGGGCGATCCTGGTCCCACGGCGGGTGCGAGCTTCGCCGATACCGAGGGCAGCCCGGCGGCCAGCGTTGCAGCTACACCGGCGCCTGCCGCGACCCCGAGCCCGCAGGAGCCTGCGCCTTCCCCCACGGCCGAGCCCACGCCGGCGCCCACACCCACGCGCTTGCCAACGCCGGTTCCGGCTGCCACGGCGACGCCCACGCCAGCAACCGAGACCTCGGCGCCGATCCCGGAGACGCCGGCGTCCCCTATGGCGCCCGCCCCGGAGCCCGCCAAGGCCGACGACGAGGAGCATGGCAGGGGGCACCAGGACAAAGCCAAGGACCAGGACAAAGACAAGTCCGACCACGACAACAACGGCCACCAAGGCGAGCATTGAGGAGCACCCCATGCACAGATCGACCGGACCCCTCGCCCTCGCCACCGCGCTGGCCCTGGGAGCCTGCTCCTTGGCGCCCAGCGAGCCTGCACCCTCCCGGGCCTTGTTGCTTGGACTGAACGCCGCCGATGACGCCGGCCGCCATACGATCAGCGGCCGCGTCCTGGCCCCGGCCGGCGTGGCCGCGCGGCTGATCTCGAACGACGGCGGGAGCATCGTCGCGCAGGGGGGCGGCAACCTCATCTCGAACGACGGCGGCAGCCGGCACCTCGAGGCCGCGGGTGACGCGCCGCTCGCCAACGCGCGCGTCTGGCTGACTGACTCCCAGGGCCAACCGCTGGCGGGCGTGGCGCCCGTCCTGACGGATGTAGGCGGCCGGTTCACGGTGCACGACGTCCCGCTGACCGCCCAGGGGCTCGTACGCGCGGAGGCCGCCCTCGGCGACGGGCGGCCGACCTGGCTGGAGTGCCCGCTGGGCGCCGATGTCGACGTCCAAGTCGACCTGGCCACGACCCTGGCCACCGCCGCGCTGGCCGCCAGCGGAACGCCGCTGGATGCGACGGCGTTCGCCCGCGCCGCCGCCACCTTCGAAGCCGCCCCGCCGGAAGGCGCGGTTGCCGCGTTGGGCGACCGCGCGGCCCTCGGCCGCCTGGCCGCGACCGCGGTCCCGACCGGCGTCGCCACGCCGGCTCCGGCGCCCAACCAAACCATCCAGACGGCCTCCACCGACGAGGCGCCGGCGCCCGAGCCCAGTCTGCTCTGCGTGCGCATGCAGCCCAAGCTGGGCGCCCCGCCGACGACCATCTGCACGCCCTACCGTCACTAAAGCAGCGCCCGGACCACCTTGTAGATGCCGGCCCACTCGCCCAGGCGGCCGGTCATGAGGTCCTTGCCGATCTTCCAGAGCAGGCGCGTGCGGAAGGGTTCCGCCGGCGGGGTCAGCAGCCAGTTGATCAACGGCCGCACCGTGGCCATCAGGTCGAAGGTGGGGTCGGTCTGCGCGAGGTCGATCAAGCGCTCCAGCTGCTCCCAGGGGATCGGGTCGTCGCCCAGCAGCTCGTCCAGCAGCTTGTCGCGCATCGCGCGCCCCTCGCGGGAGACCAGCCACTCCAGGCCCATCGCCGGCACTTCCCCCAGCTTGAAGCCCGGGTCACGGCGGGCCAGGTCCACCAGCTCGAACAGGCGGTTCCAGTTCAGCCCCGTGGGTGTGAAGATCTCCGACGCCAGGCGCTCGCGGATGTCTTCGCCCGCTTCCGACAGCATCAGCTTGGCGGCGTAAGGGATCACCACGTCGAAGGGGTGGAAGCCGGGGTCCAGCAGCATCCCGATGCCTTCGAGCGAAATCAGCGTGCGGAAGACGAACGAGAACGTCACGGGCACGCGCAGGTGGTACTTGTAGAAGATTTCCGCCATCGGGTCGGTCATCTCCTTGAAGGTCGGGCGCCTGGCCATCGGCGTCATCGAGGAGTCGATGATCCAGGCCAGCGTTGGCTTCAACGGCCCCGGGTCCTGCCCGGGGCGCAGGAAGCCGAGCAGGATCAAATCTTGGACCAGGGCGTCGATGTCGCGGTCCACGATGTGCAGGAACGCCTCGACCATCTGGGCGCGCATCGAGCGCGAGATCTCGCCCACCAGGCCGAAATCCACGAAGATCAGGTTGCCCGCGCGGTCCACCAGGATGTTCCCCGGGTGGAGGTCGGCATGGTAGAAGCCGTCCTCGAGCAGCTGCTTCAAGTTCACGCGGGCGCCGGTCGCGACGAGCTCGCTGGCCACCAGCCCCATCTCCGCCAGCCATTCCGTATTCGTGACCTTGGTGCCGTGCATGAACTCCATCGTGAGCACGCGGCGCGAGGAGTAGGCGCGGTACATGCGCGGCGCCACCACGCCCTTGAAGCCCTCGAAGTTGGCGCGGAAGCGATCGGCGTTGTCGGCCTCGCGCAGGTAGTCGACCTCCTCGTGGAGCTTGCGGCCGAACTCGTCCAGGATGTCCAGCAGCTCGACGTCGCGCAGCCAGTCGGTCTTGGTCTCGACGTAGTGGGCCATGTAGCGCAGCACGGCCAGGTCCACCGCGAAGGCCTGCAGGAGCTCCGGGCGCTGGACCTTGACCGCCACTTCCTCGCCCGTGTGCAGCCACGTATGGTAGACCTGGCCCAGCGAGGCGGCGGCCAGCGGGGCCGCGGGGAAGTCCTTGAACACGGCCTCGACGGGCTTGCCGAGCTCCTCTTCGATGAAGGTGCGCGCGAGCGCCGTGTCGAAGGGCGGGATGCGGTCTTGCAGCACGGCCATCTCGTCGACGTAGGTCAAGGGCAGCAGGTCGACGCGCGTGGAGAGGGCTTGGCCAATCTTGATGAAGGTCGGCCCCAGCATAACGAGCTGGTCCTTCAGCCAGCGGGCCCGCCGGATCTCGCGCTCGCGGCGCTTCGGCTCGTCCGTGATGCGCTGATCCGCGCGCCAACCGCGCGCGAAGCGGGCCGCTACCCACAGCACCTGCACGGCGCGCCAGAAGACCCGCGCCCGCGACGGCACCGCGACCGCGGCCGGCGAGGGACGTAAGGGCGGCCCGGGCGGAGGCGGGAGCAGCCGGCCTAGGCGGGCGGTCATTCTAAGGCGCCTACTTCAATATGATCCCACAGGCCAGGCGGGGGCCGCCGGAGACACCGCTCTTGGGTGCGCCCGTGATGCCCTGGTCCGGGTTCTTGTGGATGATGATGGCGGCGCCGTCGGCGTCGAAGAGGGAGAGCGGGCCGTCCGTCAGCGTGACGCGCGTGGTCAAGGCGTCGAGCACGCCGTTGCCCTGGGCGTCCACCTCCATGTTGGGCAGGTCGCCCAGGTGGTAGGGGTGGTTGGCGTCCGGGTCGGGGTTGCCCGCGGGGCCCGGGTCGAAGTGGCCGCCGGCGGAGGTGAAGCCGGGCGCGCCGCAGTCGCCGGTGGCATGCAGGTGCACGCCATGTTGGCCAGGCGTGAGGACGGCCGGGTCGCCCTTCACGCGCACCGTCAGCCGCACGGCACGCAGCGTGCCCAGGCGGAACTCCGTCAGCTTCGCGGTGCCCGACAGGCCGGGGCCCGCGATCGCCGCGTGCCCCCGCATCAGGACGTCCGCGCCGGGCGGCGTTTCCGGCAGCTCGCCGTGCATCAGGGCGGCACAGGCGCTGAGTGACAAGCTGGCAAGGGCCAGGATCGTGAGGCGGGCGACGTGGGGCATGGGCTACCTCCTGCGCCGGAATTGTAGCATCCTGCGGGGGTTCGGGCTAGAATGAGCGCCTATGCACGACCACCTCCTTCCGCCCGCCCTGGTGGGCAACACCCGGGCGATCGCCCTGATCGACCCGGACGGCTCCGTGGCCTGGCTGGCGCTGCCGCTCGCCAGCGACGCGCCCCTGTTCGATCGCCACGCCGCCGCCCCCGGCCTGGCCGGCGCCTTCACCCTGGCACCCTTGGACGCCACGGCCCACACCCGGGCCTACGTGGGCGAGACCGCGGTGCTGCGCACCACCTGGGAGACGGCCAGCGGCAGCGCCAGCGTGTTGGATTACCTGCCCTTGCGACCGGGCCCGACCGGGGCCGGCAAGGTCCCCCATGACCGGCTGGTGCGGGTGGTGGAAGGCATCGCGGGGGAAATCACCTTCGAGGTGCGCCTGGCGCCTTTGTTGGACGGCCCGGCCGACGTGTCGTTCGACCCCAACGGCATCCTCTTCGCGGGCCCCACGCGAACGCTGATCCTCCAGACCGAGCAACAGGTGCACCCCCATGGCGGCGAGGTGGCGGCGCGCTTCACCTTGAAGGCCGGCGAGAAGCGCCACTTCGTGCTGACGCTGGTGGCCGACGGCGATCCGGACGTGCCGGAGATGAAGTCCACGGAACCGCTGTGGGACCTGGACGGCACCTTCGACTTCTGGCTGGGCTGGGCGCGTGAGCTGCCGTTCCAGGGCGTGCAGCGCCCGGCCGTGCTGAAGCTGGCTTCCGCCGTGCGCGCCGCCTTGCTGCCACCCGAGGCCTACCTGGGCGGCCTGGTGCCCGGGCCCGGAAGGGAGTTTGCCCTGGGCGCGCCGGTGGCGCTTGCGTCGTGGGGCTGGACCGCCCCGTTCGAGGCCGTGCTCGCCGGCGGCCCGCGCCTGGCCGCGGGGGACGCGGCCGTGGCGGCCAGCTTCTTCGCCTGGCTGGCGCCCGCGCAACGTGCCGGGCTGATCGAGGCCAACAGCCTGCCCGCGCACTGGGCGCCCTGGGCGGCGATCGCGGAGCGCCTGGCCACGGCCCCCGTCGGGCCCGCCGCCGGCCTGCGCGGCGCGGCGGACCTGGCCGATGATTTGCTGCTGGAAGGTGACCACCCGGCCTGGCTGGCCGCCGCCGGCCCTTACGAGCCGCCCTGCGTCGACGACGTCGCCTTCGACGCCCTGGCGCCCGCCGCGGCCGTTGGGGCGATCGCGGCGGAGCTGGAAGGCGGCGCCTACCTCCAGGCCCGCCGCCGCATGGACCGCTGGTTGCAGGCGTACGACCCCCTGGCACCCGGCCACGACTGGCTGGCTTCCGCCCACGCTTTGGCGCTCGCCGCGCGGCTGTACCTCGCGGAGCCGCCGACCCCGGGCCGCGTCGACATGCCGGGCGACCTGGGGACATGATAAAATGGGCGGCTTTTTCATTGAGAAAGCGCAGCCGCCTGGATGGCGTCAACACTGGCGTTGACGCTCCAGCGCCAAGGAGGTAACCCCATGGTCAAGTTCATCGCCCACTACAAGCAGCCCGCCGATCCCGCGGCCTTCGACAAGCATTTCTTCGAGGTGCACAAGCCGCTGTGCGACGCCGTGCCCAACCTCCTCAAGATGGAAGTCACCAAGGTCACCGGCACCCCCCGCGGCCCCGCGGAGCTCTACCTGATCGTGGAGATGTACTTCGAAAGCCAGCAGGTCATGATGGACTCGCTGATGGGCGAAGCCGGCATGGCCACCGCCAAGGACGCGCGCGCTTTCGCCAAGGACATCTTCACCGGCATGTTCGGTGAAGTGGTAGACACCGCCAAGGTCATGGCCTAGCCATGGCACGTACGGCCGTGAAGGCGCTGCCATACGAGCACGTGCTCGTTCGCCGCGAGGGCCGGGTGGGCCTGGTGCAGATCAACCGTCCTAAGGCCATGAACGCCCTGTCCACGCCCTTGATGGCGGAGCTGGTGCAGGCCTTGCGGGAGCTCGACCTCGATGACGCCATCGGCGCCATGGTGGTCACGGGCGACGAGCGCGCCTTCGCGGCCGGTGCGGATATCAAGGAAATGGCCGGCGTCACCCCCATGGAGCTGCTGACCCGCGGGTCGCTCGACCTGTGGGATGCCGTCGGCCGGCTCGCCAAGCCGGTGATCGCGGCCGTGAGCGGCTTCTGCTTCGGCGGAGGCTGCGAATTGGCCATGCTGTGCGACATGATCGTCGCCAGCGAGACCGCCCGCTTCGGCCAACCGGAAATCGCCATCGGCGTGATCCCCGGCGCCGGCGGCACCCAACGCCTGACGCGCATCCTGGGCAAGGCGCGCGCCATGGAGCTGGTGCTGACGGGCGAATCCATCGGCGCCCGCGAGGCGCTGGCTTACGGGCTGGTCAACCGCGTGGTGCCCGTGGAACTCTACCTGGAAGAGGCCCTGAAGTTGGCCGCCAAGATCGCCGGGCAGCCGCCCCTGGCCGTGAAGATGGCCAAAGAGGCCATCAACGCGGTGGACCAGATGCACCTCGACGAAGGCTTGCAAGTCGAGCGCAAGAACTTCTACCTGCTGTTCTCCAGCGAGGACCAGAAGGAAGGCATGGCGGCCTTCGTGCAGAAGCGCGCTCCCAACTGGAAGGGGAAGTAACGTGGCCTACGAGACCATCCGCTGGGAGCTGGAGAACGGCGTCGGTACGCTTACATTCAACCGCCCGGACGTCTACAACAGCTTCAACGACGCCATGTCCGACGAGGTGCTGGCGGCCTTGAAGCAGGCTGCCAAGGATCCCGCCGTGCGCTGCGTCGTCATCACCGGCGCCGGCCGGGCGTTCTGCGCCGGCCAGGACCTCAACAGCCGCAACGTGGCTGGCTTCGACACGGAGCTTCACCTGGGCGACAGCGTACGTGACCGCTACGCTCCGATCGTGCGGGCCATCCGCACCATGGACAAGCCCGTGGTGGCGGCCGTCAACGGCGTGGCCGCCGGAGCGGGCTGCTCGATCGCGCTGGCCTGCGACCTGCGCCTGGCCTCCACCAAGGCCAGCTTCGTGCAAGCGTTCGTGCGCATCGGCGCCGCCCCGGACACGGGCACCAGCTTCTTCTTGCCCCGCCTCGTCGGGCTGGGGCGTGCCATGGAGCTGCTCTTCACGGGCGACAAGCTGGATGCGGAGACGGCGGAGAAGTACGGCCTGGCCAACCGCGTCGCGGACCCGGACGCCTTCCCCGGCATGGTCAAGGAGTTCACGGAGCGCCTGGCGCAGGGGCCGACCAAGGCCATGGCACTTGCCAAGAAGGCCGTAAACCGCGCGCTGGCGTGCGATCTCGAAGAGCTGTTGGACTACGAGGCGCACATGCAGGAAATCGCGGGGCGCTCCGCGGACTACCGCGAGGGCGTGAGCGCCTTTACCGAGAAGCGCCAGCCGGTTTACACTGGAACCTAGGAGGAAACCGCCGATGCTTTCCACGGAAGAAAAAGAAGCCCAGCTGTTCGCCAAGATCGAGGCCGGCCAGAAGATCGAGTCGCTCGACGAGATGCCGGACGCGTACCGCGAGCACCTCACCAACCTCATGATGATGCAGGCGGACTCCGAGCTGGCCGGCTGCTACGGCTACATGCCTTGGATCCAGAAGGCGCCGACCATCGAGGAGAAGTTCGCCGTCTCCAACATCGTGCGCGACGAGATGCGGCACGCGCTCGCCATGTACGGCCTGTTGGAGCGCGTGGGCGTGAACATCGAGGCCCACATCGGCCAACACGACTACAACAGCCGCGGCGCCGAGGCCACCGACAACATCGGCGACAAGCGCCTGGGCGAAGACAAGCGCGTCAACATCTTCTACTACCCCATCGACACCTGGTACGACTTCATCATGTTCAACTTCTGCATGGACCGCGGCGCCGGCCACCAGCTGGAGGACGTGCGCCACTGCAGCTACGGCCCCTGGGCACGCGAGATCGAGAAGATCTTCAAGGAAGAGATGATGCACGTCGCCCATGGCAACTACTGGGTGAAGAAGCTCGCGGAGAACCCCGAAACGAAGCCCGAGCTCCAAGAAGCGCTCGACAAGTGGTACATCCGCACCATGAACATCTTCGGCCGCCCGGGCTCGCGCCGCAACGCGCTGTACCAGAAGTACAAGCTCAAGCTGCGCGACAACGACGTGGTGCGCCAGGCGTTCCATGACGAGGTCAAGGGGCTGTCGCAGCAATGGGGCCTGACGCTCCCCGAGTGGAAGCCCAACTGGTGATCGCCATCCTGGGGGCCGGCACCATGGGCGCCGGCATCGCCCAGGTGGCGCTGCAACACGGCTACGACGTCGTGTTGTACGACGTCGCGGAGCCCGGCCTGGCAAAGGGCCGGGCCGGCATCGAGAAGCAACTGGCCCGCCTGGTGGAGAAGGGCAAGCTGGATGGCGACGCGCGGGACGCGGCGCTGGCGCGCTTCACCACCACCACCGACCTGCACGCCCTCGTCGCGGCGGACCTCGTGATCGAGGCGGCGCCGGAGAGCCTGGCCGTAAAGCAGGACTTGTTCCGCTTCCTGGACGAGGCCTGCCGGCCCGATGCCGTGCTGGCGAGCAACACGAGCTCGCTGTCGATCACGGCGATCGCCGCGTGCGCCCGCCACCCCGAACGCGTGATCGGCCTGCACTTCTTCAACCCGGCGCCCTTGATGGCCCTGGTGGAAGTCATCGCCGCCCAGCAGTCCGGCGCAGCGGCGCTGGAGACGGGCCGCCAGTTCGCGCTCGCGCTGGGGAAGACGCCCGTCATGTGCCAGGACACGCCGGGCTTCATCGTCAACCGGGTGGCGCGCTCGTTCTACGGCGAGGCGCTGAAGCTTGCCGGCGAAGGTGCGCCCATGCCCGCGATCGACGCCTGCATGCGCGCAGGCGGCTTCCGCATGGGGCCGTTCGAGCTGATGGACCTGATCGGCATCGACGTGAACTTCGCGGTCACGCAGGCGGTCTACGGGGCCTTCTTCGGCGATTCGCGCTTCCGCCCTCACCCAATCCAGCAGCGCATGGTCGCGGCCGGGCGGTTGGGCCAGAAATCCGGCCAGGGCTTCTATGCCTACCCCGCGGGCCCCACGCCGGCAACGCCCATGCCCCATGGCGACCCGCAGCGCCTGGTGCTGGTCGGCGCCCCCGCCGACCTGGCGACCTGGGCGTCCCGGTTGGCCCACCACGACTTGATCCTGATCGACGCGACCCACCTGCCCACCGGCAGCCTGGTCCCGGACCTGGCGGGCGTGCTGGCAGGCTTCGAAGTCACGCCCGGCGCCCTGGCCTGGCTCGCCGAACGTGTTCCGGCCCTCATGACCACGGACCTCACGCGCACGGCGGCGGCCCATGCCAAGCTGCACCGCAAGCCGGTCTGCGTGGTGGGCCACCAGGACGTCGCCTTCGCCGGTGAGGGCCTTCGCCCCGCCGTCGGCGGCTTCTACGAGGTTCCCGACCAGCTGGGCCTGGTCTTCCCGCGCATCCTGGCGATGCTGGTGAACGAGGCCTACTTCGCCCTGGGGGAAGGCGTGGCGTCCGAAGCCGACATCGACCGGGCGCTCTGCCTCGGCGCGAACTACCCTCACGGCCCCCTGGCCTGGGGAAGCAAGCTCGGGTTGGCGCGCGTGGTGGCGCTGTTGGACGCGTTGCGCCACACGCTGGGCGAAGAGCGTTACCGGGCCGCTCCCCTGCTGCGGCAACGTGTCGAAACTTTCCAGGATGCCCCGGCCGTAGTGACAGCGTAGGCCCTTCCCGAGGACCCCGATCATGCTCCACCGCCCGCTCACCGTAGCGCTCGCCGCGCTCCTGGCGTTTGCCTCTCCCGCCGTCGCGGGCGAGCGCAACCCGTCCTGGGCCGGCGCCAGCGACGAGGCGCTCGCCGCGATGGCCGAGCGCCACATGGACCGCCTGTTCGAACGCTTGCACCTGAGTGCCGACCAGCGGGCCAAGATGCAGGTGATCCGCAAGCGGCACCAGGACGCGACCGCGGAGCCGCGCAAGCGGCTGATGGAGAAACGCAAGGCGCTGTTCGCGCTGGTGCGGGGGGCCGATGCAACGAAGGATCAAGCCGTGGCGCTGCAGCGTGAGATCAATTCGTTGCAGGGCCAGTTGTCCGAGGCCCGGCTCGCCGCCTGGTTCGAAGGGCGTGCCGTGCTGACGCGCGAGCAGCTCAAGGCCCTGGCGGCGCTCCCGGGGGGCCGCCCCGGGCACCGACCTTGACGGTAGGGACCCTGTCCATGGCGCCCAGCCCGTTCCCGCCAACCACCGAGCCGGGCCTGATCGACGCCGCCCGCGACGGCGACGCCGCTGCCCGCAAGGCGCTGGTGCTGGCGCACCAGGAGCCGCTCTTCCGCATGCTGGTGCGGCTGAGCAGCGACCACGAGCTGGCGCGCGACCTCTCGCAGGAGGCCTTCGTCAAGGCGCTGAACGCCCTGGGGGGCTTCCGCGCCGGCGCCGCGTTCCGGCCCTGGCTGTTCAAGATCGCCAACAACCTGTTCCTGGACCACGTGCGCGCCCGCCGGCCGGAGAGCCTGGACGCGCTGCTGGAAGACGGCATGGAAGCCGGCGGCGAGGATGCCGCCATCGTGCGCACCCCGTTGCAACTCGACCTGGAAGCGGCCCTGACCCTGCTGCCCGTGAGCTGGCGCCAGGCCATCGTGTTGCGCCACCAGGAAGACCTGCCCTATGAAGAGATTGCCGAGATCCTGGGGGTGCCGTTGGGCACCGTGAAGACGTGGATCTTCCGCGGGCGCGAGCGCCTGCGCGAGCTGTTGGGAGGCTGAAGATGACCGAGCCCTGTCGCGATCGGCGTGACCCGATCCAGGAACTGTTGGATGGCGAGCTGGCCGGCCCCGCGCGCGCGGAGCTGGAGGCCCACCTCGTGGACTGCGCCGGCTGCCGTGCGTACCAGGCGGGGATGGCCGGCCTGTTCGGCCGGCTGGACGAGGCCCTGCGCCTGCCCGGCCCCTCGCCCGAGCTCGACCCCGCGCCGCCGGTGGTGGTGCCCTTCCGGCCCCGCCAGCCCCG
>JAQBPE010000206.1 GCA_028287685.1 Cyanobacteria bacterium RYN_339 | reverse complement strand
GCG
Source organism: Cyanobacteria bacterium RYN_339 (assembly GCA_028287685.1). Taxonomy (GTDB): domain Bacteria; phylum Cyanobacteriota; class Sericytochromatia; order S15B-MN24; family JAQBPE01; genus JAQBPE01. The sequence goes on along the minus strand of JAQBPE010000206.1, from coordinate 32,341 downwards.
GCGCGGCCGGCGTGCAAATGGGCACCCGCTTCGTGGCAACGGACGAGTGCGACGCCCACGACACCTTCAAGGACCAGTTCGTGAAGTGTCGCGAGGAGGACGTCGTGATCATCACGAGCCCGGTCGGCATGCCGCTGCGCGCCATCCGGAACGAGTGGCTGCAAGACGTGATCGACGGCAACCGCAAGCAGTTCAAGTGCAGCTACAAGTGCCTGCACACCTGCGACTTCCGCAAGGTGCAGTACTGCATCGCGGACGCGCTCTACCAAGCCGACGTGTTGGGCAACCTGTACGGCGGCTTCGTGATTTGCGGCAGCACGACGCCCCGGATCAAGGAGGTCGTGCGGGTGCAGGCCTTGATCGACGAATTGGTGGGCGGCGCGGAGCGAGCCATGGACGGGCTTGAAGCCGCGATCCCCTCCGTCGAGCGCGTAGTTTCTTAAACGAAGCCTCGCTTGTCCATAAGCTGGGTTTGACCAGATAGCGCGCGCCAGGCGCGATACCTGCCATGTCGTCCCAACGTGGAGGTTCCCATGACCATTTCGGCCACCAACCCGTACCTGACCAACACCCAACCGAAGCCGGCCCCGATCGTGCCTGCAGCCCCGCCCAGGCCGGCCGCGCCCGCAGCCCGGCCCCAGGACACGTTGCAGACCACCCCGCGCGAGCATGGCTACCCCGTTGAAGACATCGTCGGCATCGGGCCCGCCTACGGCAAGAAGCTGCGCGACGCGGGCGTGACGGACACGAACGACCTGCTCGACGCCACCTCGACCCGCTACGCGCGCCAGCAACTCGCGCAGAAGGCCGACATCCCCTACCGGAGCTTGCTCAAGTGGGCGCAGAAGGTCGAGCTGATGCGGCTCAAGGGTGTGGGTCCGCGCCAAAGCAACCTGCTGGAGGCCGTCGGCGTGGATTCGGTGAAGGAGCTGGCGCAGCGTGACCCCAAGGCGCTGCACGAGCGCATGGCGATCGCCAACAGCCTGGGCGACAAGTTCGTCGAGCGCCTGCCATCCGAGATCACCATCGGCAAGTGGATCGAGGCCGCCCAAATGACGGCCAGCAAGGTCGAGGAAGGCTAAAGCAGCCCGGCCTCGGCCCAGACGCGCGCGACCTCGGCCTCCAGTGCAGCGCGGTCGCCGTCGTTGCGGATCACGCGGGTCGCCCGTATAAGCTTGGCCTCCAGCGGCATCTGGCTTGCGATGCGCTGGTCCGCCTCCTCGGGCGTGAAACCGTCCCGCGTGACCAGGCGCTCGCGCTGGACGGCCGGCGCCACCGCCACCAGCCAGCTCTCCTGGACCGTGGCGTCGAGCCCGTTCTCGAAGAGCAGCGGCACCACCAGCACGGCCACCGGGACTGCGCCGGCGTCCAGCGCGGCCAGGCGCTCGGCCATCAACGCGCGGATGCGGGGGTGCGTCATCCCGTTCAAGCGCGCCCGCGCCGCCTCGTCGCCGAAGACGATCGCCCCTAGCTTGGCCCGGTCGAGCCCGCCGCCTGTTAGGGCCACGTCGGGCCAGGCGGCCGTGATTTCCTCGTAGGCCGGTTGGCCCGGCAGCACGACCTCGCGCGCCAACAAATCCGTGTCGATCAGCGCCGCGCCGCGCGCCGCCAGCAGGTCGGCGACGGTGGTCTTGCCCGAGGCGATGCCGCCCGTCAGGCCGACGATCAGCACGTCCAGTTGGCCTTGAACACGCGCACCCAGTTGGCGCCCAGCAGCTTGGTCAGCTCCGCTTCCTTCCACCCGCGTTCCATGAGGGCGGCCGTCAGCGCGGGCAGGCGCGAGCAATCCTCCAGCCCGACGGGCGTGGTCTGGATGCCGTCGAAGTCCGACCCCAGGCCCACGACGTCGATGCCGCCCACCTCGACGATGTGCTCGATGTGGCGGATCACCTCGGCGATGCCGGGCCGCTCCGTCGACAGGAAGGACGGTACGTAGGTCACGCCGATCACGCCGCCGGAGGCTGCGATGGCCTTGATCTGGGCGTCCGTCAGGTTGCGGATGTGGTCGTGCACGGCCTTGGCGTTCGAGTGGCTGCAGGCCAGCGGCTTGGTGGACTCGGCCACCACGTCCCAGAAGCCCACTTCCGCGATGTGGGACAGGTCCACCACGATGCCCAGCGCCTGCATGTGGCCCACGCAGATCCGGCCCACGTCCGTGAGGCCGCCCGGCTTGTCGCCCACCTTGAGGCCATCCGCGATCTCGTTGCGGCCATTCCAGGTCAGGCCGATCATGCGCACGCCGGCGGCGTAGAGCGCGTCGATGTGGCGCGTGTTGCCCATGCAGGGCGCGGCGTCTTCCAACGAAAGGATGAAGCCCAAGTCCAGCACGTCGAGGTCGGCCTTGCGCGTGACCAGCCGGAGATCGGCCTTGCGCTGCTCCTGGTAGAAGGTGCCGATCTTCTCCATGCAGCGCGCGAAGGCGGCATGGCCGCTCCATTGTGGCTCGTTCCAACAGGCCAGGACCTGGATGCCCATGCCCGCCTCGCGCAGGCGCGGCACGTCGATGTGGCCCTCGTGGGAGCCGTGGGCGAACATGTGGCCGTCGTCGAGCACCAGGGAGATGGTGTCGCAGTGGGCGTCTACCACGCAAACGCGCTTGTGGAGCGCCAGCGCGGACTCATGGTAGGATGTCGTCTCGATCATAGGCTGCTGCTTTCGAGGGAATGGTGTGGAACTGACGTGGGGCGCGCCACCGGACGGGCTGAGGCTGGCGCTGGAACCGTTGATGACCCGGGGCACCGCGCGCGCGGGCCTGGCATACGTGGACCTCGAGACCAACCGGGGCTGGGCCCTGGATGACGCGCCGCGGCCCGCCGCGAGCCTCGTAAAAACGGCCCTGGCCGTGGTGGCTTACCAGTTGGCCGATCAAGGCGAGCTGCCCCTGCGCGAGCGCGTGGCCGTGGCCCCGCTCCCGGAGGACGACGAAGCGGAGTTCGACGACCTGGGCAACGCCCCTGCCGGCAAGCGCTTCGCGTGGCGCAAGGTGCTGGACCGCATGATCACGGAAAGCGACAACGCGGCCACCAACGCCCTGATCGATCGCCTGGGGCTCACCGCCCTGGACGGCCTGGCCTCGAAGCTGGGCTGGCAGCATACGGCGTTGAAGCGCCGGATGCTGGACGCCGCCGCCCGCGAGGCCGGGCGCGAGAATTTTACCACGCCCTCGGAGCACGCCACGCTGCTGGCAGCCCTGCACCAGGGCCGGCTGCTGGGGCCCGCTTCGACGGCGGAGCTCCTGGGGCTGCTGGGGCAACAGCGCCACGACGACAAGCTGGCCGCCGGGCTGCCGGCGGACCGGCCGTTCGCCCACAAGACGGGCGAGCTGCCGGGCTTCCGGCACGACGCGGGCATTGTGGGCGGCGATCGCCCCTACGTGCTGGTGGCCCTGGGCGAGGGGGAGGACGAGGAGACGGACTTGCTGCTGCGCCACCTCGCCACCGTGATCCACGCGCACCACGAAGCCGTTTCCCGGCGGACGCAGGAGGCCCGCGAATGGCTGGCCCAGGCGACGGAAGACCCGCGCCGCATCGGCGGCGAGCTGTGCATCGAGGCCGGCGATCCGCCCGTGTTGGCCGGCACCGCCCTGTCGATCCCCGCCAACGAGCTGGGGTTGGGGGTGCAGGCGAAGCATCCCGAGCTGCAACCCGGCGTGGTCCTGACCGGCTGCCTGCAGCTGCGCGCCGGCCCCGGCCACGCCCGCGAGCTGGTCAGCCAGCTGCGCCTGGGCGACCCCGTCGAAATTATCGAAACCGGCGAGGACTGGCACCGCCTGCGCGGCCCGGACGGTTACGTGGCCTACGGCAAGTCCAACAACACCCTGCTCACGGCGGATTGGCAGCCCACGCATATGGTGGTGAAGCCCTGTCTTCGCGTGGCGATGGCCGACAACCGGGAGCTGGTGCTGTCCGCGGGCACCCGGCTGACGCAAGCCGGCGACCGCTTCCGGCTGCCGGATGGGCTCGAAATCGCGCTGCCGGACGGCGTGGCGCCGTTGGGCCAGCGCGGTGACGTGGCCGGAATCCTGGCCTTCGCCAGGCAGTTCCTGGGCCTGCCGTACCTGTGGGGCGGCACCACCTACTGGGGCCTGGATTGCAGCGGGCTCGTGCAGCTGTCCCACGCCGTGAACGGCTACCAGCTGCCCCGCGACGCCGACCAGCAGCAGGAGGCCACGGCTCACATCGCCGCCGCGGCGGACCTGCAAGCCGGCGACCTGGTGTTCTTCCCCGGCCACGTGGGCCTGTTCCTGGGCGAGGGCCGTTACCTGCACGCCTCCGCCAAGGTAGGCTGCGTGACCATCAACAGCTTCGTGGCGGGCGACCCGGTCTTCGCCCCGGAGCTGCTGGCGAGCTTCACCGGAGGGGGGCGATCGCCTGCCGCGCGCTAGGGCGTACAGCCCCTCCCGGCTGCAAGTCTTCCAGGCCTGCCACCGCCGCTACTACTACCAGTACGTGATCAAGCTGCCCACCCGCCGCGAGGCGGCGCAGAGCGTGGGCATCTCGCTGCACGCGGCGCTGGAGGAGGTCGAAAAGGCCGGCGGCGTGGCGCAAACGGGGCTGGATGGCGCGCTGGCGCTGCTGGCCAGCCGCTGGGAGGGCGAGGGCTTCGCCACGCCCGAGGACGAGGCGGAGGCCCGCAAGAAGGCCGAGGCGCTGCTGTCGGCCTACCTGGCCCGCTACGGCGAGGGGGTGGGCAAGCCCGTCATGATCGAGAAGAAGCTGGAGGCGCCCTACGCGGGCGTGCCCTTCCTGGGGATCGTCGACCGGGTGGACCGGCTGCCGGACGGCTCGCTGGAACTGATCGACTACAAGTCGGGCCGCGCCTTGATTACCACGGCGGTGAAGCAACAACTTGCGATTTACCGCTACCTGGTGGAAGCCACCACCGGGGAACTGCCCCGGGCCGTCGCGATCCACCACCTGGCGACCGGCGCCAAGCTGCCGGTGGAGCTGCCGGCCGCGGAGTGGCGCGGGCTGCTCGACGGGGCCGCCGAGGGCGCCCGGGCGATCGAGGCGGAGGAGGACTTCGACCCGCAAACCGGCCGGCATTGCGACTGGTGCGACTTCAAGCACCGCTGCCCGGCCTACAAGCGCGAACACAACGCAACATAGGCGTCACGAAGATTTCACGTCGGCCCAATCTTGGGTCAACTTCCGTTCACGAACATTTGTGAACATCGCTGTGGGGGATGGGTTCCGCGTGAAGGAGGTTTTCCATGGCGTTCCCGGCAGGCCCGCAAGGCGAGCCGTCGATCTTCGTATTGATTTACCAGGACTACGTGCGCAAGCAGGTGGCGCGGTTGACGCCCAAGTGCCCGGAGCTCGGCTGGGACGGCGACGTGTTGCTAGAAACCCTCGCGCTCGAGCCGATTGCCATGGGGCGCCGGCCGACAGGCTAGTTCGGCTTGTAGCTGGCCGGTGAGCCGATCTTCACGCCCAGCGCCAGGGCATTGCCCGCCGGCACCTCCAGCACGAAGTCCACCGGAAGGGTGGGCCCGAAGGTGGGACAAGGCTCGCCGGGCACGCAGGGCGGCACGTCCGGGTAGACGGCCAGCACGCTGCCGTTGCGCACGAAGATCACGTCGATCGCGAAGTTCATGTCGGGCATCCAGATCGACACCGCCGTGGGGGCGGTCCAGCCCAACACCAACCCGGTGTCCTGGGCCAGCGACGTGCGGCCGCTCAGCCCCTGGCGGCGGCTGTCGGCCGTGGCGGCGATGTCCACGGCCACGGCACGGCCGGCGATGGTGACCGTGCCCTTGGGCAGCGCCACCAGCGGTCCGGCCGTGGGCGCCGTCAGCTGCGACTGGATCGGCGACGACGATGCCGCGGGCGAGGCGGAGGCGATCGGGGTCCCCGTGCTTCCCTGGCAGGCCGTGATCAGCAGGAAGGTGGCGAGGAAGGTGCGCATGGCTTCATTGTAGCGCACCCATGCCGAACGACTCCAGGAACCTCGCGACGTGGACCCCGTCCAGCAGCCCATGGTGGAGCTGGAAGTTGACGGCGAGCCACGTCCGGCCCTCACGCTCCGTCGCGCGGCCCCAGGCCAGGCGGGGGATGGTATCGCCGGTGCCGACGGCATGGGTCATGCTGCTGAAGGGAAAGCAGGGCAGGCACGAGAGGTAGAGCTTGTCGTCGGGCACGGCCGGGTCGAGGATCAGGCCATCGGCGGACTCGGACGCGGCGATCGCCGGCAGGCAGCGCGCCAGGAAGGCGTCCACGTCCGGCTCGAAATCGACCGTGCAGAAGTTGAACATGTCGCCGCGCCAGGGCACCGTGAACGACGGGTCGATCCGGTCGTGCAGCACCACGCGCTCGCCGCGGATGCGGGTGCGGAAGGCCTCGATGCCGTTCGCCACGGCCGTCATGCGGTGCACCAGGGCCGGGAAGAACGGCCGCCCCGCGGCACGGTTCGCGGCCAGCCAGGCCGTGATGTCCAGGTCCACCGTGACGCTGAAATAGGGGTTGGCAAGCCGCTGGAAGAGCCGCATGTGGTCGCGGCGGGGCCAGGTGGCGAGGTCGAGGTCGGTGTAGGGCACGCTGGCCATGATGCCACAGCATGCGGTAAATCCATCCGCATGAGCGACGAGCGTTTCAAGCAACTGGCCGCCTACGTAAAGGCGGAGGACTGGGATCAGCTGGTGAATTTCACCGCCGAGCGGATCCTGCGCCGCCTGGCCGGGGCCGGGCTGTTCGACACGGCGCAGCCGGAACAATTGAAGCAGGCCCACGACCTGGTGGGCACGGCGTTGGTGGACTTTGTGAACGTGGCGCTGACGTGCGTCGCGGAAGGCGAGTTGAGCACGTGACCATCACCTTCCGGCGCGAAGGCGCCATCGGCATCCTGAGCCTGGACCGCCCGGCCAAGCTCAACGCCATGAGCCACGAGATGGGCGACGCCATCCACGCGCTGGTGGACGAGCTGAACGGCGACCCCACGCTGCGCTGCCTGCTGGTGCGCGGCGAAGGCCGGGCCTTCAGCGCCGGCGGCGACCTGGATTTTTTGGAGAAGAACGCGGCGCAGGATCCGGACGCGAACCGCGACGAGATGCTGGCCTTCTACACCAAGTTCCTGGCCATCCGCGAGCTGGAGGTCCCCACCATCGCCCTCTTGCACGGCCGCGCCACCGGGGCGGGGCTTTGCTTCGCGTTGGGCTGCGACCTGCGCGTGGCAGCCGAAGACGCAATGCTGTCCGTCAACTTCGCGCGCATCGGCCTGACGCCGGGCATGGGCGGCACCTGGAGCTTGCAACGCGTGGTGGGGCCAGCTCGCGCCGCGGAGCTGCTCTACACCGGCCGCACGGTCACAGGCACGGAAGCCGCGACGATGGGCCTGGTCAACCTGGCCGTCCCCGCCGACGTGCTCGAAGCCCGCGGCCTGGCCCTGGCCAACGAGATCGCGGCGGCCGCGCCGGTCGCCATCCGCCTGACGAAGGGCCTGTTGCGCGACCATGCGGACGTGAGCCTCGCCGAGGCCTTGGAAGCCGAGGCCGCCGCCCAGGCCCTGGTCTTCGCCAGCGCCGACCTCAAGGAGGGCGTGGCCTCGATCCGCGAGAAGCGCACCCCCACCTACGAAGGCCGGTAGGCCTCCTACATGTTGCGGCGGTACTGCCCGCCCACCTCGTACAACGCCCGCGTGATCTGTCCCAGGGACGCCACCTTGGCCGTCTCCATCAGCTCCTCGAACAGGTTCGCCCCCGCCGTCGCCTGCGCCTGCAAGTGGGCCAAGGCGGCGTCCGAGCGGTCCGCGTTGCGAGCCTGGAACGAGGCCAGGTTGTCGATTTGCTGGTGGCGCTCCCCCTCGGTCGAACGGATCAGCTCCAGCGTGTCCCCGTAGGTCTGCGGGCGCGGGTTCAGGAAGGTGTTGACGCCGATCACGGGCAGCTCGCCGCTGTGCTTGAGGTGCTCGTAGTACATCGACTCTTCCTGGATCTTGCCGCGCTGGTACATGGTCTCCATGGCGCCCAGCACGCCGCCCCGGTACGAGATCCGCCGGAACTCCGCCAGCACGGCCTCTTCCACCAGCTCCGTCAGCTGGTCGATGATGAACGCGCCCTGCAAGGGGTTCTCGTTCCTTGTCAGCCCCAGCTCCCGGTTGATGATCAGCTGGATGGCCATGGCGCGCCGCACGGAGTCTTCCGTGGGGGTGGTGATGGCCTCGTCGAAGGCGTTGGTGTGCAGCGAGTTGCAGTTGTCGTAGATGGCATACAGCGCCTGCAGCGTGGTGCGGATGTCGTTGAAGTCGACCTCCTGCGCGTGCAGCGACCGACCCGAGGTCTGGATGTGGTACTTCAGCTTCTGCGACCGGTCGTTGGCGCCGTACTTGTTCTTCATGGCCACGGCCCAGATGCGCCGCGCCACCCGCCCGATCACGGCATACTCCGGATCGATGCCGTTGGAGAAGAAGAAGCTCAGGTTCGGCGCGAAGTCATCGATGGCCATCCCGCGCGCCAGGTAGTACTCGACGAACGTGAACCCGTTCGCCAACGTGAACGCCAGCTGGCTGATCGGGTTGGCCCCGGCTTCGGCGATGTGGTATCCGCTGATCGAGACAGAGTAGTAGTTCCGGACGTCGTGGTCGATGAAGTACTTCTGGATGTCGCCCATCATCCGCAGCGCGAACTCCGTGGAGAAGATGCAGGTGTTCTGGGCCTGGTCTTCCTTCAGGATGTCCGCCTGGACCGTGCCGCGGACCGACTTCAAGGTCTCGACCTTGATCCGCGCGTAGACGTCCGGCGGGACCAACATGTCGCCGGTCACGCCCAGCGTCCGCAGGCCGAACGCCCGGTCGCCTTCCGGGACGTCAGCGCCCACGTAAGCGGGCCGCGGCTTGCCCTCGAAGTACGCCGCGATCTTGGCTTCCGCGGCCTCCCAGCCGCCGGTCTCCACCAGGTGCTTCTCGACCTGCTGGTCGATGGCGGTGTTCAGGAAGAAGGCCAGCAGCATCGGCGCGGGGCCGTTGATCGTCATCGAGACGGAGGTGGACGGCGCGCAGAGATCGAAGCCCGAGTAGAGCTTCTTGGCGTCGTCCAGCGTGCAGATGGAGACGCCGCTGTTGCCGATCTTGCCGTACACGTCCAGCGGCGTGCCGGGGTCCTCGCCGTACAGCGTGACGGAGTCGAAGGCCGTGGACAGGCGGGCGGCGGGCTGGCCCTGCGAGAGGTAGTGGAAGCGCTTGTTGGTGCGCTCCGGTGTGCCCTCGCCGGCGAACATGCGCGTCGGGTCCTCGCCCTTGCGCTTGAACTCGAACACGCCGGCGGCGTAGGGGAAGCGGCCGGGGATGTTCTCCAACAGCTGCCAGGCCAGCAGGTCGCCCCAGTCCGAGAAGGCCGGCAGGGCCACCTTGGGGATCTGGAGGTGCGACAGGCTCTCCGTGTAGTTCTCGACCGCGATCTTCTTGCCGCGCACCTCGTACTCGTGCCGTGGCGCGGTGTAGCCCGCCACCAGCTGTGGCCAGCGTTGCAGCAGCTCGAGGTGTTCGCGCGTCAGGTCCAGCAACGCCTCCTGGTAGCGCTGGCGCAGCAGGCGCACCGTGGCGTCCGCGGCGGTGTCCACCAGGGCGGCAGGGTCATAGAGGCCGGCCATCGGCGGCACGGCATCGCCCAACGTGGTGAGCGCGCGGTGCAGGCCGTAGGCGTCGCTGGCGCGGCCGGCCTGGGCGCGCACGTCGGTCTTGTGCTGGGCCACGGCGTCGGCGATCTCCGAGAGGTAGCGCTCTTGCTCGGCCGGGATCACGGCCACCTTCTGGCTTTGCCGCACCGGCACGGCCAGGTGGGAGGTCCAGCCCAGGCGCTCGATCAGGTTCACGTACAGCCAGTTGGTGCCGGGGTCGTTGAACTGGCTGGCGATCGTGCCGAAGACCGGCATGTCTTCGGGAGCGCTCTCGAAGCGCTTCTGGTTGCGCTGCATGGTCTTGCGCACGTCGCGCAGGGCGTCTTCCGCCCCCCGCTTGTCGAACTTGTTGATGGCGACGAGGTCGGCGAAGTCCAACATGTCGATCTTCTCGAGCTGGCTCGCCGCGCCGAACTCGCTGGTCATGACGTAGAGCGTGACGTCCGCCAAATCCACGATCGCGCTGTCGCTCTGGCCGATGCCCGCGGTCTCGATGATGACCAGGTCGTAGCCGGCGGCCTTGCAGGCGGCCACGGCGTCGACCAGGGCGCCCGAGGTCGCAACGTGGGCGGCGCGGGTCGCCAGCGAGCGCATGTAGACGCGCGGGTCGTAGATGGCGTTCATGCGGATGCGATCGCCCAGCAGGGCGCCGCCCGTCTTGCGCTTGGACGGGTCGACGGAGAGGATCGCGACGGTCTTGTCCGGGAAGTCGCGCAGGAACCGGCGCACCAGCTCGTCCGTCAGGCTGCTTTTGCCGGCGCCGCCGGTGCCCGTGATGCCCAGGACGGGCACCTGGCGGGTAAGCGCCCGCTCGCGCAGCGTCGCCAGGAGCTCGGCGCCCTGGTCGGCTTCCGCGGCGGTGATGGCGCGGGCCAGCGCGGTGGCCTCGCCCGTGCGCACGGCGTCCGCCGCCGGCAGCCCGCGCTCCGCCATCGCGTAGTCGGTCTCGCGCAGCATGGCGTCGATCATGCCCTGCAGGCCCAGCTCGCGGCCGTCGTCGGGCGAGAAGATCTTGGCGACGCCGTACGCTTCCAGCTCCTGGATCTCGGCCGGCACGATCACGCCGCCGCCGCCGCCGAACACGCGAACATGGCCGCCGCCGCGCTCCTTGAGCAGATCGATCATGTACTTGAAGTACTCGACGTGCCCGCCCTGGTAGCTGGAGATGGCGATGCCGTGGGCGTCTTCCTGGAGGGCCGTCTCTACCACTTCCGCCACGCTGCGGTTGTGGCCGAGGTGGATCACCTCCGCGCCGCTGGCCTGCAGGATCCGGCGCATGATGTTGATCGACGCGTCATGCCCATCGAACAACGAGGCCGCGGTGACGAAGCGGATCTTATGGGTGGGCTTGTACGGTCCGGTGGACGCTTCGGGGGCGGTGCGGGTGGCTTCCATCAGGCAGGGGTCCTTTGCGCGAAACGCGGTTCCTGCCTTGATTCTACCATGGCGGGCCCCCGCTGTGAGCCTGCGGGCGAGCGTGGGTAAGAGAAGCCGGGGCCGACCGGTTCCCAGACGCCGCCCGCTTTGTACCAGGGACCACCCCATGCATCACGAGCCTACGGAGCCGGTTCAACCCGGCCAGCCTAACGCCGCAGCCCATGCGGCGGCGATGAGCGGCCTGCCGCCGGAAGAGCGCGAGGCCTACTGGCACGCGAACATCTACCGGGGCGACGTCAAACAGCTCACGGTGCGTGCCGTCATCATGGGCATGATGCTGGGCGCGGTGCTGTCCGTCTCGAACCTGTACGTGGGCCTGAAGATCGGCTGGGGCTTCGGCGTCACCATCACGGCCGGCATCCTGGCCTTCGCGATCTTCAAGGCGCTCGAGCGCGTGCTGCCCGGCGGCCACTTCACCGACCTCGAGAACAACGCCATGCAGTCGGTGGCTTCCGCCGCCGGCGCCATGTCCAGCTCCGGCCTCACCAGCGCCATCCCCGCGCTGCTGCCGCTCAACGGGCAGCGACTGGACACCTTCTCGCTCGCCGCGTGGCTGGGCGCGATCTCCCTCCTGGGCGTGGTCATCGCCATCCCCCTCAAGCGCCAGATGATCAACGTGGACCAACTGCCCTTCCCCAGCGGCATCGCAGCAGCCGAGACGATCCGCAGCCTGCATGGCCATGGCGCGGAGGCGATCGAAAAGGCCCGCATGCTGGGAATCGCGGCGTTCTTGAGCGCCAGCGGCGAGTACTTCCGCAGCTTCCACGCGCTGGCGATGGAGAAGCTCGGCCTCAAGGCCCTGGCCTTCACCTTGCCCGACTCCTTCGCGGTCTTCCCGGCCTGGCGCGGCATCGATCCCAGCAAGCTGACGCTGCAGCTCGACTCCAGCGTGATGTTGCTGGCCGCCGGCGCCATCGTGGGCCTGCGCACGGGCATCTCGATCATGATCGGTGCTGTCTTGAACTGGTTCTTCGTGGCCCCCTGGCTGATCGAGCACGCCATCCAGGCCAACGGCAAGGTGATCACGGGCGGCTACCGCGGCGTGGTCTCGTGGTCCACCTGGCCCGGCGCCGGCACCCTGGTGGTGGCGACGCTGGTGGCGATGGCCTTCCAGTGGCGCTCGATCGCCCGCGGCTTCTCGGGCATCTCGGATTTATGGAAGAAGAAGGATGAAGGCGCGCCCAAGGATGCCACCAACGACATCGAGGTCCCCGGGAGCTGGTTCGGCGGCGGCATGGCGGTCGCGTCGATCGCCACGATCTGCGTGCAGTACTGGCTCTTCAGCATCAACCCGCTGCTGGGCGTGCTGTCCGTCATCTTCGCCGTGGTGCTCTCGATGGTCGCCACCCGCGTGGCCGGCGAGACCGACATCGCCCCGCTCGGCGCGATGGGCAAGGTGACGCAGTTCGCCTACGCCGCCATCACCCCGCACCAGCCCGTCATCAACCTCATGTCGGCCAACGTGACGGCCGGCGCGGCCGCCCACACGTCCGACCTGCTCACCGACCTCAAGAGTGGCTACATCCTGGGCGCGAGGCCCCGCCAGCAGTTCCTGGCCCAGCTCTTCGGCGTGCTCGTTGGAACGCTGGCCTGCGTGCCCGCCTTCAACCTGCTGGTGCCGGACGCCAAGGTGCTGGGCGAGAAGTTCCCGGCGCCGGCCGCCCAGGTCTGGAAGGCCACGGCCGAGGTGCTGGCGAAGGGCATCGACGCCATCCCGCAGACGGCCCTGACGTTCGCTGCCGTGATGATCTTCGTCACGATCATCGTGACCGTGATCGAGGTGAAGGTGCCGGCCTCCAAGAAGTACCTGCCCTCGCCCACCGGCATCGGCCTGGCCTTCATCATCCCGTTCGCGCAGTCGCTGTCCATCTTCTTGGGCGCGATTCTGGCCTGGGCGTTCTTCAAGTTGGCGCCCGCCAAGGCCGAGAAGTACACCATCACGGGGTCCTCCGGCCTCATTGCGGGGGAAAGCATCATGGCCGTCATCATCATCGCCTGTAAGAAGTGGATGGGGGAAGTCTAGGTGACGGAAGAGATCGCCCGCAAGGGCACGGACGAGCTACGCAGCGCCCTGGCAGCGCTCCCGATGAACGAGCGCGAAGCCTATTGGCACGCGAACGTATACCGGCATGAGACCCGCCAGCTCACGGTGCGCGCGGCGATCATGGGCGCGCTGCTCGGCGGCGTCATGTCGACGGCCAACGTCTACGCCGGCCTGAAAACCGGCTGGACCTTCGGCGCCACCATCACCGCGGGCATCATGGCCTTCGCGATCTTCAAGGCGTTGGAGCGCGTCCTGCCGGGCGGCGAGTTCACCGATCTCGAGAACAACGCCATGCAGTCCGTGTCTTCGGCGGCAGGCTTCATGGCCTCCGCCGGCCTCGCCACCTCGATCCCGGCCCTGGTGCTGATGGGCCGGCCGCTGCTGCCGCCCGTGCAACTCGCCATCTGGCTGGTGGGCGTCTCGCTGATCGGCGTCATGGTGGCCGTGCCGCTCAAGCGCCAGATGATCAACATGGAGCAACTGCCTTTCCCCAGCGGCATCGCGGCGGCCGAAACCATCAAGGGCCTGCACAGCGAGGGCGAGCAGGCCATGAAGAAGGCGCGCGTCCTGACCTGGAGCGCCATCATCGGCGCCCTAGTTGCCTACTTCCGCGACGGCAACGCCGCCTTCGTCGGCAAGTTCCTGCCCCAGGCCAAGGCGCTGGCGATCAGCATCCCCAGCTCCCTGTCGATTTTCCCCGGCGTTCGGGGCATTCCGGCCGAGAAGCTCACCTTGGGCCTCGACATGAACCTGCTTCTTTACGCTGCGGGCGCGCTGGTTGGGGCGCGGACGGGCATCAGCCTGCTCTTGGGCTCCTTGATCAACTGGTTCTTCATCGCCCCCTGGCTGATCGAGCACGCCATCGAGGTCAACCACAAGGTGATCAAGGGCGGCTTTGGCTCGGTTGCGGGCTGGAGTGCCTGGCCCGCCAGCGGCCTGCTGCTGGCAGCAGCGCTCACGGCAACCGCGCTGCAATGGCGCGCCTTCGCCAGCGCCTTCTCGCAAGTCGCGGCGCTGTTCCAGGGCAAGGGCGCGGAGGTCGACGAGCGCAGCAAGGCAATCGAGGTCCCGATGTCCTGGGTCGCCATCGGCATGGCCGTGGCCATCGTCTTCGCCGTCTGGCTGCAGTGGCTGTTCTTCGCCATCCCCATTTACCTCGGTCTTCTGGCCGTGGTGATGGCGATGGTGCTGTCGCTGGTGGTGGCCCGCGCGACGGGCGAAACGGACATCGCGCCGCCGGTCGGCAAGCTCAGCCAGATCGCGAACGCCGCCCTGACGCAGGGCAACCCGGTCCTCAACCTCATGACCGCCAACGTGACGGTGGGTGCCACGATCCACGCAGCGGATTGCCTGACCGACCTCAAGAGCGGCTACCTGCTGGGCGCCCGCCCACGTCAGCAGTTCATCGCGCAGTTGATCGGCGTGGGCGCCGGCAGCCTGTTCGCGGTGCCGGCCTTCCTGATGTTGGTACCCAACGACAAGGTCCTGGGCGAGAAGTTCGCCGCCCCCGGCGCCTTCACCTCCAAAGCCACCGCGGAGGCCATGGCAAATGGCCTGGGCGCTATCCCGCCCACGGCGTTGCGCCTGATGGCCTTCACGATCGTGCTCAGCATCGTCCTGACGCTGATCGAGACCTACTTCCCGAAGGCGCGACGCTTCGTGCCTTCGCCGGTGGGCCTCGGCCTGGGCATGATCCAACCGTTTGGTAGCGCGCTAGCCATCTGTGCCGGCGCCTTGATCGCCTGGGGCGTCGGCCGGTTCCGCCCGGTCTTGAACGAGCGCTATACGGTCGCCGCGGCCTCGGGCCTGATCGCCGGGGAAAGCATCATGGCGGTTATCGTGGCCGGGCTGATGTTGTACTTCAACCTCTGAGGAGCACCCCATGGATCGGCTTCCCCCTACCCCCGAGGAGGTCCGCGCGGCGCTCCACGTGATGCTGCGCGCGATCGGCGAGGACCCGGATCGCGAAGGCCTGGTCGACACGCCGGACCGCGTGATACGGAGCTGGACGGAAATCTTCGCGGGCTACGGCCAGGATCCGGCGGCCATCCTGGCAACGACGTTCGGTGACGTCGAGGGCTACTCCGAGATGATCCTGCTGCGCGACATCCCGTTCAGCTCGATGTGCGAGCACCACATGATGCCCTTCAACGGCCTGGCCCACGTGGCCTACCTGCCCGCCGAACGCGTGGTGGGGCTGTCGAAGCTGGCCCGCCTGGTGGACTGCTACTCCCGGCGGCTCCAAATCCAGGAGCGCATGACGCGCGAGGTCGCCAAGGCGATCATGCTGCACCTCCACCCGCTAGGCTGCGGCGTGGTGCTGGAAGCCCGCCACGGCTGCATGACCTGCCGCGGCGTCAAGAAAGAGGGCGCCATCATGGTCACTTCCGCGCTGGAAGGCGATTTCCAGAACCCCGCGACGCGCGCGGAGTTCATGGCGCTCATTCGCGGGTAGCGCGGTCTACCTTGCTGCCCGCCTCGGCCACGTGCCGGGCGGTGCCCAGCCCCGGCACCGCCGGCCCGACCAGGCGGATCAGGCCGCGGCCGACCTTCTGGCCGTCCGACCGTTCCACCGGCGCCGGCTGCCGGCCCGCGGCTACCACGGCGTCCTTGGGGTGTTTGACCGCGTGACCCAGGCCCCGGGCGGTGCGGCCCGGGTGCGCGACCGCGTCGATCGTCTCCTTCGCAGGCTCCACCACCACGCTGCCGGCGCCCTTGAAGACGTCGCCGACCCTCACCTCGCCCACTTGCTGGTGCGCCGCGCCGGCCTCGCCCACGCTGTCCGCGGCCTTGGCCGCATGCAGCACCGGGGCCGTGCCCAGGCTCAAAACATCCAGCCCGAGGTGGCCGACCACCGCGCCGGCCTTGCGGGCGCCGCTGCGGTTGTCCGGGGCGCCCGGCTGGTCGGTGCCCAGGGCCGCCAGCGTGCTCTTGGGGTGGGTCACCAACCGGCCCACGCCCCTGGCGGTGCGGCCGGGGTGCTGGGCGACGTCGACGACGCCCTTGGCTTCATCGACCCCTGCGTCGGCGACGCCGCGCGCGACCTCGGTGGTGCCGTGGATGACCTTGTGGAAGGCATGCTTGATGTTCATGTCCCGATCATCCGCGCCGAACACATCAAGCTTGCGTAAAGATAAGATTAAGGAATAGTTATAGCTGCTCGAGTTCCATGGCCGCCGCCGCGGCGCCAAGCAGCCCCACGTTCTTGTTGGTGACCAGCTTGCAAGGGATGTCCGCCACCATCTTGGAGAAGCGCCCCTTGGTCAGGTAGCCCTTCAAGAAGGAGCCGTCCAGCAGCTTGCCCACGTTCTTGGGCCCGATCCCACCCGTCAGGTACACGCCGCCGGTCGCCACGATTTGCAGCGCGAGGTTGCCGGCTTCCGCGCCGTAGACGGTGGCGAAGATGTCCAGCGCCTTCACGCAGTTGGGATCCTTGCCGGACTGGCCCCACTGGGAGATCACGGCGGCCGCGTCTTCCTTCGCCATGGCGTCGCGCACCTCTGCCAGCTCCGGAGAAGTGCGGGTGGTCACGACGTAGTCGTAGACCGCATGCAGGCCGGCGCCCGACAGCACGCGCTCGTACGACACGCGCCCGTGACGCTCGCGCAGGAACTTGAGCAACCCGATCTCGTCGTCCGTGCGGGGAGCGAAGTCCTTGTGGCCGCCCTCCGTGGGCACCACGTGGTAGCGCTTGTCGGAGTAGAACAAGAGCGCCTGGCCCAGGCCGGTGCCGGCGCCCAGCACGGCGATCGGGCCATGGGGCTGGGTGGTGCCGGGGTTGAGGTCGACCCACTCACCGGGCTTGAGGTGCAGCACGCCCAGCGCGGCGGCCTTGAAGTCGTTGACGAGCGCCACGCGGCCGACGGGCTGGGAGGCCTCCAGCTCGCGCGCGTCGATTACCCATGGCAGGTTGGTGGCCTGGCAACGGCGGTCGAAGACCGGGCCGGCTACCCCCAGGCCGGTGGCGGCCACCGGGGCGTCGTGCTCCTTGCGGAAGTCCACCAGGATCTCCGTGAAGGTGGCGTGCTCCGCGCTGACGTAGCGCTTCTCTGCGGTCTGGGTGATCTGGTCGCCCTCGACCTCGTACAGGGCCATGATGACCTTGGTGCCGCCGATGTCGCCGGCCAGGAAGCGCTTCATGCAGGTTCTCCTTTTGGCGTGCGTTATACCATGTCCAGGAGGTCGGCCGGCAGCGCCAGGAAGTCCTTCGCCACCCAGGTCGCGCCGGCCCCGCGCAGGGCCGGCTCGTCCTCGCTGGTGGCCATACCCAGGCACATCGCCCCGGCCGCCATGCCGGCGGCCAGGCCCGGCAACGCGTCCTCGATCACCAGGCAGCACGTGGCGTAGGTCCCCACCCGGGATGCCGCCGTGTGGTAGACCTCCGGGTCCGGCTTGCCGCGCGTGACGTCGGCCGCGGTCACCAGGGCATCGAACGCCCAGCCCAGGTCCAGCCGGTCCAGCACGATCTCCGCGTTGCCCGGCGTGGCGCTGGTGGCGAGCACCGCGCCCGTGCCCTTATCGCGCAGCGAGCGCAGGAACGCCTCGATGCCCGGCACCGCCCGCAGCGTCTCCGTCTCCAGGCGCTTGCGGTAGATGTCCTCGCGCAGCGCCGCGAGCTCCAAGATCTCGTCCGGCGTCAGCGATTCGCCCAGCAAGGCCTTCAGGATGTCGGACGCGCGCCGCCCATCCATGGCCCGGATCTGCGCCTCCGTGGGGTCCAGCCCGCGCTCGCGGGCGAAGGTCGTCCAGACATCGCGGTGGAGCGGCATGTTGTCCACCACCACCCCGTCCATATCAAAAAGCACGGCTTCGAACATCGCCCAAGAATAGCACGGGTTGACGATGCCGGGCATTTCATGTACAATCAGGCTTCACGTCTCTGTAGCTCAGTGGATAGAGCGTCTGCCTCCGGAGCAGAAGGCCGCTGGTTCGAGTCCAGCCAGGGACGCCATTCCCCGATCGTCTAATGGTAGGACTGCAGTTTCTGGATCTGCGTATCGTGGTTCGAATCCATGTCGGGGAGCTACCTGGTGGAGCGTTGCTCCACCAGGTTTTTCTTTTGAGGGTGTCGTCATGCGCCTGCTCTTGATCCTTGTGTTGTGGGCCGCCCTGGCCGCGCCGGCCGCGGCCAAGCTGGATGACACCGTGCTGACCTTCAAGCAATCGGCCCTGATCAAGGGCGACACCCTGTTCAAGTACGACGGCCGCGTGGGCGCACGCTATCGCTTCAGCGGGGCCACGCGCTGCATGTTCGGCAACGGGCTGCTGTACCTGGACACCCAGGACGGCACGATCGTGCAGGAAACCGTGATCCTGCCTCTGCCCAACCACCCGCGCGAACGCGCGCGGCTCGAGAAGGTGGTGCAGATGTTCCTGAAGGAGACCGGCCTCGAGAAAGAAGACGCCGACCAGGTCTACGCCGCCTTCGAGGATGGGATCCAGGCCGGCAAGAGCAGCAAGAAGGACCTGGGCGGCTTCAACCCCCTCAAGCGCAAGTACGAGTACAACGTGTACTGCAACCCCGCGCTGCGCAGCGTGCTCGTGCAGGTGGCCTTGAAGCAATGATGATCGTCAGCTTCGTGATCCTCATCCTGGCGGGCTTCCTGGCCGTGGCCGCGGGCCTGACCTTCTGGGGCGTGGCGGCCGTGCGCCACGCGCGCAGCCAGGGCGGCACCACCCGCGAGCGCATGATCGCGCTGGCGGCACGCGCGGCCTCCGATGAGAGCGGCCGCGGGCTTGTCGAGCTCCTGGCGGCGCTGGACGGCGCGGAGCCCGGCGGACCGATCACGCTGGCCTGGCTGCACCACCGACCCGTCAACGGCACGGAGGGGATGCTGGTGAAGATCGCCTGGGACGGCAACGAGTGGCGCCAGGTCTACCCACCGGCCACCTTGGCGGAGCGCCTGGAAGCCCACCTGCCCGCCGACGCGCGCGACGGCCTGGCCGGCAAGCTGCTGGCCGACCTCCGGGCGCTGGTCTAGACGGTCAGCTCACCGGCCAGGGGCACGCTGAAGTTCCGGGTAACCTGGCGCGTGTCCTCGTTGAAGCGCCCCAGCAGGTACATCAGCTTCACGACGGCGGCCTCCACCGTCATGTCCGCGCACGCGAGCGCCCCGGCCTCCATGGCCCGTTGGCCGCTCTCGTAGAGCGTGAGGTCCACGTTGCCCGCGAGGGCCTGGGAGCACAGGGCCACCAGCTTGCCGCGCTTCGTGGCCTCCGCGATGAAGGGCAGCAGGCTGCGCTCCACCACGGGCACGTTGCCCGCGCCGTAGGCCTCGATCACGAAGCCCAGGGCCTCGCCGTCGAGCAACGGCGCCAGGTGCTCCGGGCGCATGCCGGGGAACAGGCGCAGCACCAGCACCTTGTCGGAGAACGTGGGGTTGGGGTGGAACAGGCCGGCCGGGCGGCGCACCCGCTCGTCGTGCAGCACGAGGTGCAGGCCGACCTCCGCCAGGGGCGGGTAGTTCGGCGAAGAGAAGGCATCGAAGTCGTCGATGCTGACCTTCTTGGCGCGGTTGCCGCGGAAGAGCCGGTGGTTGAAGAAGATGCCCACCTCCGGCACGTCGTGGGTCGCGAGCGACAGGGCGTTCACCAAGTTGGTCTTGGCGTCCGTCCGGATCGCGCCGATCGGGCGCTGGGCGCCCGTCAGGATCACGGGCTTGGGCAGGTTCTCCAGCGCGAACGACAGCGCGGCGGCCGTGTAGGCCATCGTGTCCGTGCCGTGGATGACGACGAAGCCGTCGTACGCGTCCAACGCCCCGGTGATGGCCTCGGCCACGGCTCGCCAGTGGGCGATTTGCATGTTGGCGCTGTCTTCGTTGAAGAGCACCCGCGTCTCGATGTCCGCGAGCTCCAGCGCCTCCGGGATGTAGCGGAAGACGCCCTCGAGCGCGCCGCCCGGGCGCAAGGCCCCGCCGGTCGTGGCGTCCATGCCCAGCGTGCCGCCGGTGTGGAGCAACAGCAGGCGCTTCACGTGCCGCCGAGCCCCTCCCGGTAGAGCGTGCTCGCCAGCACGCTGGTCTCGCGCTCGTCGAGCGCCCACGACCATTCTTCCGGCCCATGGTCGCCGTAGAGCTTGCAATTGCCGGTGTCCAGGAGCTCCAAGACCCGCTCCTGGGCCTCCTGGTCGTCGATCACGCGCCCCTGGAACTCCGCGTTGATGCGGCCAAACGCGTCGGACCGGCCGATCTGGTACGCCAGCTCGGCCAGGTCCGTGTTAAAGGTGCGAGTTGCCCTCGGCACCTACTTCTTGACGTCGCCCTCGCCGCCTTCCATCGGAGGCATGGGCACGTTGTCCTCGCCGATGCGCGGCACCAGCACCTGGTCGACCAGGCCATAGTCCTTGGCTTCCTGCGCCGACATGTAGAAGTCGCGCTCCATGTCCTTCATCAGCTTCTCTTCCGGCTGCTTGGTGTGGATCGAGAGCAGCTGCGTGAGGTACTTCTTCATGCGCAGGATTTCCTGGGCTTGGATCTGGATGTCCGTGGCCTGGCCGCGCGCGCCGCCCAGCGGCTGGTGGATCATGATGCGGCTGTTCGGCAGCGCGATGCGCTTGCCGGGGGCGCCGGCCGCCAGCAGGAACGAGCCCATCGACGCAGCTTGGCCCAGGCAGACGGTCGAGACGTCGGATTGGATGTACTGCATGGTGTCGTAGATGGCCATGCCGGCCGTCACCACGCCGCCGGGGCTGTTGACGTACATCATGATGTCCTTGCCGGGATCTTCGGACTCCAGGAACAGGAGCTGGGCGATGATGAGGTTCGCCACGTCGTCGTCGATCGGCGTGCCCAGGAAGATGATGCGTTCCTTGAGCAGGCGGCTGAAGATGTCCCAGCCACGCTCGCCACGGCTGGTGGATTCGACGACGGTGGGGACGAGGCCCATGTAGGGATCAAAGGTCATGCGGGTCTCCTGTCAGGGTTCCTGAAGCCCGCCCATTATAGCGGAGTGCGACGCGGGCGCAAGTTCCACCGAGGCTCCCTTGCTGGCAGGCGGGTATAGTTGATGCATGCCAGCAACCTTCCGTCGTGTGCTACCGTTCTTGGCTGCTGTGGCCCTCGCAACCGGCTGCGTGACCAAGCCTCCCGTCGCGCGCCCCAGCGTGCCCGCGGGCGCCACGCCCAAGCTCGCCGCCGAGGCCACCACGTTGACCGGCAAGGTCAAGTTGCTCTCGGATGCGGGCGGCAACATCATCAGCGACAACGGCGGTGGGATCATCTCCGACAACGGCGGCGGCATCATCAGCAACAACAGCGGCGCGATCATCGCCAACAACGGATCCGGCCTGACGGCCAAGGTCAAGCAGCGGCTGCTCGCGACCAAGGGCCCGCGAGAGTTCGCCCTCGCCGACGCCAAGATCACGGTGCTGGATGCCGCCGGCAAGCCCGCCCTGGGTACGGACGGCACGCCCCTCGCGGCCATGACGGATGCGCAAGGCAACTACAAGCTGGCGGGTGTCTTGCCCGCGCGCAACCTGGTCCTGCGCATCCGCCTCTGGAACGGCGGTGAGCTCTCGGCCATGTTGCCGCGCGCGACCGGCAAGACGGCCAGCCAGGCCATCGACACGGCCAGCTCCCTGGCCGCCACCTACGTGCTCTCCAACTACGTGCGCGGCGACCAGCCGACCTTCGACAAGCTGCCGGGCGCCGAAGCGGTCAAGCTGCAGGCGGGCCTCACGTCCGCCCAAGCCTTGATCGAGCAGGCGCCGGACTACAAGCCGGAGACCCTGGTCGCGCTGACCGACACCTTGCGGTCCAAGGCGCCGGCCGTGGACGGCACGCTCAAGGAGATCCAGGCCCTGCTGTTGGGCCAGGCACGGCTGGGTGAGGGGCTACAGGCCACGTCGGTAGCCATCTACGGGCCGCGCGCCATCGCGCTGGACCAGCAAAACAACCTGTACGTCGCGGAGTTCGGCTTCGGGCGCATCCGCCAGGTCTCGCCGGACGGCAAGCTGTCCACCTTCGCGGATGTGGTGCGCGGCAAGGTCAAGCGCAACTTCCCGGCGCTGCAAGACGCGGTGCGGGCGCCGGACGGCACGTTCTATATCTGCGGCAACTTCACGGCCGGCACCTACGTCTACAAGATCTCGCCCTCGGGGGAGGTCAGCACGGCCGCCGGTACGGGCAAGAGCGACGCCGGCGCAGTCGACGTGCCCGCGACCTCCACCTCGCTGTCGGCCAACCGGATGGCCATCGGTCCCGATGGGACGCTGTACATCGGCGAAGCGCATACGCTGAATGGCGACTTGTCGACGGCCCGGCTGCTCTCGCTGGGGAGCGACGGCATCTTGCGCAACATCGCCATGCCTCCGATCACCCGCGGCATGCAGATTTATGGGGTCGCCGCCGGCGCGGACGGTGCCCTGTACGTCCTGGTGGGCATCAAGGGAGACGGCAGCTCCGCGGTGCTGCGGCGCGGCGCCGACGGCACCGTCAAGACGCTCGCGAGCGGCTTCACCATCCCGGAGATCGAGGACGGCTACTTGGCGCTGGCGCCGGACGGCACGGTTTACGTCAGCGAGCCCCACCCGGCCAGGGTCACGGCGATCGCCCCGGATGGCACCCGCCGCGTGGTTGCGGGGGAGGGAGCCGCGGGCGCGGCCGACCTGGCGAAGCCGCGCAACCTTCTGGTGGCGCCCGATGGCACGCTGCTTGTGGCAGACGTCGGCCTCAACCTCATCCGCGCGCTCGGGCCGGACGGTTCCTGGAAGGTGCGCGCGGGCACCACCCGCACGGACGGCGGCGGCGATTTGCGGGCCCTGGCGATCGACGGCCCTTATGGCGTCGCGTTCGACGCGCAAAACCACCTGGTGGTTGCGGAGACGGGCAGCAACCGGATCGATCGCTTCGACGGCGCTGGCTTCACCACCATCGCGGGCAGCGTGGCTGGCCTCGGCGGTGATGGCGGACCGGCCACCAGCGCGTTGCTTGCCGCGCCCAAGGCGCTCGCGGAGCACGACGGCACGCTGTGGGTCATCGACGCGGCGAACTCGCGCTTGCGCAAGGTCCGACCGGACGGCGTCATCGAGACGGCGGCGGGGGACGACGGCGCGCTGACCCTGAAGCCGGGCGAGCGCGTGCCGGCGTCGAACTTCCGCGTGCGTGCGATCGGCCTGGCCATCGGCCCGGACGGTCGCCCCTACTGGTCCTCCGGCAGTGGCCAAATCCTACGCCTTGCCGCGGATGGCTTCGTGGAACTCGTGGCGGGCGTCGGCCATTCGTCCGACACGATCGTCGTGCTGGGCCCGGATGTCCTGCCCGTCGGGGCGGAGGGCCCGGCGAAGCGCGCACCCCTGTCGTTCCCCGGCGGGCTCGCCTTCGACAGCCAGGGCGATCTGTACGTGGCCGACACCGCAAGCTTGTTGGTCAGCCGGATCCACGATCCCGGCGGGGTCGAGCCCACCATCTCGACCTACGCCGGGACCCCGTTCTCGGCCTTCCTGACCGGCTTGGCCACCGGCGACACCGCGTCCGGCAAGACCGCACACGAGGTGGCCTTCTTCGGCCCGTCCGGGCTCGCCTTCGACGCCCAGGACAACCTGTACGTCGCCGAGCTCGGCCGCGTCGCCCTGCCGCTCTACCTCACGTTGCCGGGCGACCAGCTGGACTTGCTCTTCAGCGCCTTGCCGCCGAGCTACTCCCGCGTGCGGAAAATCGCGCGCGACGGCGCCGTCACCAACGTCGCCGGCCCCGACAGCAAGTACTTCCCCGATCCCACGTCGGAGGACGGGCTGGTGATGTCGATTGGCGTGGCGATCGCCCCCGACGGCCGGCTCGCCATCGCCGATCCCGGCGCCAACCTCATCCGCGTGCTGCCCGCCGGAACCTTCTAACGTGCCTGAACCGTTCGAGATCGGCGCGAATACGGTATAACAGGGAGAAAGTCCACGAGAAAGCAGGCAGGTCCATGATCGCGTTAACCGGCGTCGCCAAGTTCCAGGGCAAGAAGTACCTCTTCAAGGACGGCAGCTTCCAGATCAACCCCGGCGACCGGGTGGGGCTGGTCGGCGCGAACGGCTCCGGCAAGACCACGATCTTCCGCCTGATCAACAAGGAAGAGACGCCTGATGAAGGCACCATCACGATCCCCGAGAAGTTCGTGGTGGGCTACTTCTCGCAGGACATGAGCGAGATGAAGGGCGTAACCGTCCTGGAGGCCGCCACCTCCGGCTGCAAGGAGATCCTCGCGCTGGGCGTGGACATCGAGAAGTACGGCGAGCAGCTGTCCGACCCGGAGCTGGACGCCGACGCGATGGAGAAGATCCTCGAGCAGCTGGGCGAGGCCCAGGAGCTGTTCGAGGCCCGCGGCGGCTACGACATCGAGCAGCGCGCCAAGGAGATCCTGGCCGGTCTTGGCTACAAGAACTCCGACTTCGACCGCCAAATCACGGAGTTCTCCGGCGGCTGGCGCATGCGCGTGGAGCTGGCGAAGGTCTTGGTGCAGCAGCCCGACGCGCTGGTGATGGACGAGCCGACCAACCACCTGGACCTGGAATCGATCGTCTGGCTCGAAGAGTTCCTGGGCCGCTTCAAGGGCGCCATCTTCATGACCAGCCACGACCGCGACTTCATGAACCGCCTGGTCAACCGGATCGTGGCCATCGAGTTCGGCACGGTCAACACCTACTCCGGCAACTACGACTTCTACGCCAAGGAGACGGCGCAGCGCATGAGCAACCTGGAGGCTGCCGCCAAGCGCCAGGACGACAAGCTCGCCAAGGAAGAGGAGTTCATCGCCCGCTTCAAGGCCCGCGCCTCCCACGCGGCCCAGGTGCAGAGCCGGGTGAAGATGATCGAGAAGATGGACCGCATCGAGGTGCCCCAAGAGGCGCGCGCGGTCAAGCTGATGTGGCCCGACGCGCCCCGCAGCGGCGACGTGGTGGCGACCATCAAGGGCGTGGGCAAGTCGTACGGCGACAAGACAATCCTGCAAGGCATCGACTTCACGATCAAGCGCAACGACCGCATCGCGCTGTTGGGCATCAACGGCGCGGGCAAGAGCACGCTGCTGAAGATGATCGCGCAGGAGCTGAAGGCGGACGAAGGCGATTGCTCGCTGGGCGCCAGCCTCTACCCCGCCTACTTCGCCCAGCACCAGACGGAGATCCTGGGCAAGGACCAGACGGTCTTCGACGCCGTGCAGGAGGTCATCCCGACCCAGAGCCGCGGCGTGGTGCAGAACATCCTGGGCTCCATGCTCTTCTCCAATGACGACGTGGAGAAGAAGGTCAGCGTGCTGTCCGGCGGCGAGCGGACCCGCGTGGTGCTGGCACGCATCATCGCCAACCCTTGCAACTTCCTGATCATGGACGAGCCCACGAACCACCTCGACATGAAGACCCGCGAGATCTTGTTGGAGGCCTTGATGCGCTTCGAAGGCACGATCATCTTCGTGTCCCACGACCGCCACTTCCTGCGCGAGATCGCGAGCAAGGTGATCGTGCTCGACCACGGCCACGCCACGGAATACCTGGGCGGGTTGCAGTACTTCCTGGACAAGAACGGCAACAAGTTCCCGGGGTCGGAGCACACGCTCCGCGTGGGCTAGGCGAGAGTGGGACGCTCGAGGTGGCTGCTGCCCGCGGCCACCGTCATGGTGACGCTTGCCTGTGCCGGGAAACCCGGCACGGGTGTTCCCGCGAAGGTGGCGACAGCCAAGGCGTCGCCGGGCGCAGCCACGCCCACCCCGCTCGTGGTGGCGGCGGTCGGCTTGCAGAAGCCCCTGGGTGACGTCCGCGAGGTCACCGGCACCGTGCTGCTGGATGGCAACTACGCCGTGGCGCGGGCGGGTGCCCACATCGTCTCGAACAATGGCGGCTCCGTCTTGCAACTGGCCGGCGTGGTCGCCAACAATGGCGGCAGCATCATTAGCGACAACGGCGCCGGCGTCATTGCCAACAACGGCGGCTCCGTGATCGCCAACAACGGCGGCTCGGCCGTAAGCCGCTCCCGCGCCTTGCTGGCCGAAACCGCGCCGCCGATCGGGACCGTGCTGCCGGCCGCCGGCCTGACCGTGCGCGTCGTGAACTTGGCCGACGGCAAGGACCTGACGTTGGGGCTGGACGCGCAGGGCGCCGCCGTTACCAGCGTCAAAACGGACGACGCGGGCAAGTACAAGCTGTACCTGGCCACGAGCGAAACGCAAACGTTGCGCGTGGTCGCCACGCCGCCCGGCCCGGCCGACGAGCGGCTATCGGTCCAGCAACTGGTGGCAGGCGGGGCCGTCGTCGACCTCGACGACGTCAGCACGAGCAGTGCGCAGTACAACCATGACACCACCGCCACCACGATCCTCCGGTTGCTCGGTTCCACGCCCGACGCGGTCACCACGAGCGTCGCGTTGGACTGGATGCCCAAGGAGATGTTGGCGGTCACGAAGGCGGGCCGGCTGCGGCTGCTGGAATCGTGCAAAAAGCTCGGCTGGCAAGGCCTGTCGGCGGGGCGTCGCCGCGAGGTGGCGGATCGGATGGCCGACGCCGTCTTGGCCAGCGTGCCGCTCGAGCAGGTCCGCACCTACAACGGCATCGACGGCACCCTCGAAGTTCCCGAGCAGTCCGCGGCGGAGGGCATCAAGGAGGTCCTGCGGACGAACGCGCTCCAGGCCGCGAAGCTGATGCAAGGCCTGGTCGACCGCGGCCTTGATCCGGAAGCGCACTTCGCGGCCGCGCCGGAAATGATCCGGATCAACGCAACGCTGGACCCGCCCGCGGCGATCCGCAAGCCCTCGGACGTCAACACCGTGCTGGTGCGCGGCGTGCTGGCAAACCCCGCCTTCGACGAGGCCGAGGTTACCGGGCACCTGCAGACCTTGATTTTGGACCCGGAGCTGGGCCTGTCGCTCGAGCAAGCGCCCCTGTTGGTGGCCTCCGTGCGGGGCAACTCGCGGGCGATCGCCGAGTACATGTACGCGGGTGAAGCCAAGGGTTCGAAGGCCGTCGAGGAAGTCCTCCGGCTCGCCCTGGGTGGCTGACATGCGTCACCACGTTTGGCTGGCGGCGCTCCTGGTGGTGGCCTGCGCACCCGGCGCGCCAACGTCCACCACCGCCAAGCGTGCCACGCCCGCGCCCACGGCCAAGGCCGCTGCCACGACCGCCCCCACGGGTGGCGCACTGAAGCGCCCGGCCACGGGCGTGGTGGAGCTGGCCGGGTCCGTGCTGATGGAGGCCAGCTACGCCGTTACCGTCGGCGGCGGCAAGATCCTCTCCAACAATGGCTCCAGCATCCTCCAGCTCGGCAACGCCTCGCTGATCGCCAACAACGGCGGCAACATCATCAGCGACAACGGAGGTGCCATCATCTCCGACAACGGTGGCGGCATCATCAGCGACAACGGGGGTGGCATCATCTCCGACAACGGTGGCGGTATCATTTCCGACAACGGCGGCGGGCTGACCAGCAAGGTGAAGCGCGGGTTGCTGGCCGACGCCGCGCCCACGATCGGCACGGTGGTGCCAGCGGCCGGCCTGACGCTGGGCGTGGTCGACTTGCTCACGGGCAAGTTGCTGACGCTGGGCCAGGACGCGGGTGGCAGGCCCGCGCAGGCCATCATCACCAACAGCGAGGGCAAGTACCGCATCTTCGTACCAGCCTCGGCCAAGACCACGGTGCGCGTGGTGGCCGTGGGCAGCGCCGATCCGCGCCTGCAGACGACGCTGGTCACCAGCCACCCGGGCACCGCCGACGAGCTGAACGAGGACACGGCCCAGGTCGCCAACGATGTGCGCAGCATCATGGGCACGAACTTCTTCCGGCTGGCGACCCGCGGCGCCGCCGAGGAAGCCAAGGACGCCCAGCTGATGGCGCTGCTGGACCCCCAAGAGCGCGTGGACGTCGACAACGGGCTGAAGCAGATCGTGGCCCGCTACGAGGCGTTGCACGTGAAGGACATGCCCGACGCCAAGCGCCTGCGGATCGCCTACCGCCTGGCCGACGTGGTGTTGGCCCACATGGACCTGGAGTCCATCCCCAGCACCTCCGGCAAGCAGCCGGCGGTGCAGGGCCTCCGCGACGTGCTGCGGGCGCTGCGCGTGCACATCGGCGAGGTCATGGCCCGCCAGGCGGCCCAAGGGGGAGATCCCTCGGCGTACTTCGCCGCCAAGCCCTACATCACGAAGGCGGAAGCCCGCGATCACGTCAGCTATACCATCAAGAAGCCGGCGGACTTCGATGACTTCTTGATCAGAGGGATTCTGGGGAACCCGGCCCTTTCCGGGTTGGACGCCCCGCTGGAGGCGGCCAAGGTCTTCAACGACCCGGACGTGCGCGTGAAGGACGAAAATACCTTGAACACCATGATCGAGTGCCAGCTGAGCGTAGGGATCGAGCTGTTCCGGCATGCGTACAGCACGGAGAACCCCGCCCTGCCGGACATGTTGATCGCCTTGGAGGTCGCCGCCCAGCCATGAAGCCATCCCGCCTGACTACGTTGATCGCCCTGGGCGTTCTGCTGGTCGCCTGCACCAACCCGGCACCGGTCACCACCAGCACCACCGGCCCCAAGCGGGCCTCGGCCAAGCCGAGCGCGACGGCCACGCCCGTCCCCGCGCCCGGCGGCCTGTTGCAGCGGCCGGCCGGCAACGCGCTGGAGATCGCGGGCACGGTCCAGTTGGAGGCCAGCTACGCCGTGGCACAGGGCGGCGCCACCCTGATCACCAACAACGGCGCCAGCGTGCTGCAGCTGGGCGACGCCGCGTTGGTGGCCAACAACGGCGGCAACATCATCAGCAACAACGGCGGGACGATCATCTCCGACCACGCCGCGGGCCTGGTCTCGCAGACCAAGGACGGGCCGGCGCTGGTGTCGCAGACGAAGGACTTCGGCCTGCTGGCCGCGGAACCCTTGCCCACGATCGGCACCGTGCTGCCGGCGGCAGGCCTGACGCTGGGCGTGGTGGACCTCCTGACGGGCCAGCTGCTGGAGGTGGGTCGCGGCGCCGACGGCAACCCGGCCAAGGCGATCGTCACCAACAGCGCGGGCGCCTACCGCGCCTTCCTGCCGCCCGGCACCAAGACCAGCGTGCGCGTGGTGGCCGTGGGCAGCGAAGACCCACGCCTGCAAACCAACCTCATCACCAGCCGGCCCGGCACCAGCGCCACCTTGGACGAAGACACGCCCCAGGTCGCCAACATCGTGCGCAGCGTGATCGCGATCCAGAACTACCGGATGATGGTGAAGAAGCCCGGGGAGCCGGTGCCGAACGAGCCATTCTACGCCTTGCTGGACGACAAGCTCCGGGCGGACGTGGATGCGGGCCTGAACAAGTTCCGGGAACGGTTCGCCGACCTGCAAGTTTCGGGATTCACGCGCGAGAAAAATTTGCGAATAGCCTACCGGATGGCGGACGTGGTGCTGGCCCACACCGATCTGGAGGGCATTGTCACGACCTCGGGCCAGAAACCGGCCATGGACGCCTCGCGCGAGGTGATGCAAGCGCTGCGCGTGCGGGTGGGTGAGGTCATGGCGAAGCAAGCCTCCCTGGGCAAGGACCCCTCGGCGTACTTCGCCGCCAAGGCCTACATCAAGGATGCGGCGGCCCGGGACCAGGAGTCGTATGCCATCCGCAAGCCCTCGGATTTCGACGACTTCCTGATCCGCGGCGTGCTGGCGAACCCCAACCTGAGCGGCGTCGAGGCGCCCAAGGCGGCGTCGAAGGTCTTCCACGACCCGGACGTCATCATCGTGGGCGATCCGCTGAACCTCCTGATCGAAAGCCAGCTGGCCGTCGCGTTGGAGCTGGCGAGGCTCACCTACAGCACGGACAAGCCGTTGCTGCCGGAGGTGCTGGCCGTGCTGGAGGCCGAAGCCAAGCGGTGAAGCGGGCAGGGGTTCCGGGTAAGCATCCTGGAGGAGATCGCATGTCCATCCGACGTTTGCCCTCGTTGATCTGCGCGTGCGCCCTGCTCGCCGCCTGCCGGGGCACCCCCTTGGCGGACCCTCCCAAGAAGGCGGCGGCGGCTCACCCCGAGCTTCCGACCGTCGGCGCCAGCATGGCCCCGGCGGCAGGGCCCACGGGCAACGCCACCGGCGCGTTGCGCAAGCCGGCAGGGGCCATCCGCGAGGTTTCCGGCACCGTCGCCCTGGACGCGGGGTACGCCTTGCAGCGTGCCGGCGGCAAGATCATCGCCTCCAACGGCGCGAACGCCCTGCAGCTTGGCGATGCCTCGCTGATCGCCCACAACGGTTCCAACCTGATCCTGGGGGACGGGAACCGCATCATCTCCGAGAATGGCGGCGGGATCATCTCCGAGAACGGTGGGGGCATCATCTCCGGCAACGGGGCCGGCCTGACCGGCAAGGTGAAGTGGGGCCTGCTGGAGGCGCCCGCCGACCCCGGCTTCGGCGCCGTGCTGCCCGCGGGCGGCCTGGCGCTGGGCGTGGTGGACCTCGCCAGCGGCAAGTTGCTGAAGCTGGGCGAGGACGACCAAGGCAGGCCTGCCTTCGGCGTGGTCACGGACGAGGCCGGCGCCTTCCATATATTCTTGCCCGCAGATATAGCCACAGGCGTACGCGTGGTTGGTGTGCCCCGCGAAGGCGCGGATCCACGGCTGCAAACCACCTTGCTGGCCAGCAGCCTGGGCGGCCCGCTCGCCCTCGACGAAGACAGCGCGCAAGTTGCCAACGACATCCGCCTGCAGCTCACCAAGCGCACGTTGCACACCTTCGAGCCGCCGGAGGGCGAGACCTTCGTGGACGACGCCTACCTGACGGCCGTCAACCAGGAGCGCCGCGACGAATACCTTGCCGCCCAGAAGCGGCTGTCTGACGCCTTCAAGGCGCTGGATGGGGGCAGCCTGCCCCTGGCCACCAAGCTGGCGATCGCCCTGCGCCTGACGGACATGGCCCTGGCCCCCGTGAAGGTGGAAGAGGTGCGCTCGGCCACGTCGCAGCCCTTCCCGGTCAAGGGTGCCGAACGGCCGGCGCAGCCCGGGCTGGTGGTCGAAGACGTCCTCGGGGTGCTGCGGAAGCTGCGCGAGAGGGTGGGCGAAATCATGGAGGCCGAGCGGCTGGCCGGCCGGGATCCGGAGGCTTACTTCGCCGCCAAGCCTTACCTGCGCGATGCGGACCAGAAGTGGCCCATCCGCAAGCCGTCCGACTTTGACGACTTCTTGATCCGCGGCATCCTGGCCAACCCGAACGGCAACAGCCTGACGGACGGGCTGGCGTTCGGCGACGTGCTGAGCGACCCGGACTTCAAGATCGGCGCGACCGCGCTCGACACCTTCCTGCGCGCCAATTTGGGCATCGAGCTCGCCGCGATCCAGGCGGCCTACGGCAAGGACAGCCCGGTGTTGCCCGCCATGGAGGCAGAGCTCAAAAGGCTCGTGACCCTAGCGAAAGCCGGTAAAGGCTAGCGCCCAGCGCGCTGGCGTAGACCGACCGCCAACGGGGATCCTGCCGCCCGGCGCGTGGGATCTCCAGCTGCAGCGCGTGGGGCAAGCGCGCGAAGGCGCCGCCTTGCTTGGCGCCCTCGGCATGGTAGTGGATCGGCTGGAGGCCTTCGATCGCGAGGGGCAGGCGCGGGCAGCCGGCCGGGAAGCCCGTCAACCGGCGCTTGAAGTCGGCTTGCAGCGCGATCAGGGCCGCCAACGGGATGCCCTTGGCCGCCACCTCGATCGCGCCGGCGCTCTCCGGCCGGCTGTTGCCGTGCAGCTCCACGTACAGGGCCGGGTGCAGCGCGTCCAGGCGCGCCATGTAGCCATCGAAGACGCGGGCGGCTTCCGGCGTGCGGGCTTCGGCGTCGGGTGCCAGGCCCACGCCCGCGGTGGGCCGGTTCACGTTCCAGGGATGCTCGTGCGTGCGGTAGCCGCTGGCGAGCAGGTAGCCCGCCCCGGCCAGCAAAGCGGCCTGGCGGGCCATCTCGTCCGTATCCAGGTCGAAGCCCCCATGCGGCGCGGCGACCACCAGACCGCCCGCCGGTCCGGCCCATTGCATGCGGCCCAAGGCCAAGGGATCGATGGAAAGGGCGGTGGCCAGTAGAAAAGAGGTCAACATGGCTCGCCTATACCCTGGATGCGGGGTATAAAAAAACTGCCCCCTGGGAGGACCCCCGCATATGATGGATCGCGACCGTGCCGTGCACCTGCTGCTTGGCCGTTACAAGTACGAAGAAGCCATGCGGCTCTTCGGCGAGTACTGCCTGCTCATGGAGGAGGACTGGAACGACTTCATCGCGAGCCACCCGCCCGCCAAGTTGCGCCATCTGCACCGCCAGCTCGCCGCGGTGGGGCTGTGGCCGCCGGAGCTGCACCTGCCC
>JAQBPE010000152.1 GCA_028287685.1 Cyanobacteria bacterium RYN_339 | reverse complement strand
GGCGGCGTGGCGAGCGCGCCGACCTACATGCACCGCGTCCGCGCGGCGCTGCTCGATCCGGCCGTCACGGGCGACCGCGGCTTCGACCCCCAGCGCGTGGTGCCGGCGGCCCTGGGCGAAGCGGCCGGCGTGGTGGGCGCGGCCGGGCAGCTGCTGCGCAGGTTGGCTCACTAGCCCGCAAGTTCCAAGCGCGCTCCCTGGTCTAATACCACCCGCGCATATACACTTGGAGCCCGGAGTTATGTTGCCCACTTGAACGACCTCGAAGTCTACGTCCGCGCCCGCTACCCCCTGCTCTACCTCGTCACTGCCGAGGAAGAGCGGGCACTCGCCTCGCTCAAGGCGCTGGCCGACGGCATGGGCAAGCAAATCGTGGCCTGGTCCTACACGGAGGGCCTGGGCGGCGACGCCGGGCTGCGCGACCCGGTGGCCGCCTTGGAGGCCGTGCGACTGGCGGAAACCCGCCACATCTACGTCTTCAAGGACCTCCACCCCTTCTTCAACAACCCCGCGGTGGTGCGCAAGCTGCGCGACCTGGCCCAAGCGCTGCGCTCCAGCGCCAAGGCCCTGCTGCTGCTCTCGCCGGTGCTGAACTTGCCGCCCGAGCTGACCAAGGACGTCACGCTGGTGGACTTCCCGCCGCCGGACGACGCGACCGTGGTGCAGATGATCGCGCGCGCCGGGGAGATGGCGGGCCGGCCGGTGGCGTTGGACCAGTTGCAGAAGGAGCGCCTGGC
This sequence comes from Cyanobacteria bacterium RYN_339, assembly GCA_028287685.1. Taxonomy (GTDB): domain Bacteria; phylum Cyanobacteriota; class Sericytochromatia; order S15B-MN24; family JAQBPE01; genus JAQBPE01. Next base: position 11,698 of record JAQBPE010000152.1, on the reverse strand, counting down.
CGGGGCGGCCCGGGGCCTCACGGCGGGCGAAATCGCCAACGCGCTCGCCAAGGCGCTGGTGCTGCACCGTGGGCTGGACGAGCAGGCGATCGCCGTCATGACGGAGGAGAAGCGCCAAATCGTGCGCAAGACCGGGGTGCTGGAGTACTTCGACCGCCCGGAGGCCCTGGCGGCCGTGGGCGGCCTGGACGAGCTCAAGGCCTGGCTGGGCAAGCGCCAACATGCCTTTGGCCAGCGCGCCCGCGATTTCGGGCTGCCCGAGCCGCGAGGGCTCCTGCTGGTGGGCGTACAGGGCTGCGGCAAGAGCCTGGTGGCGAAGGCCGTGGCCGGCCTGTGGGGCTTGCCGCTGCTGCGCCTGGACGTGGGCCGGCTGATGTCCGGCCTGGTGGGCGCCTCCGAGGAGAACATCCGCACGGCCCTGCGCACCGCCGAGGCGCTGGGGCCGGTGGTGCTGTGGGTCGACGAGATCGAGAAGGGCTTCGCCGGGCACCAGGGCGGGGGCGACAGCGGCACGGCCGCGCGCGTGCTCGCCACCTTCCTGACCTGGCTGCAGGAGAAGGAGGCGCCGGTCTTCGTGATTGCCACCGCCAACCACCTCGACCTGCTGCCGCCGGAGCTGGCCCGCAAGGGGCGCTTCGACGAGATCTTCTTCGTCGACCTGCCGGACCCCGCCGAACGGCGCGCCATCTGGGAGATCCACTTACGCAAGCGCAAGCGCCACCTGCCGGACTTCGACCTGCCCGCCCTGGTCGCGGCCAGCGAGGGCATGAGCGGGGCGGAGGTGGAACAGGCGCTGATCGACGGCCTGTACGACGCCTTCGACCAAGGCCGTCCGCTGCGCGATGCGGACCTGCTGGCCGCGCTGGGCCGGATGGTGCCCCTGAGCCGCTCGCTGGGCGCGGAAATCGAGCGCCTGCGCACCTGGGCACGCGAGAAGGCACGCCCCGCCTCCGCCGTGCGCACCGCGCAGGCCTTGGAGCCGGAATGGTCGTCGACCTGACGCATGGATGACCGCTTCGAGTGGCTCGAGATCCCCGACGAGCCCAGCGCCCCCGTCGCCACCGCGCCCGTCGGCCCGGTCGCGTTGCTGGGCCGCGATCGCCCCGCCCCGCCGGACGCCTCGACCAAGGCCCTCGCGACCCTCGGCGTGGACCTGCCGGAGCGGCGGCTCGACATCCTGCCCACCTCGTCCGGTTGGCCGGTGGAGGCCTTCGGGCTCTACCAGCTGCGGTTGGAGGCCGAGCACCTGCGCCTCGCCAGCGGCTTCGACCGGCTGGTCTGCCTGGACGGCACCCGCATCGAGCGGCTGGCCCACCAGCAGGACACCGCGCTGCGCGTCTTGCGCGACATGCGCGGTCGCGCCTTGCTGGCCGACGAGGTGGGGCTGGGCAAGACGATCGAAGCCGGCATCGTCATGAAGGAGCTGCTGGTGCGTGGCTTGATCCAACGCGTGTTGGTGCTGGTGCCCGCCTCGCTCACGCGCCAGTGGCAAGAGGAGCTGGAGACCAAGTTCGGCGAGCAGTTCACGATCGTCAAGAAGCCCGAAGACTGGGAGCAGTCGCGCCTGGTGGCCTCGATCGACCTCGCCAAGCAACCCCGCCACGCCGCCTACGCCCTCGCCACGCGCTACGACATGCTGATCGTGGACGAGGCGCACAAGCTCAAGGCGCGCACCACCCTGGCCCACCAGTTCGTCAACAAGCTCGCCAAGCGCTACGTCTTGCTGTTGACCGCCACGCCGGTGCAGAACAACCTCGACGAGCTGTTCAACCTAATCACGATCCTCCAGCCCGGCCAGCTGGGCACGTCGCGCGGCTTCCAGGAGGAACATGTCGAGGCGGGCGACCCGCGCATGCCGCGCAACCCGGAGGCCCTGCGCCGCCGGCTGGCCGAGGTCATGGTGCGCAACCGGCGCTCCTCGGCGGGGCTGAAGCTGCCGCCGCGCCGCGCCGGCATCTACCACCTGGCCCTGCCGCCGGACGAGCGCCGGCTCTACAACGGGCTCACGGACTTCATCCACGACGAGCTGGCCTCCGACCCGGAGGCCCGGCACCTGCGCCTGGTCTTGGCGACGTTGCAGCGCGAGCTGACCAGTTCGCCGCAGGCGGTCGCCGGGACCTTGCGCAAGCTGGCGGCCGATCCAACGCGCGAGCCCGCCACGCGGCGCATCCTCAAGGAGTACCTGGCCCTGGCCGAGGCCATCCCGATCAGCCGCAAGGCCCGCGCCGTCGGCGAGCTGATCGACCGGTTGGAGCCAAACGAGCAAGTCGTCGTCTTCACGGAGTTCCGGGCCACGCAGGAGCACCTGGTTTCCTACCTCCAGGGCCTGGGGCACGAGGTCGTGGCCTTCCACGGCGGGCTGGACGCAAATGCCAAGGAAGCCGCCATCAAGCGCTTTCGCGATGGCGCGCGCATCCTGGTCAGCACGGAGAGCGGCGCCGAAGGCCGCAACCTCCAGTTCTGCCACGTCCTGATCAACCACGACCTGCCCTGGAACCCCATGCGCGTGGAGCAGCGCATCGGCCGCCTGCACCGGCTGGGCCAGCAGCACCCCGTCACGATCTTCAACCTAAGCGGCAACGACACGATCGAGGCGGAGCTGGTGGAGCTGCTGGCCGTGAAGATCCGCATGTTCGAGCTGGTGGTGGGCGAGCTGGACATGATCCTGGGCGAGGCCGACGGCTTCGAGGCGCTGTTGACCCGCGCCTGGCAGCGCGCCGGGCGCGACCCCGGCGCCTTGCACGAGGAGTTCGAGGCGATCGGCGCCAAGGTCGACGAGGCGCGCCATGACTACCTCGACGCCCGCAAGGCCGGCGACGCCCTGGCGGACGTGCTGGAAGGGGTGGCCGGGTGAGCGCCTTCCGGACCTTCTCCGAGCGCTTCTGCGCCACGTTCGGCGCCGAGGCCGAGGCCCGTGAGGGGCGGCTGCACGTCACGCTGCCGCCGGACCTGGCCGCCCACTTCGGCCGCGCGCAGCTGGTGCTGGGCTTCACGCCCCACGATCCGCACGGCGAGCTGGTGGCCTACGGCAGCCAGGTGTTCGAGGAGATGATGGCCTACCTGGGCGGCCACGGGCGCCTGGCGGCCGTTGGCCTGCCCGTGCGCCATGCCCCCGCTCCGCCGCCCAGCGCGCCCGGCTGCGAGCTGTTGGCGGAGGAGGCCGTGGCCGAGCGGTTCCAAGTCTTCAACTTCCAGCTGGCCTTCATGTGCGACGAGCGCGTGGAGCGGCTCTTCTCCGTGTGCCTGGACGAGCACGGCCGCGAGCGCCCGGAGATCCCGCCGCTGGCGGCCGGCGGCGAAGACCAGGGCGCCGCGGTGGCGCCGGCACCGTCGGCGGTGCGCGCCGCCGAGGACAAGGCCGTTGCGGCCGCGGAAGCCTGGGTCGGCCCGCTGGAAACGGCGGCCCTGGCGCGTCTGGAGGGTATCGGCGCGCGGTTGGTGGCGTTCTACGAGGCCCAGATGCGCGAGGTGCCGGTGCGCCGGCGGCGCGGACAGTCCGAGGAAGAGGCCGTGGCGGAGTCCGAGGAGCTGCGTTGGCAGCTGCGCCGCGAGCTCGAGCGCAAGCTCCGCGACGAGACCGCCCGGCACCAGCTGCGCGTGCAGGTCCGCCGCATCAGCCAGGCCCAAGTGGAGCGCCCCCGCCATGTCGCGCGCTACCGGCTGGCCCGCGGCGTCGTGGCGCGGGAGGTGGCCGTCACGACGGATTTGCACGACGGCACCATTTTCTGGCCGGCCTGCGACCGCTGCGGCTCCGCCAAGGGCACCTATGGGCTCTGCGAGGAGTCCCACCTCGCTTGCCCGGCCTGTCTCGGCGCCTGTGCGGGCTGCGGGACGGAGCGTTGCCAGGTGGAGTTGGCGGCCTGCGAGTCGTGCCAGGCGTTGGGGTGCCCGGCCTGCCGCACGCCCTGTGCCGGGGGCCACCTGGGCTGTGCGGCGCACCTCGCGGCCTGCCCGGGTTGTGGCCAGGCGCTCTGCCCGCGCTGCGAGCGTCCGCATGGCTGCGGCTTGGATTCGGCTTGAGAATCCGGGCGCTTGCCGCTAAGATACCTTCCGTCGCGCCCTAGCCGGAGGACCTCCATGCCCACCATCGCCGATCGCATCGATTCCTACTTCATCCAGATGGAGTGGCCCTTCGAGCGGATTGACAACACGCTCTGGCGCACCGCCTTCCCCGGCGATCTCCAGATCCACGAAGTCTTCGTTTCGTCGGACGACGTCTGGATCTCCTTGCGCAGCATGGTGGGTCGCGCGCCCGCGGCCGGCTGCCGCGCCAAGGTCAACGAGCTCCTGTTGCGCCTCAACAGCCTGATCCCGATGACCAAGTTCTCGATCATGGAGAACGGTGACATCTTCGCGTTGATCGACCTGCCGGCCTTCGACCTGAACTACTCCGACTTCCGCAGCGCCATCACGAACTTGATCAACCACGTGGATGCCCATGACAACGAGATCCTGGCGCTCTGCACGGACGAGGCCAAGACTTCCTCGCTCGCTCCAGCCTGATTGCTCTAAAGCCAGGCGTCCCGGCGTTCTTCCTGCTTGGGATTGACCTGTCGATGTGCTATGATGCCTGGGTCGGAAGAAGTTTCCCTCTAGGAGCTACATGGACGTCTCTGGTATAGACCCGGGCAAGGCAGCGCTTCTGATCGCGTTGGCCCTTGCCGGGATCGCCTTCTTCGCAAGCGCGGAGGCGTCCATCATCGCACTGAGCAAGGTGCGCGTCCGCACCTTGGCCGAGCAAGGCAAGGCCAACGCCCAGCTGCTCCAGCGGCTGATCCAGAAGCGCGAGCGCCTGGCGGGCACGATCCTGCTGGCGGAAAACGCCCTGATCATCATCGCGACCGTGATGATGGCCTATCTTGCATTAAGCCTGGTGCCCGGCCATCCGATCCGTTCGGCCGCCCTCACGATGGCGTCTATGGTGGTGCTGGTGGTGCTGTTGGGCGAGATCATCCCGCGCACCTTCGGGGCCCAGAACGCGGACCGCTATGCGCTGATGATCGCCCGCCCGCTGGGGCTGGCGGTGCGGTTGTTGTCGTTGCCGGTGTTGCTGCTGACCAGCGTCACGCGGGTCTATGTGCAGCTCTTCAACGTGGTCTTCCGCACGCAACAGCGGGTGCACCTGCCGTTGATCGCGGACGAGGAACTGCGCCAACTGCTGGCGGACGTGCAAGAGCAGGGCGGCCTCGAGAAGGAAGAAACGGAGATGATCGCCTCCGTGATCGGCCTGTCTGACACGGCCGCCCACGAGATCATGGTCCCGCGCATCCACATGGTCTGCCTGCCGGTGGACGTCAGCTTCGACGACGCGCTGAACGTGGCTGTCGAACGAGGCCATTCGCGCATCCCGGTCTTCCAGGACTCCAGCGACAACATCGTGGGCGTGCTCTACGTGAAGGACTTGCTGGGCCTGTTGCGCAGCCACGAGCGCCCGGAGTACATCCCGCCCCAGACCATCCGCCCGGCGTACCACGTGCCGGAGACCAAGAAGGTCGACGAGTTGCTCAAGGACATGCGCACGGAGCGCGTGCACATGGCGATCGTGCTCGACGAGTTCGGCGGCACCGCCGGCCTCATCACGATCGAAGACATCCTCGAAGAGATCGTGGGCGAAATCCAAGACGAGCACGACCCCGATGCGCGTCCCGCCATCCAGCCCCAACCGGATGGCTCGCTGATCGTCGAGGGCAAGGTCCATGTGGGCGACGTGGCCGATTTGCTAGGCGTGAAGCTGCCCGAAGACGACTTCGCCACCATCGGCGGCTTCGTGGTCGGCCTGCTGGGCCGTGCGCCCACCCAGGGCGAAGAGGTCACCTACGACGGCATCCGCATGCGCGTCGAGCACGTCGAGCAGCGCCGAGCGGCCGGGATCCGCGTGTGGCGCCGCCAAACCATGCCGCTGGACCTGGACCAGCTGGGCCTGGGCTTCGAGAAGCCCTAACCCGCCTCGGCCCGCTTCTTCAAGCCCGACCCGAAGGCGTCGAACATCGGCTGGAGGTCCGGCATCGACGGCGCGATCATGCCTGCCATCGGCCCGGTAAAGGCCTCGCGCATGTCGAACTGCACGTAGCCGTCGGCGAGCGGCGTCAGCTTGTAGGTGCGCTCCGCCTTGAACAACCCCAGCGGCATGCCGCCGGTCCAGACCATTTGCTTGTTAGGTTGGAAGTCGGTCACGGTCAAATTAAAGGCTTGTTCCTCGGCGAACTTCACGTGCACCACGATGTGTTCGTCCTTGCCGACCTTGCCCTCGATGTTGCTGACGCCCATCGCCCACTGGGGGTACTTGGGCGTGTCGGTCAGGATGCCCCAAATCTTGTCCGCGGGCGCGTGGATCACGGTGGTCACGGCGTATTCGGTCTTGACGGGCTTGGCGGGGGCGTCAGCGGCCCGGGCGGGTAGGGCGGCGGACAACACAAGCAGGGTGGCCAGGATGGGTTTCATGGGGTCCTCATCGGGTAAGGTGCAAACGAGCCTTCTATACCCGCGCGGACGTCGGCGGGATGGACCTAGCGAACGGAGCCCGCCCTTGCGCCCTTCAGCCGCCCGACGCGCCGTTGCCTTGCTGTCTGCCGGGGCGCTGTTGCACGACGTGGCGGTCAAGGTCTTCAACAACATCCCGAAGTGAGATGGCCATGCGAATGAGAGCTTGCCTCGCCATCACCGCCGTCGTCCTGGCCGGGTGCAGCGCCCCGGGCCACGCCCGGCTGACGGCGACGCGCCTGGAGCCGGTGCTGACGGCCACCCGCTCGGCGCCCATGCTCATGGGGCGCGCCAGCCTGCCCGTCGGCCTGCTGACCGGCGCGGGCGCCGGCATCCTGAGCGAGCATGGGGTGGGGATCATCGCCAACAACGCCGGCCAGATGGCCGGCACCAACGGCGGGACGGTGCTCGCCAACAACGGCGGGCAAATCGTCGGGAAGACGAAGTTCACCTTGCTGGCAAGCGGCCAGAAGGCCGCCATCGGCTTCAAGGTCCAACTCGTGGACGCCGCCTTCGCGACGGTGTACGACGAGGCCCAGACCGACGAAGAGGGGCGCTTCGCGTTCACCAAGGTGCCTGGAGGTCACAACCTGCTGGCACGCCTGGAGCTCCCCGGAGAGGCCGGCCGGCTGGTGGGGCTGGTGCCGGATGGCGCCACCCAGGAGCTGGTGCTCGAGGGCGTGGGCACGCATGTGGTGGGCTACGTGCTGGACCAATACGTCAAGGCCGACCAGGCCACGCTGGACCGCCTGAGCGGCGCCGATGCCGCGGAGGCGGTGGCCCGCGCGGAGGCCGCCTTGGCAGCGGTGGCCATGGGCAAGCTGGACGCCGCCTCGCTTGCCGGCCCGTCCGTGGTCAAGACCGTGGGCGTCTGGCGGAGCTTAAGCAAGGACTTCGACGGGCAACTCGACGCGATCAAGCGGAAACTGGTGGTAAACTAGCGCTGCGCATCGTCGCTAGAAGAAGGATCCCGTGGCCACCAAGTACGTCTTCATCACCGGCGGCGTCGTCAGCTCGATCGGCAAGGGCATCGTTGCCGCCTCGCTGGGGCGCCTGTTGGCGATCCGCGGCCTGTCCGTCTCGATCCAGAAGCTCGACCCCTACCTCAACGTCGACCCCGGCACCATGAGCCCATACCAACATGGCGAGGTCTACGTGACGGAGGACGGGGCGGAGACCGACCTGGACCTCGGCCACTACGAGCGCTTCACCAACACCGACCTGAGCCGCGAGAACAGCGTGACCGCCGGCAAGATCTATTGGTCGGTGCTCAACAAGGAGCGGCGCGGCGACTACCTGTCCGGCACGGTGCAGGTGATCCCGCACGTCACCAACGAAATCAAGGACGCCATCCACCGCGCCGGCGACCGCTCCAAGGCGGACGTGGTGATTGTCGAGATCGGCGGCACCGTGGGCGACATCGAGAGCCTGCCCTTCTTGGAGGCGATCCGCCAGTTCAAGAAGGACGCCGGCAAGGGCAACGTGCTGTACTGCCACGTGACGCTGTTGCCTTACATCAAGGCGGCCGGCGAGCACAAGACCAAGCCTACCCAGCACTCCATCAAGGAGTTGCGCTCCATCGGCATCAGCCCGGACATCCTGGTGTGCCGCACGGAGACCGGCTTCCCCGACGCCATGCGCGAGAAGCTTTCGCTCTTCACCGACGTCGACAAGGAAGCCGTGATCGCCAGCCGGGACGCCAAGTACATTTACGAGGTCCCCGGCATGCTCGAGAAGGAAGGGCTGGCCCACGAGGTGATCCAGCGCCTGGGCCTCGCGGGCAAGGCCACCGCGCCTAGCCGCGACGGCTGGGAGGACTTCGTGGAGAAGCTGCGGACGCCCACCAAGACCATCAAGGTGGCCATCGTGGGCAAGTACGTGGTGCTGTCCGACGCCTACCTCTCCGTGATCGAGAGCCTGCGGCTGGCGGCGGCCAACCAGCAGATGGACGTGGAGATCAAGTGGGTCCACTCCGACGAGGAGGTGGAGGCCAACGGCCCGGAGCAATACCTGGCCGACGTGGACGGCATCATCGTGCCGGGCGGCTTCGGCGGCCGCGGCGTGGAGGGCAAGATCAAGGCCGTGCAGTACGCGCGCGAGAACCGCATCCCGTTCCTGGGGTTGTGCCTGGGCATGCAGTGCGTGGTGATCGAGTGGGCGCGCTCGCAGGCGGGCTTCGGCAACGCCAACTCGTCGGAAATCGACCCGGCCACGCCGTACCCCGTGATCGACTTGCTGCCCGAACAAAAGGATGTCGCGGACCTGGGCGGCACCATGCGCTTGGGGGCGCAGCCTTGCCACCTGGTGCCCAACACGCTGGCGCGCCAACTCTATGGCGAGGACGTCATCACGGAGCGTCACCGTCACCGCTACGAGGTCAACAACCTCTACCGCCAGAAGCTGGAAGAGACGGGCCTGGTGGTCTCCGGGACCAGTCCCGACGGGCGGTTGGTCGAGATCGTGGAGCTGCCGGACCACCCCTACTACATCGCCTGCCAATACCACCCGGAGTTCAAGAGCCGCCCGACCCGGCCGCACCCGCTGTTCAGCGGGCTCGTGCGCGCCGCCGGCGAGCGGCAATTGGCGCCCCACGCCCAGGAGGTCAACGCCTGACATGACGATCGACTACGCCGCCCTCCTGGACATCGCCGACCAGGCCGCCAAGAACGCCTACGTGCCCTATTCCAAGTTCCACGTGGGCGCGGCCCTCGTGGCCGATGATGGCACGGTGTTCCCGGGCTGCAACGTCGAGAACGTCTCGTACGGCCTCACCAACTGCGCCGAGCGCACCGCCATCTTCAGCGCGGTGGTATCCGGGCACCAACGCTTCTCGGCGATCGCCATCGTGCAACACGCCAACGACGAGCCTTGCTGGCCTTGCGGCGCCTGCCGCCAGGTGCTTGCGGAGTTCAACCCCGACATGGACGTGATCTTCCGCGAGGGCAGCGGCGTCCGCGTCACGAAGCTGCATGAGCTGCTCCCGCACTGCTTCGACGCCACCAGATTGAAAGTGAAGTAATGGCCTTCCACTCCGGTTTCGCCGCGATCGTCGGCCGCCCCAACGTGGGCAAGTCCACCTTGGTCAACAAGTTGGTGGGCCAGAAGGTCGCCATCACGAGCGACAAGCCCCAGACCACCCGCCACAAGATTCACGCCGTCGTCACCCGGCCCGACTCGCAAATCGTCTTCGTGGACACGCCCGGCATCCACAAGCCGCACCACCTGTTGGGCGAGTCGATCGTCAAGACGGCCACGGACGCGTTGGCGGAGGTGGACCTGCGCGTCTTGCTGGTGGATTGCCAGGAGATGGCCGGCCGTGGCGACCAGTTCATCGCGGAGCTGCTCAAGGGCAGCTCCAAGCCCACGATCCTGGCCCTGAACAAGGCCGACCGGGTCAAGCAGATCCCGGAGCGCATCTTCCAGAGCTACAAGGAGCTCTACGACTTCGACGCCGTGGTGCCGCTCTCCGCGCGCACGGGCCGCAACATCAAGATGCTGATGGAGCATATCGTGGCGCGCTTGCCGGAGGGCCCGAAGTACTACGACGAGGACGTCCCCACGGACCAGACGCTGCGCACGCTCGCCGGCGAGCTGATCCGCGAGCAGATCTTGCGGCAGACCTCCGAAGAGATCCCGCACGCCGTGGCGGTGCAGATCGAGCAGTTCGACGAGAGCCGCAAGCCCGTCTTCATCTCGGCGAACATCTTCGTCGAGCGCGACAGCCAGAAGGGCATCGTCATCGGCGACGGCGGCTCCCGCCTCAAGGCGGTGGGCCAGGCAGCGCGCGAGCAGATCGAGAAGCAGGTCGGCGAGAAGGTTTACTTGGAACTGTGGGTCAAGGTGCTGAAGAACTGGCGCAAGGACCGCGCCGACCTCAAGCGCCTCGGCTACGTAGTGGACTGAGCGCCTTCGCCACGGCGGCCGCGGCCACCTGGGCGCTCTCGATCGCGCCTTCCATGAAGCCCTGGTTCTCGCCAGCGCAGTGTTCGCCCGCGAAGTACAGTCCGCCCACGGGCTCGGACTCCGCGCCGCGGAAGGCCTGGCACTGCCCGACCTTGTAGCAGGCGTAGCTGCCGCGCGCCCAGGGGTTGCCGGGCCAATCGGCGCGCTCCACCTTGCCGGTGAACGCCGCACCCGCGCCAGCGAAGATCTGCTCCAGCCCGGCCATGCGGCGCGTGGCCTGGGCCAGGGGCGTTCCCTGGCCGAGCTCGGGGCCCAGCTTGCCGCCCATGAACAGCGTCAGCGAGCCGGCGTCGCCACCCTGGTACAGGCTGCTGTCCCAGCCGTTGGGCAAGATCCCGTCGGAAACGAAGCCGCCCTGGAACCCAGTGTCTTGCCAGACGCGGCGCTTGAAGCCCAGGATCAGCTTGGCGTTGGTGCCGTAGCCGATCTCCTTGATCGCCCGCTGCTTGGCCTGCGGCAGCGGCACGCTGATGGCGACGTCGCGCAGGGTGGAGAACGGCAACGCCAGGATCACGAACGGTGCCTCCACCTCCACGCTCGGGCCGTCGGCCTGGGCGAAGGTCAGGCGGTAGCCGCTGCCGCTGGGCGCCAGGGCCTCGAGCCGGTGGCCCAGCTTGGTCATCGCCTGGTGGCGGGCGGCCAGGGCGTCCACCAGCCGCTGGTTGCCGCCGCGGATCTTGTAACGCTCGTCGCTGTCGCCGATGATGGAGAACTCGCCGTCCACCAGCTTGGTGCCGATCAGGTCCACCAGGTTCAGGGCCGATTGCTCGCCCACCTCCAGGCCGAACTCCGCGAGGTAGGCGCTCTCGATGAAGCTGCGGATCCAGCCGGACATGCCGAGCTGGTCGAGGTAATCCGAGATGCTGATGCGGTCGAAGGCGGTCCAGGCGCCGGGGTGTTGGTAGTGGATCTTGCCCAGCGATGCCTTGTCCCGCGCGAAGCGCGGCAGATAGGGTTGGATCGCGCGCGCCACGGCCAGGTCGTCGTAGCGTTGGCCCTTGAAGACGTAAGTCTCCGTCCTCAACTTGGTGGTCTGCCAGGTGTCCAGCAGCGGCAGGCCCAGCTCTTGCGCCAGCTTGCGGATGCGGACGTGCGAGGAGTCGATGAACTCCGCGCCCAACTCCGTGCTCAGGCCGGTGCCGAACAGGCCCTGGCCGGTGCGGATGCGGCCGCCGCCGCGGCTGGCGCCTTCGAAAAGGGTGAAGGGCACGCCGGCGCGGGTCAGGGCCTCGGCGGCCGCCAGGCCGGCCACGCC
>JAQBPE010000142.1 GCA_028287685.1 Cyanobacteria bacterium RYN_339 | reverse complement strand
TCGGTCGCGCAGTCTTCGGCAACGCGTGACAATGGACTCGTTCCCAGTCGAGTTCCCGAAAGGACGCCTCCCTTGTTCGCCCGCCGCCTTGCCGCCCTCGCTATCGCCCTCGCCGCCACCGGTTGTGGCCGCGCGCCCGTCGCGGCCCCCATCCAGGCAGCCCAGCCCGTCGCGGCCGCCACCAAGTCGCTGCACGCCTTCACCTCCGACGCCGCGGGCTTCGATACCCACAGCTTCTGGTACGACACCGGCCGCGAGGTGATCGTCTTCGACGCGCAGTTCACGCCCGCGCTGGCGCAGCAGCTGATTGCCGGCATCCGGGCGGCCACTCGCTCGCCCATCACGACGCTGGTGATCACGCACCCCAACCCGGACAAGTTCAACGGTGCCACGGCCTTCCAGGCGATCGGCGCGCAGGTGGTGGCGAGCCGCGCCACGGCGGCGGCCATGCCCGGCGTGCACGCCTACAAGAAGGCCTACTTCGTGGACGTCGCCAAGCTGTTCACCGCCGCCACCTACCCCGCCCTGCCCAAGGTCGACCGCACCTTCGAGTCGACGTGCGAGCTGGCCGGCGGCGCGGTCCGGTTGTCGGTCTTGCGCCACGCCGGCGTCGCCAGCACGCAGACCGTGGCGGCGATCCCTGCCGCCCGCGCGCTGGTCGTCGGCGACCTGGTGCACCACCAGGCTCATGCCTGGCTGGAAGGCGGCATCGTGGCAGGCAAGCCCCGCCTCGACGTGGACGCCTGGCTGGCCGCGCTGGACGAGCTCAAGGCCTTCCCCGGCACCACCGCTTACGGCGGGCGGGGTGAGGCTGCGCCGGTGGCTCGCGCCGTAGCGGACGAGCAGGCCTACCTGCGCCGCGTCCGCGAAATCGCCCGGGCTTATGCCCAAGCCTTGCCCGCAGGCGAGCTGGCGGGGCGGCACGCGGCGGCCCACCAAGCGGAGGTGGCGAAGCGCATCGCAGCGGCGTTCCCCTCTTACACGCTGCCCTACCTCACGGGCTACAGCGTCTACGGGCTGTTGGCCGCCATCTAAACCGGCGCGTAGCGTCCGGCGTTCAGCGTGCGCACCCACCAGGCCAGCTGGTCCAGCATCCGGTTCGCCGCCGGCACGAGCTGGGGGAAGTCCTCGAGGGGCTTGCCACCCTTCCAGGCCGCCATGAAGTCGCCGCCCTGGAGGTGCACCCCGAAGGGCACGGTCATCATCTCCAGCGCGCTCGCGACCAGCCGCAGTTGCTCCACCGCGCGGGCCGCGCCGACGCCGCCATAGCCGAAGAAGGCCACCGGCTTCCGGTTCCAGGCCGGGTAGGCGTAGTCCAGCGCGTTCTTCATGGCCGCCGACGGGCCATGGTTGTACTCCGCCGTCACGAAGATGAAGCCGTCGAACTCCGCCACACGCCGCTCCCAGCGCTGCCCCTCCGGATCTTCGCTGGGCGTCGCCATGCTGCTGGCAGCCTCGTAGAAGAAGGGCAGCGGGTGGTCGCGCAGGTCCACGAGCTCGTACTCGAAGTCGCCGCGCGCCTGGGCCAGCGCCAAGAGCCAGGCCGCGGGCTTGTCCGCGAAGCGTGCGTCGCGCGTGGTGCTGATGACGATGCCGATCTTAGTCATGCGGTACTCCGTCCCGCTCGGCCCCGGTGAACCCCGCGGCGAGCTTGTGCAGCAACCGACCCAAATCGGCTTGCTCGAGGGGGGTCAGGTGGTCGATGCAACGGTCGACGAGGAGGAGGTGGGGGAAGAAGGCCCGTTCGTAGGTGGCCTGGCCTTGCGGCGTCAACGAAACGAACTTCTGCCGGGCATCGGTCGCCCCTTTCTCCGAGCGCAGCAGCCCACGCTCCTCCATGCGGGCCAGGGTCCGCGTCAGGGTTGGGTTAGGGCGCATAGTTTCGCGGGCCAGCTCGTTACAAGGTTTGGCCCCGGCCTTGCCCAACACGACCAACACGTCGAACTCGTCCCGGGCCAGGTTCTGGCTGTCGAGATCCCGCATCAGCGTCGCCATGATCTGGCGCTGGCAGCCGAAGAAGGCGCTCATCAAGGGATGCATCTCCCGAATATAGTTTCATGTGAAACTATTGTCAAGGAGCAGGCTTCGCGGCCTCGACCAGGGCCACCAGGTTCGGTGACCACGCCTGCCAGTCCTTCTCGACCCGCTCGTGGGCCGGCCCGAAGGCGCCGTCGTCCAGCTCCGCCGCGAACGCCAGCGTGCCGAACTTCTCGTACTCCCAGCTGGCGAGATCGCCGTCCGTCACGTAGATCGTCGTCGCGATGGTGCCGGCCTTGTAGCCCAGGTGGTCGGCCAGCTTGGAGCCGATCGCCTTGAAGGCCGGCTCGTCCTTGCTGGGGGTGGCGGTGTGGCCCGGGGGCCACAGCACCATGCCGCCGAAGTTGTGCATATCGAGCGAGACCTTGAAGCGTTGCTTGCTGCAGAGGTCCCGCATCGCGCGCGATTCCGGCTCGCTGAAGGGCGCGGTGCCGCGGTAGGCCTCGGAGAATGGCGAGCTGTTGCCGCTCGCCCAGTGGCTGTCGCAGTTGCGGTTGGTGTCCACGCCCTGGGCGCCCTGGGCCAATTGGCGGGTGTTCTTGCGCCACATCGACTTGCCGGCCTCCACCTTGGCGCGGCCGTCCGGGTTCACGACCGGCACGATCCAGGTGTCGCGCGTATCCACCAGGGCCGTGAGCTTGGCGTCCTTCCCGTAGCCATCCACCAGCTGGTGCATGAAGCGGTTGGCCAGCTCCACCGGCGGCAGCTCGCGGGCGTGCTGGCCCGCCCCGATGCGCACCGCGGGCAGGCCCTGGCCGGGCTTGGAGGTGATTTCAAGCGCGAGGATCGGTCGTCCCTCCAGCGACTTGCCCAGTTCCACCGCGCGGGCGATGGTGGGGTGGGCGGCGGCGATCGCCTTGAGATCGGCAGCAAGTTGGTCGAGCGTCAGGTAGCCGTCCGGCAGGCCGGCTTCGGCCAGGGTCGGCACCATCACGTCGAAGTCGACGGCCAGGTCTTTCAAAACGAGTTGGGTCTCGGGCGTCAGGGTGGCGCCGACCGTGCCGCGCGCGGCGTCAACGTTCTCGAACAGGTCCACCCCGCGCTGGGAAAGGTGGTCCAACGTGGCCCGGTCCTTGAAGTGGACCTGGACCACGGAACGGGGGGACGGGGCGTCCGTCATCCGCTCCGGGCCGACGTAGGGCGCCACGCCGCAACCAGTAAGCGCCAGGGCCAGCAAGATGCGATGCTTCATCGGTGGGCTCCTTTCCACTTTCGAACATCGTAACGAAATGGCATTTCGAGCGCAAAGCCCGTCCGGTCGCGCCGTTAGCCTTGATAAATATAGATTTATGTTAAGATAATGGAATGTTCACCGGGCTCCCCAGCCGGCAGCGACAACCAAGGCCGCTTCGCAGGGTGGCTTCCAACCCCGAGGTGCCCATGCAAGAACTTGTTACGCTCATGAAGGCCAACGAGCCCGCCATCCTGGCCGATTGGCGCGTGCGCCTGGAAACCAAGGGCGGCCGCGTCAGCAAGGCCTTGGCGGCCGGCGAGCAAGATCGCATCACCAAGAACTTGCTAACCGAGGCCATGGTGAGCCTGGCAGCCGGCAAGGTCGACGACATCGAGGCGGAGGAGTTCGCCGGCGTCCGCCGCGTGCTGGACGTGCTCTCCGCCAACTTCGCGGAGCGCGGCTTCACGCCGTCGGAGACCGCCACCTTCGTGTACTCGCTCAAGGAGGCCTTCTTCGCGGTCTTGAAGCAGAACTATCAGGGCGACGCGCTGGTGACCTGGAGCTGGCAAGTGGGCTTGATGGTCGACCAGATGGGCTTGTACACCTTCGAGAGCTACGTCACCACGCGCGAACGGCTGATCAAGGGCCAGGCCCAGGCGATCATGGAGCTGTCTACGCCCGTGATCAAGGTCTGGGACGGGATCATCGCCCTGCCGCTGGTGGGCGCCGTTGACTCCGTGCGCGCCAAGGACATCATGGAGCGCCTGTTGGACGCGGTGTTGGCCCTGAACGCGGAAATCGTGATCATCGACATCACCGGCGTGCCCGTGGTCGACACCCAGGTCGCCAACCGCCTGATGCGCACGGTCGAAGCCGTCCGCCTGCTGGGCACCAAGAGCATCATCACGGGCATCAACCCCGTGATCGCCCAGACCCTGGTGCAGTTGGGCGTGGACCTCGGCCAGCTGACTACCAAGGCCAGCTTGCAAGCCGGCCTCCAACTGGCCTTCCGCGAACTGCGCATCAGCGTGGGCAAGCGAGAAGCGTAACCTCATGGCCACCAACATCCCCATCCTCCGGATCGGCCCGACCCTGATCGTGCCGGTCCAGGGTGACCTCTACGACCAGGTGGTGGTCGAGCTGCAATCCGAGATCCTGGCCCGGATCGAGCGTACGTCTTGCAGCGGCCTGATCCTCGACATCTCCGCGTTAGAGTTCGTGGACTCCTTCATGGCCCGCGTGCTCAACGACATCGCGCGCATGGCGGCACTGATGGGCACGGCCACCGTGGTGGTCGGGATGTCGCCGACCATTGCGATCGTCTTGATGGACCTCGGGCTGCAGCTCGACCGGGTGCCGACGGCCCGAGACCTGGAGTGCGGCTTGGAGGTCCTGCGTGCGCTGCGGGCCGCGAATGACGAGCTCTAGCCTGCCCATCTTGATCAACGGCGACACCGACGTCATCACGGCGAGGCAACAGGGCCGGGCGTTCGCGGCGCGCATGGGCTTCTCCATGATCGAACAGGTGCGCATCACCACGGCCATCTCCGAGCTGGCCCGCAACATCGTGATCTATGGCGTGCGGGGCAGCCTGACCATCCATGAGCTGGCGACGGCCAACCGCCAAGGCATCGAGCTGGTCTTCGAGGACGAGGGACCGGGTATCGCGGACATGGATCAGGCCATGGTGCAAGGCTATACCTCCGGCAAGGGGTTGGGCGCCGGCCTGCCCGGGTCGAAGCGTCTGATGGACGAGTTCGAGATCCACAACCGAGAGGGAGGCGGGCTCTACATCCGCGCCTGCAAGTGGAAGTGATGCAGGCGTTGGATTTGTCGATCCGCCACCTCGACGACGTGGTCATGGCCCGCCAACAGGCCAAGCAGTTCGCCGCCCGCCTGCCCTTCTCGGTGGAGGATCTGGCGCGCATCGAGCTGGCCGTGGCGGAGCTGGCAAGCAACCTCGTGAAGCACGCGCGGGGGGGGAAGCTGCTGATCTCGCGCCTCGAGAAGGACGGCCGGCGGGGCGTCGCGATCGTCGCTTCCGACAAGGGACCCGGTATCGCCAACCTGGGGGATGCGATGCGCGATGGCTTCTCTACCGCCGGCAGCTTCGGCGACGGCCTGGGCGCCGTGCGGGAGCATGTCGATCGCTTCGACATCTGGTCCGAGCCCGGCGTCGGCACGCGAGTGGAGGTGGAAAAGTGGCTGACTTGATCCAAGGCCACGTCCGCCACCCGGCCGTCGGGGAGCTGGTCTGCGGTGACGGCCACCTGGTGTACCAGGGCGACACCTTCGTGCTGGTCGTCGTGAGCGACGGCTTGGGCCACGGGGTGTCCGCCAGCGACGCGACGAAGGCGCTGCTGGCCTGCGTCGAGGAGCAGCCCGGGTTGCCCCCATTGGACCTCATCCAGGCCTGTCACCAGCGGCTGAAGGGCACCTGCGGCGCGGCAGCCTCGTTCGTCCGCTTGGAGGCCGAGCAGGGCACCATGATCCATGCCGGCGTCGGCAACGTGGAGGCCCGCCTGATCACCTCGGGGAAGGTCCAGCGTCCCTGCCCCGCTTACGGTGTATTGGGCGAGCGGGTCCGGAAGTTCACGACGGAGACCTTCCCCTACCAGGCCGGCGACCTGTTGGTGGTCCACACGGACGGCATCTCCGATCGGTTCGAGCTGAAGCCAGAGGCACGACACCGCGATCCTCAAGCGCTGGCACGCCAACTGGCCCACGAGCACGGCAAGGACTACGACGATCAGTTGCTCCTGATCGTGAAGGAGGCCCCGTGAGCACCGCGACCAAGTCGCTCCTCCATGCCAGGTACGTGGCGGCCCTGAAGTCGTACTTGAAGAAGCGAAACGAAGTAGCGCTGCTGGCCGCCTACGAGGTGGGCAAGGCCTTCCAGGCCCAACAGGTCCCACCGGAAGTGCTGCTGGAAGCGCACATGCTGGCGCTGGACGAGTTGCCGAACTTGGCCAAGTCCCAAGTCATGGAGGCCTTCAGCGTGTTGCTGGAAGCCATGATGGCCTATGGCATCGCCCACGGCGATGCCTACCGGTTGCTGGAGCACAAGAACCACCAAATGGAGCGTTCCAGCGCGGCCCTGGCCGCTGCCCGCGAGGTGACCGCCGCCCTGACCGCGTCCAACCAGGAGCTCCACCACCTGGACCAGATGCGCAACCAGTTCATCGGCATCATCAGCCACGAGCTCCGCACCCCCTTGAACTTCATCACCGGGTTCTCGTCGCTGGTCGCCGATGAAACGCTCGGGCCGCTGAACGTCACACAACGCGGCGCCATGAACAAGGTGTTGGAAGGTTCCGACCGGCTCGAGTCCATCATCGAAGAGCTGTTGGACGCCAACAAGCTCCAGGCCGGGAAACTGGACGTCAGGGTCGCCACGGTGGATTACGCGGCCCTGATCGCTTCGTTGGTCGCGGCCAGCCAGCCGGGCTTGGACTATAAGCGGCTGACGCTCGTGCCGCCCGCGGGACCAACGCCCGACGTGATGGCCGATGCCGACCGCCTCCACCAAGTGCTGCGGAACCTGCTCTCGAACGCCATCAAGTTCACGCCCGAGGGCGGGAAGATCCAGCTTTACGTGGAGCTGACGCCCGCCGGCCGGGTGCTGACGCGCGTCGAAGATTCCGGCATCGGCATTTCCCCCGAGGAGGTGGAGCGCGTCTTCCGCGCCTTCCACCAGGTGGACTCCACCAACACCCGCCAGCAAGGCGGTACGGGCCTGGGGCTGTCGATCGCCCGTTCCCTGGTCGAAGCCATGGGCGGCACGATGGGCGTCATGAGCGAGCTGAACGTGGGCTCGTCGTTCTGGTTCGAGCTCCCGGCTGCCCTGGAAAGCTGACCTGCCCCCACGGTATAGTGTCCGGCATGCCAGAAGCCATTGCCATCCGCGGCGCCCGCGAGAACAACCTCCAGAACGTCTCGCTCACCATCCCCAAGCGCCAAATCACGATCTTCACGGGCGTGTCCGGCTCCGGCAAGTCGTCGATCGTCTTCGACACGATCGCCACGGAGGCCCAGCGGCAGCTCTTCGAAAACTTCTCGATGTTCATCCGGAACTTCCTGCCGAAGTACCCCCAGCCAGACGCCGACGCGATCGAGAACCTGAGCCTGGCCGTGGTGGTGGACCAGAAGAAGATGGGCGGCGGCTCGCACTCCACGGTTGGCACGATCACGGACATCTACACGGTGCTGCGCCTGCTGTTCTCGCGCGTGGGCCAGCCGCAAATCGGCCCGGCACACGCCTTCTCCTTCAACGACCCGCTGGGCATGTGCCCGGACTGCGAAGGGCGTGGCCAGATGCTGGGCGTGGTGGCGGACGACTTCCTGGACCTGGACAAGTCGCTGAACGAGGGCGCCGTGCAGGTGCCGGTCTTCGCCACCTGGGAGCAAGGCATGTACGCCAGCAGCGGCTTCTTCGACAACGACAAGAAGCTGCGCGACTTCACGCCGGAGGAGCTGGAGCTGCTGCTGTACTCGCCGCCCCGGAAGTACAAGCTGGCGATCGGCCAGGGCGAGATGAACGCCACCTACATGGGCGTGATCGAGAAGTTCACGAAGTCCTACATCAAGCGCGACATCAAGACCCTGTCGCCGCGCACCCAGAAGGCCGTGGCGCCCTTCCTCAAGATGGCGCCTTGCCTGCTTTGCAAGGGCACCCGCCTGAGCCAGGCGGCCCTGGGCTGCAAGATCGGCGGCAAGAACATCGCGGAGCTGGCCGGCCTGGGCGTGGAAGACCTCCTGCCGGTGATCCAGGGCATCACCGACCCCGTGGCCGCCCCGATGGTGAAGACGCTGGGCGAGCGGCTGGGCGCGATGGTCGACATCGGGCTGGGCTACCTGAGCCTCGACCGCGAGACGGACACGCTCTCCGGCGGCGAGTCCCAGCGCGTGAAGGTGGTCAAACACCTGAGCAGCAGCCTGGTGGACGTGACCTACATCTTCGACGAGCCGAGCGTGGGCCTGCACCCGCGTGACGTCCATCGGTTGACCGAGCTGCTGGTGCAACTGCGCGACAAGGGCAACACCGTGATCGTGGTGGAGCATGACCCGGAGGTCATCCGCATCGCCGACCACGTGGTGGACATGGGGCCGCGAGCCGGCGCAGCCGGCGGGCGGATCATGTACGAGGGGCCCTTCGCGGGGCTCTTGAAGTCGGACACGCTGACCGCGAAGCACCTGGGCCAACAGCTGCCCTTCAAGCCGGAGGTGCGCAAGCCCAAGGGCAAGCTGCCCATCCGCAACGCCCGCGCGAACAACGTGCGCGACGTCAGCGTGGACATCCCGCTGGGCGTGCTGACGGCCATCACCGGCGTGGCCGGCTCCGGCAAGAGCTCGCTGATCCACCAGGCCTTCTTGCAGCAACACCCCGGCGCCGTCGTGATCGACCAGGCCGCCGTGGGCGCCAACAGCCGTTCCACGCCCGCCACCTACACCGGCGTGATGGACGACCTCCGCAAGGCCTTCGCCTCCGCCAACAAGGTGGACGCCAGCCTGTTCTCCTTCAATTCCAAGGGCGCCTGTGAGGCCTGCAAGGGCCTTGGCGTGATCTACACGGACCTCGCCTTCCTCGATGCCGTGAAGACCCCTTGCGAGGCCTGCCAGGGCCGTCGCTTCAAAGACGAGGTGCTGGCCCATCAATTGGACGGCAAGAGCATCTCCGACGTGCTGGCCATGAGCGTGGACGAGGCGCTGGGTCACTTCAAGCAGAAGGACATCGTGAAGAAGCTCCAGGCTATGAACGACGTGGGCCTGGCCTACATGACGTTGGGCCAGCCGCTGAGCACGCTCTCGGGCGGCGAGTGCCAGCGCATCAAGCTGGCCAGCGAGTTGCACAAGAAGGGCAGCATCTACGTGTTGGACGAGCCCACCACGGGCCTGCACATGGCCGACATCGGCCACTTGCTGGCCATCATGGACCGGCTGGTGGACGCGGGCAACACGGTGGTGGTGATCGAGCACAACCTCGACGTGGTGCGCAACGCGGACTGGGTGATCGACATGGGCCCGGATGGCGGCACCAAGGGCGGCCAGGTGATTTTCGAAGGCACCCCGCGGGAGCTCCAGGCCTCCGCGACCTCGATCACGGGGAAGTGGATGACGGCCCACACGGGATCGCCGCGTTAAGGGGCTAGCTTGTAGAGCTTGCGCGTCTTGGTGCCGGTGACCCAGATGATGCCGTCGGTCGCGACGGCCACGCCGGCGCTGTCGATCGGGAAGGTGCCGAGCACGGCGCCGGTGGGCGAGACCTTGGTCAAGACCGGGCCGCTGATCCAAACGTTGCCCGCGGCATCGGCGGCCATCTGACGGCCGGCAACCGGGTACGTGCCCACGACCGTGCCGTCCGGGGCGATCTTCGTCAAGGCGGTGCCGGGCGTGGTGGGCAGGAAGCCCCGGGAGAACTTGCCGTCCATCACCCACAGGTTGCCCTGGCCATCCACCATCAGGACGTCGGGCGTGTGGGGCAGGGTCGCGGTGGCGAGGACCGTGCCGGCCTGGTCGTACTTCTTGACCGACGCGTCCAACGGGCCGCTGGCCGTGGCACGCGAGGTGGCCCACACGGCGTCGGAGGCGTCCGCCGCCAGCGTGGCGACCTTGGGAATGCCCGTGGGCGTCTGGGTGCCGTCGGGCTTGACGCGCACGACGCCGGTCGCGGTGGAGAACAAGCCATCGCCGTTGGCGGCCGCCGTAACGCCCGTCGCCTGGAACTTCATCAGCGTCTTGTCGCCGCCGAGCGGCCAGTAGAGCGTGTTCCGGTTGCACATCCACACCCTGTTGGAGGCCGGCGCGTACACCACGTCGTTGACGCTGGCGACTATGCCGGCAAACCCGCCGAAGACCCCCGCGGTCGTCGTGCCCGAGGGGTTGACCTGGCGGATCATGTACTGGAAGGACAATTGGATGTTCGGCTGCTGCATGAAAAACGGTGTCTGCACGATGACGGAGCCGGCGGGGCCGGCGGCCAGCTTGGCACCTCCCCAGTAGCTGTCCAATTGGGTGCCGGTCGCTACCGGCGTGGCCGCGCCCGTGGCGGCGCCGTCTTCCAAGGGGGTGGTGACCGTCAGGATCTCGTTGTGGCCTAGGTTGACGGAGGTGTCGACCTGGTTGGCCTTGCCCGGGGCCACCAGCGCGTTCTGGGCCGCGTTACCGACCACGTTGCCGGCCGCGTCGTAGGCCGTGATCTCGACGGTGGAGCTGCCGTCGGCCAGGCCCGTGAAGGTCACCTTGGCGGTGCCGTCGTACTTGATGCTGCTGCCCAGCACGGTCTGGGTCTGATCGGGCTGCCCCGTCTGGTGCACCACGATCACGAGGTGGTCGACGTTGCTGCCGACGCTCTGCAATTGGTAGTGGCCCGGCAGGGGCTGGAAGCGTTCCAGGAAGCCGGCCAGCGAGACGGTCAACGTGGTTTCCACGGGCGCCGGGGCGACGCTGCCACCGCCGGAGGAGGAGTAGACCGCGCCGCCGCCGCCGGAGGAGGACGCGACCTTCACCGGCTCGGGAGGGGCAACCGGGGCGGGAGGGGCCGCGACGGGGGTGGTCACGGTGCGCGTTTCGGGGGCGATCGCCGCCGCCGCAGGCACCACCACGGGCGCGGCCAGCTCCGTGCGGGCCAACCCAAACGAGGCGCCCAGCCGGGCAGCCAGGCCGGAATCCGCGGCGCAGCCCGGCGCGACGACCACCAAGGCGCCCGTGAATGCCATCCAAACGAGACGTGTACGCAAGCGCAATTCCCCTCTGCCCCCAAGTCCTTATACCCATGCTTGCCCGGCGGTGTTAACGCGCTGATATTTCACCAGACTTTAACGGGATGAAAACCCGGATGCCCGGTCGGCTGGTGCATGATGGTGGTGGAGTTTTGGAGGAGTTAAATATGGCCCTGACCGCGATGCCGCGGTGGGGGACGAACGTGCCCGTCGGCGGCGCGTCGTCTTCTGCTGCCGTGACCCAGCGCATCCCCGGCGTGATCGATCCGGTCGCCCCCTGGGCGTTGCCGGACACGTACCAGCGCTTGGTCCCGCCCATGTCGCCCGCGCCGCAGCCACCTTACTACCCGCAGGTGCCGCCGCCGCCGGTGATGGCGCCCGTGCCCCCGCCGCCACCCGCCATGCCGCCGCTCCCGCCCCCGCCGCCGCTGGCGCCGCCGGCGGTGTTGCCTCCTG
>JAQBPE010000141.1 GCA_028287685.1 Cyanobacteria bacterium RYN_339 | reverse complement strand
GTGGTGCGCGTGTTGGGGCGTCTGCGCTACCGCACCTCGTACGGCCAGAACGTCTTGAGCCACTCCGTGGAGGTGGCCCACATCGCCGCCTCGATGGCCGCGGAGCTGGGCGGCGACATCCAGCTGGCCCGCCGTGCCGGCCTGCTGCATGACATCGGCAAGGCGCTCTCCCACGAGGTGGAGGGCCCGCACGCGCTGGTGGGCGGCGACTTGATCCGCCGCTACGGCGAGGCCCCCAAGGTGGTCAACGCGGTCGCCGCGCACCACCTCGACGTGCCCCAGGAAACGATCGAGGCCGTGCTGGTGCAGGTGGCCGACGCCATCTCCGCCGCTCGCCCCGGCGCCCGCCGCGACACCATCGACATCTACATCAAGCGCCTGGAGAAGCTGGAGAAGATCGCCCGCTCCTTCGAAGGCGTGGAGCGCTCCTACGCCGTGCAGGCCGGCCGGGAAATCCGCATCGTGGTCCAGCCCCAGGTGATTGACGACATCGGCTCCGCCAAGCTGGCGCGCGACATCGCGAAGAAGATCGAGACGGAGCTGGAGTATCCGGGCCAGATCAAGGTCACGGTGGTCCGCGAGACGCGATCCACCGAGTACGCGAAGTAGCGCGCGGTGAAGTCGGAGCTGGACCTCCTCTTCATCGGTGACATCGTGGGCCGCCCCGGGCGCGAGATGACGGCCCGGACGCTGGAGCGGATGCGCCAGGAGAACCAGCCGGACCTGATTATCGCGAACGGCGAGAACAGCGCGGGCGGCTTCGGCCTCACCGAAGCCATCTACCACGAGCTGCTCGACATGGGCGTTGGCGTCGTCACGCTGGGCAACCATGCCTGGGACAAGTCCGAGATCTTCGACTTCATCAGCGAGGCGGACCGCCTGATACGGCCGCTCAACTTCCCGGAAGGGACGCCCGGCACCGGGTTCACCGTGGCGGACGTGGACGGCATCCCGGTCGGCGTGATCAACGTCATGGGCCGCGCCTTCATGGCCCCCATGGACTGTCCCTTCCGCGCCGTCGACAAGGCGATCGCGGCCATCGGCGGCGAGACCCGCGTGATCTTCGTGGACGTCCACGCGGAGGCCACCGCGGAGAAGCGCGGCCTGGCTTACCACCTGGACGGCCGCGTCTCCGCCGTCGTCGGCACCCACACCCACGTCCAGACGGCCGACGAGTGCATCCTGCCCGGTGGCACGGCCTTCCTGACGGACGCCGGCATGACCGGGCCCATCCACTCCGTCATCGGCATGAAGGTGGAGGGCGCCGTCCGCAAGATGGTCACGCAGCTGCCGTGTCGGCTGGAAGTGGCCGAGGGACCGGCCCAGTTCAACGCCGTGCGGGTGCGCATCGAGGTCGAGACCGGACGTGCGATCAGCATCGAACGCTTGAACTACAGGTAGCAGTGGGCTAGAATAGCCGAATACACATCATCGCGCCTTTTTGGGCCATCGCAGCACGCATCGAAGTCTTCACCCCAGGGAGGTCCGCCATGGAAGTCCTCAAAGTGTCCGCAAAGTCGAACCCAAGTTCGGTCGCGGGGGCGTTGGCGGGTGTGCTCAGGGAACGTGGCCGGGCGGAGATGCAGGCGATTGGCGCCGGCGCGATTAACCAGGCCATCAAAGCGATTGCGATTGCGCGCGGCTACGTCGCGCCGAGCGGGCTGGACCTGGTTTGCGTGCCGGCCTTCATCGATATCACCATCGATGGCGAGGAACGCACCGCGATCAAGTTGATCGTGGAACCGCGCTAGCGGCGTGCGTGCGCTCGTGGCGGCTGCAGCGCTTCTGTTGGCCGGCTGCTTCGACCAGGGCCAGGAGTTCCAACAACTCGCGCCACCGTCACTCCCGCCGGGCGCCGTCGCGGTGCTGGCCGGCCCGCCGGATGACGTCTTCCCGCTGCAAGCCGGCGCCCGCTACGACTATGCCGCCAAGTTCGGCCTCGGCGGCAACGGCCCCTTCACCGGCGCCGCGGCGTTCTCCGTCGTGGGCGCCTGGCGCGTGGGCGAGCGCACGATCGCCCGCGTGGGCGTGCAGAGCACCTACTTCGGCCGCACGCGCCGCGACATCTACGTCTTCACCCGCGAGGCCGGCTGGATCGGGCTGTTCGAGAAGGACCCGCCGGACAAGGTGACGCTGTTCATGCCCACGCGCCTCGAAGGCCACGGGCCCTGGGACGTGGCGACGGGCGAGGGCACGGGGCGGGCCGAAGTCGAGGCCACGGAGGCCGTCACGGTGCCGGCCGGCACCTTCGCGGGCTGCAAGCGCATCCGGTACCGCAACGAGGGCGTGCAAACGACCATGACGTTGTGGATGGCCCCGCGGGTGGGGCTGGTGCAGGCCGACGTGGCCATGCAAATTGGGCCGGTGCCGCTCAACGGCCGCTTGCAGTTGGCGCACGTCGTGCGCCCCCATTGAGGGTATGATGCGCCTGTGACGAACCTCTTCAAATGGGCCTGGCTGCCGATCCTCGTCGTCTTCGCGTTGATCGCATCGCCGCACCTCGGCTATCCGTCCAAGCCCGTCTTCGACGAGATTTACACGGCCCTGGCAGCGCAGGAGTTCGTGGAAGGCCATGTGCCCCACGAGCAGACCCATCCGCCACTTTCGAAGCTGTTCATGGCTGCCAGCTATTTATTCTGGTACGGCGGGCGGTTCCAAGAAGCGACGGAGGCCTGGAGCCCCATCGCCTTCGCCATCCGCACACCATCTGTCGTGGCCGGCATTTGTAGTCTGGGCCTGATCTACCTGTTGGGCATCGCGATGTTCGACGATCGGCGCCGCGCGACGCTGGCGATGGCCCTCTTGGCGATGGACAGCCTGTTCCTGGTCCTGAGCCGGACGGCCATGACCAACATCTACGGCATGTGCTTCCTGCTGTTGTGCACGCTAGGCACGTGGCTCTCCATCAAGCGCCAGGACCCGCGCTGGCTCTTCCTGGCCGGGGCGGGCCTGGGCCTGGGTGGCGCGAGCCGCTGGACGGCGCTGGTGGGCGGCAGCTTGTGCGTGCTGCTGGTGTGGGCGTACCTGGGCGGCAAGCGGGCCAGCCTCCGGGAATGGGGCCGCTGGTGGGCCTTCGGCTTTGCCGCGATGGCCGTGCTGCCTGTGCTCATCTACCTCTCGACCTTCTTCCCCCAGGTGTGGATGGCCACGCACCACGACTTGGGCAAGGTATTCAGCCTGCACTCGGCGGACTACCTGGTCCGCGTGCACAAGTTCGCGGTGAACTCTCACAAGCTCCTGGGCGTGCCCAACCCGGACTACTCGCGCTGGTATACCTGGCCGTTCATGCTGTCGCCGGCCTGGTTCTTCATCAGCCCAACCTCCAACACAACCCAATACATCGGTATCTGGGCCATCGGCAACGGCCTCATTTGGTGGGCGATGCTGCCGGTGTTGGCCTACGGGTTGCACCAGGGCCTGGTGCGGAAGCGGCGGGAAGTGCTCGCGCTGGTGGTCATGGCGCTGGGGCTGTGGCTGGTGTGGGCGGCCGCGCGGTCGCCCATCAACTACCTCCACTACATGTTCGAGGTCGTGCCCTTCCTGTGCTTGCTGATCGCCGATGCGCTCGTCAAGGCCTGGGAAGCGCCGGACCGTTGGCGGCTGCCGGCGCGGGCGGCCGTGGGCGCCTACCTGGGCCTCACGCTGGCCTGGGCGGTGTGGTTCTACCCGTTGCTGACGGCCCAGCAGGTCGATTACACCTGGTACCGGCGCCACCTGGCGGTGGGGCCGGCCAGCTGGGACGAAACCACCCGGTTGGCCGCATGGAGGAAGGAGAACCACCTCGAGGACAACAAGGCCTACGCGGCCTTCCTCAAGACGTGGTACCCCACCTCGGACACCTTCTTACAGCTTCTCTCGGAGCACGACGAGCTCAGGCACTCCCAGCGGGAGCACCCGCCGCAGCCTGGAAAATCGCCGGCATCGAAGTAGCCGCGTTGGGCCACTGCAGGCGGGCCTGCAGCCAGGGCACCAGCTCCTCGACCTTCAAGCGTACCTGGGTCATGCCGTCGCGCTCGCGCACCGTCACGCTGTGGTCGTTGAGCGAGTCGAAGTCGAGTGTCACGCAGAAGGGCGTGCCCACCTCGTCCTGGCGGCGGTAGCGCTTGCCGATCGACTGGGTCTCGTCGTAGTCGACGTTCCAGAAGCTCGCCAGGTGGTCCGCCAGGGCACGCGCGGGGGCCGAGAGCTCGGGCTTCTTGGAAAGCGGCAGCACGGCGACCTTGAAGGGCGCGAGCATCGGGTGCAGGCGCAGCACGACGCGGGTCTCGCCCTTGTCGTCCGTCTCCTCGGCGTAGCTGTCGACCAGGAAGGCCAGGGTCGCGCGATCGGCGCCGGCCGACGGCTCGATCACGTAGGGCACGTAGGCCAGCTTGGCCTCCTCCTCGAAGTACTTGAGGTCCTTACCGGAGAACTTCTCGTGCTGCGTCAGGTCGAAGTCCGTGCGGTTGGCGACGCCCTCGAGCTCGCTCCAGCCGAACGGGAAGCGGTACTCGAAGTCCTGGCAGCCGCGCGCGTAGTGGGCCAATTCGTCCGAGCCATGCGGGCGGCGGCGGATGTTCTCGGGCTTCATGCCGAGGTCGGTGTACCAGCGGTAGCGCTCTTCCACCCAGTGGTCGAACCACTTGTCGGCCTCCGCGGGCGGGCAGAAGAACTCGATTTCCATCTGCTCGAACTCGCGCGTGCGGAAGGTGAAGTTGCCGGGCGTGATCTCGTTGCGGAAGCTCTTGCCGATCTGGGCAATGCCAAACGGTGGCTTCTTGCGCGTGGCGATTTGCACGCTCTTGAAGTTCACGAAGATGCCCTGGGCCGTCTCCGGGCGCAGGTACACCACCGCGGCGGAGTCTTCCACCGGGCCGAGGAAGGTCTTGAACATCAGGTTGAAGTTCCGCGGCTCCGTCAGCTCGCCGCCGGAGGGCGCCTGCATGTGGGAGAACAGCTCCGTGGTGCGCGCCTTGTCTTTCAGGAGCGCTTCGACGGAGTTGGCCCGGATCCAGGTCGCGGACTCCGCGATGGCGGCCTCGTGGCCCTTGCGGACCAGCGGCGAAGGCGTGCCGTCGGCCAGCTCGCGCAGCAACTGCTCGATCAGGTGGTCGGCGCGGTAGCGCTGTTGGGTCTGCTTGTCGTCGACCAGCGGGTCATGGAAGGTCTCGATGTGGCCGCTGGCGCGCCAGGCCTCGGGGTGCATCAGGATGGCCGCGTCCATGCCGACCATGTCCTGGCGCTGCTGCACGACGGCGCGCCACCAGGCGGCCTTGACGTTGTTCTTCAGCAACACGCCCAGCGGGCCGTAGTCCCAGGTGCTGCCCAGGCCGCCATAGATCTCGCTGCTCGGGAAGATCAGGCCGCGGCGCTTCGCCAGCGAAACCACCTTCTCCATCACGTCTGCGTCGACCTGGGTCATGTTTGCCTCCGTTCGGGGTTGGACCAAGAACCGTCGATTATAGCACCCCGACGGCCGAACAGCAGCAGGAGGCAGGCCAGGAGCGCCGCCAGCGTGATGGCAGCAGCCAAGGGCAGTTCCGGCGGGGCATAGCGGAAGGTGACGCGGTGGGCGCCGGGCGCCAGCTTCACCGCCCTGAACGCCAGGTCCGCCGCTTCGACCGCGGCCGGCTGACCATCCACGGTGGCGCTCCAGCCCGGGTAAACGCCTTCGGACACCACCAGCCAACCGGGCGCCTTGGCCGCGGCTTCCACCGTCAGGCTGCTGGGGGTGCGGGCCACGATGGTGGCCGTGGTGGGCGTGGGCGCTTCGTCCTGGCCGAGGTCGGTGGGACCCTCCAGCAACACGTGGTCGTGCCAGCGCGTGGGTGCGGCCACCAGCCGGGCCGCGGCGTCCGGCGCGTGGTCCGCGGCATACAGGACCCGGGCGCGGGGCTCGACCTGGCGGTTCTCGTAGACCTGCACGTTCTGGTCGGCCAGCACCGGCATGAAGTGCAGGGGCTCCTGGCGCAGCCGCGCCTCCAACCGATCGCCCTGGCGGGTGCCCCGCGCGGCCAGGAGGTAGCGCACGTTGACGAGGTCCAGCAAGTCCGGCTGGAAGGTCGCGTGCAGCAGCTCGAAGTTGGTGGCGCCGCCGGCGTCGGCGTTGAGGGCGCGCATGTACTGGGCGTACCGGCGGCCATGGAAGGCGTCGACATGTTCAAGGGAATCCAGCCCGTGCACCTGGTTGGTGTCCGCCAGCAGGATCATGCCGCCGCTGGCATAGCGGAACGGGCCCGGCTGGGCTTTCAGGAAGGCGGTCACGGGGGTATTGGGGTAGTCGAACGCCGTGGCCGGGGGAGCGGCCAGGCGCGCCCCGAAGGCCAACTCGGCGCCGGCCACGCCCACCAGCAGCCAGGTGCGCCAGCGCAGCGTCTCGGGGTTGGTCAACCAGAGCAGGGCCAGCACCACCGCGGCGATCGTCGCCGCCCGGTGGTCGCCGGGCGCGCCCCAGGCGGGAGGCAGGCCGCCGCGCAGGCCGATGACGGCGATCGCCGCGCACAACATGGCCACGCGCTTCCACGCCGTGGCATCGGCCGCCTCCAAGGCTTCCAGGCCGGCAGCCCCGAGCAAGGCCAGCGCCATCGTAACCAGGGGCGTGGCGTAATAGGCCTTGAGCGTGAACGGCAACCCAGCGAACGGCGTGCTGGGTGGACAGACCAAGAAAATCACCAGCGCGCAAGCCGCGAGGGTCAGGGCCATGCGCCGCACCGGCCCCGCCCGCCACCCAAAGGCCGCGCACGCCAGCGCGAGCGTGCCCACGAACGAGTTGAATCGCACGACGTTCGCGTCCGCCGTTGCCGAGAACAGGTGAGCCACCAACGTCCACGCGGCCACCCCAAAGCCCCAACCGGCCGAATCGCGCCGCATGAAGTCGCCCTTGGGGTCGAACAGGTAACTGGTCCCCTCGCGCACGAAGGCGGCGAAGGGGAGCACCGCAACCGCCGCCACGCCGGCACCCAGCAGGGCCGCGCCAACCAGCCAACGGGCGCTGCTCGGCCGGGCAGCGAAGCTGGCGACGTACGCGGCGCCGGCCATGATGATGGCGGTCTCCGGGTGCTCGGTCAGCCCCGCCAAGCCGGTAACGAGCGCCAGCCCGGCCATCGTCCGCGGACCGGGGTCGCTGGCCAGCCGCTGGCCCGCGTAGAGCAGCCAGGGCAGCATGATGCAGACGTCCTGGTAGGGAAGTCGGTAGGTCAGGCTGGCCGACAGCGCGTACGCCAGAGCCAACAGCGCCCCGGCCGGCGCGCCCAGCCCCAACGACCCTGCCAGGAGCAGGGCCCCGACCGTGGCCAGCAGGAGACGCAACACCAGGTACCAGGCCGTTGCCTGGCTCCCCGACCCGAAAGCCAGCACCGTGGGCCACTTCAATGGGTTGAAGAGCGGGCTCTGGCCGTTAGCGAACAGGGGCGACCCCAGCCCGTTCTCCGACTGCCACAGCGGCAGCACGCCTTGCCGAAGCCAGCGGCCGGACCAGGCGTTCCAGGGCGCGATCTGCACCTCCGGCGTGGGGTCGGTGAAAGTCAGCGTGGGAGGTAGCGGAGCCGCGTCGTGGTAGAGGTAGTCCTCGTAGGCCAGCCGCGCCCGGCCATCGATGCTGGCCTTGCCTGCCAAGCCTTCGTGGAAGGCCAGGCCCAACAGCAAAACCACCAGCGCCAGAGCCGCGAGCCAGGCTCGACGGGGGGTGCTGGTGGCGGGGGTCGGCGTCATCCGACCCGTATATCAGTGCTACGAGGTCGGCTTCTCGCCGTTGGTGATGTGGGGGGTCACCATGATGATGACCTCGGTCTCGTCGTTGGAGGTGGCTTCCTGGCGGAACATGAAGCCCAGCACCGGCAGGTCGCCCAACACCGGGAACTTCGAGATGGCGCGGTTGGTGTTGCGGCGGATCAAGCCGCCGATGACGACCGTCTCGCCATCCGCCACGCGCATCTTCGTCTTCACGTAGCGCTCGTTGATCTCGGGCACCGCGTTCCGGTTCACGATGACGTCCTTGCCGCGGACGGAGATGGTCGGCTCGATTTCCAGCGTCACATAGCCGTTGGTGTCGATGCGGGGCGTGACAACCAGCTTCTCGCCGATGTCCTTGAAGTCGACCGTTTCGGTGGCGATCGCCGCGCCGCCGTTGCCGCCGCCCTGGAAGTTGGTGGAGACGACCGGGAACTTGTTGACGA